>JAPOVX010000082.1 GCA_026707935.1 Paracoccaceae bacterium
AACTGATCGAAAGCTGGCGGCGTGACGCGCCGTCAACCCATCTTTATAAGTCCCAAAAACACATCTATCTCAAGCTCACTCAATGGGCTCGAAAACGCTCCCTCGCCAATCCCGGCTTCCTCAAGAATCATAATTCCCCTTCAAAAATGAGGGAAATATGGAGCTAACCCGCCTTGAGGACCAGATTGAATGAAATCAATAGCTTAACCGAAAAAAAACATCGAAAATCAGTCAAATACAATAACTTGCTTAAGCACCATACTGCAGCTCCGTTACGAGAACCCCGTACTGGGCCTCAGTTGAGCGACCACTGAAGCTGGCCAGAAACTATCCGGGCCGAAGCACCCAGGGCCAGCGGGTAGCTACCGGTGATGTGGCCGAAATCAGGTGAATAATAGACCGGGCACCCGGTGCGCTCTGCGATCCTGTGCCTCAGCCAACTTTCGTTTTGCACACCCAACATCTCGGTAAAACGGCCGAGCACCACGGCCGAAGCACCAATGAGTAATCCACTGTCCAACAATTGGTTCCAGGCGGCCAGCAACCTCGTTTCGTACTCGTATGCATCCTCAAAAAATAGCACGTAGCCGGCCAGTGACTCCGGCATATAAGGGGTACCGACCAATCTGGTGATCACACTCAGGCAGCCCCCAAACAGGGTCCCCCTTACACCCTCTGCTGGAAGCTTATTCAGGGGTTGCACCGAAATTGACCCGGACCTGGGCCGACCATTCACCAGCAGTGCCGACAACCGCTCGATATCAGTCTGCGTCCACAACGATGATCCCGGCATATTCGCATATAGTGCAGGCCACCCGAGTCGGGCATAGAGCGCCGACTGAAGTGCGCTCACGTCAGAAATTCCCACCAGCGGTCGCGGTGACAAGCGTTCCAGGCCACCCCAGTCGAGCCGACTCAACAGATCGCTGGCGCCATTTCCTCCACATGCTGCCACCAGGTAGTCGTAGCCATCGCCGGTTAGGCCCTCACGCAGTTGTCTCAGCCGATCCGCTATTCCACCCATGCCCACACGGTCACCAGAATCGGCATCGTAGGGTTGGTAATCCACCTCGAGGCCAGCTGACCTCAGGGCCGCTAAATTCTGCGCGAGCAGGTCCTTGTCCGGTGGACCGCTGGGCTCCAGCACCCGGATTCGGACATTTCCGCGATCAACGTATCGCCGACTCATTTGCCGGTCTCTGACTTCGCAGTAACGGCGTTCGCCGACTGCTCCTGCCTGCGATGCAGCTCGGCCAGTGGAATATGGCAGCGGATCGCATGACCCAACTCCGTAGGCTGCCATGGTGGCGTCTCATTGTCGCAGATATCGCCGATATGCCGGGGGCAACGTCGTTGGAAGGGACACCCTTTATCCGGGGGAAACAGGTCCGGTACATCCTTGGCCACGAGTCCCGGACCTGCATCCAGATCGGGCTCCGGTACCGCGCCGAGCAACACTTCGGTGTAGGGCTGGGAGGGAAAGCGATAGACGTTTTCAGATGGACCCATCTCACAAATCCTGCCTTGGTAGAGGACGGCCACGCGATCGGCTATGGCACGTACCACGGCCAGATCATGCGACACGAAAATATAGGTTGTTCCCCGATCGGCCTGGAGTTGCTTCAACAGATCCAGGACCGCGGCTTGAACCGATACATCGAGTGCAGATGTCACCTCGTCGCACAGAACCAGGTCAGGGTTGGCGGCGAAGGCCCGCGCTACCGCGATCCGTTGCTTTTCTCCTCCGGACAACTGACTCGGCAGGCGCTCTAGATAATCTTCGCCAAGACGCACCCCCTCGAGCAAAGCTACGCTGTGCTCTCGCAATTGGTCGTTGCCAAGTCCAAAGTAGAGCCTCAGCGGTTGCGCTAGAATTTGCGCCACTGTGTGTCGGGGGTTGAGAGAGGCATCCGGATTCTGAAAAATAAGCTGAACCCGTCGAGACAGGTTCTTCGCTCGCTTGTCGACAGGGGTGTTCAGATTTTCGGCCTGCTCGAAAGTGATGGATCCGCTTCGCGGAGGCAAAAGGCCGGCAATGGCCCGAAGGATCGTCGACTTGCCGCTTCCGGATTCGCCGACCACCCCGACGACTTCCCCTCGGAGAATGGTCAAATCGATCTCGTCGACAGTTGGCCTCACCTCAGGATGCCGACCCAGAATCTGGTCAACGATACCGGGCTTGGCATAGCTGATTGCCACATTGTCGAGTCGAAGGATGCTGTCCAATTGGTCCCTACTCGCCCCGCGGCGCCAATGCGGCGGTTCCAGTGGTGTGAGTTGCTCCACCCGGTCGTGGAAATGGCAGCGCACAAGCTCTCGCGAGGTCGTGGGCTCAAGCAATGGTCTTTCGTCCCTGCAACGTTGCCCCGCCATGGGACAGCGATCGGCAAATCCGCATCCTTGGCCAGCCCTGCCCGGAGGCGGAGGCCGTCCCGGCATCGAGGCAGGCACGACCGCCTCCTTCAACCTGGGAATTGACAAAAGCAGCCCACGGGCATAGGGATGTGCCGGCTGCTTCAACACCCGGCGTGCCGGACCATCGAGCACGAGTTCCCCTGCATACATGACGATTATGCGATTGCTGACTCGCGCAATGGCGCCCAGGTCGTGGCTGACATAGATCATCGCAGTCCCGGTCTCAGCCGCCAACTCACGCAACAACCCAAGGATATGGGCTTGAGTTGTGACGTCGAGACCGGTCGTCGGCTCATCGAGCAACAGAACTTCGGGCTGGCCCGCCAGCGCCATCGCGATGGCAACACGTTGTTGTTGACCGCCAGAGAGTTCGTGGGGATAGCGTTCCAGCATTTCCTCTGGCTGCGGCAAACGCACTTGAGACGCCAATTCGATAACACGTTCACGCTGTTGATCTTTTGCGAGCTTTGAATGCAGCCTTACGGACTCGCCAATCTGCCGGCCGACTCTCAAGGTCGGAGTCAATGACTGGCCGGCATTCTGTGGAATCAGGGCAAGATTACCGCCGCGAATGGCGTCGAGAGCCCGTTCGTCCATGTTGAATACATTGACCCCACGAAAGAGGGATTCGCCCTCTAAGACCCGGATGCCACTTTTCAGATAACCCATCATGGCCAGGGCCATTGTGCTCTTGCCGCATCCTGACTCGCCAACCAACCCAATCGTCTCGCCCTCGCCAATCGCGAGATCGATGTTCCGCAGTATTGGCAGCGTGGCTCCCGCCTGGCTTGTATAACCTACGCTCAAGTTCTTTACCTGGACGAGGGATTCACCCATTGCGAGAACTAGACTGGCGCCTTTTGGGCACGATCGATACCCAGGGTCTTGGCCAGTGCGTCGGCAAACAAATTGATCCCAATGATCAGCGAGCTGAGTGCCACGATGGGAGCCACCGCCGCCCACCATGCGATCGAAATGTAGCCTCGCGCATTGGAAATCATCAGGCCCCAGTCGGGCGTTGGCGGCGTTACACCAAACCCGAGAAATGATAACGAGCTGAACGTCAGCAGCATCCAAGACCAACGCATGGCGCCTTCAACCAGCAGAACATCGAGCACGTTCGGCAAAAGTTCCCGCCAAACAATTGTGGACCGACTTTCGCCGCGCGCTCGGGCAGCGGTCACGAAGTCGAGTGCCACCACATCGTGCGTCGCTGCGCGCGCCATACGTATAACCGGGACGCCGAAGAAAAACCCCAAAGTAAGAATCATCACACTGGGACCGAAACCGATTATGACAACGATCAAGAGCAAAACCAGAATCCATGGCAAGCAAAGAAACGCATCGACGAGACGCATAAGGAACTCGTCGAGCCATCCGCCAACGAAGCCAAGTAAAATTCCCAGCAATCCTCCCCATGTGATGGCGAGGACAGTGCCAACGGTTGTCACAAGTAACGCCTGTCGCCCCCCAAGCACGGAGCGAGTGAACACGTCGCGCCCGAGGTTATCGGTGCCGAACCAGTGCTCGGAGGAGGGCCCAACGAGGGTCAACTGTGGGTTCATCTCTTTGAAATCGTAGGGCGTGATTGCAGGCGACACGACCGCCAAGAGGACGTGGAAAGCCACGAGAATGAGACCTATGAGGCCAGAAGGCCGGGAGGCCACCGACAAGAGGACAGCTAGTGACCTAGCGAGCACACTCTTTTGGAGGTGCTTAAAGTTTGTCGTCGCCATCAGGGCTGCCTCGACCGCATCGTTCTAAGTCGTGGATTGGCTACAAGAGTCAACAAGTCGGCGAAGAGGTTCAGTCCGATATAAAGCGTCGCCAATATCAGGGCGATGGCCTGCACCGTGACAATGTCACGGAAAAAGATGGCCTGGACCATCAATCGACCAAGCCCAGGATAGTTGAACACTACCTCGATGACTACTGTGCCAGACAATAGCCATGCAATCATCAAGGCGACGAGATTGATGGTCGGCAACAGGGCGTTCGGTAACACGTGCCTGAACACTCTCTGCCAATAAGGCACGCCCTTCAGTTGCGCCATCTGGACGTAGTCGCTGGCCAACACATCGATTACGCTGGTACGTACCATGCGCAAAATGTGCGCCGACATGACAAGTGCGAGTGCGATGATCGGAAGGATGATGTCCGACAAAAACTCAAAAAGCAGTGCATCGGGTCGCGTAACCACGATTCCGGGGAGCCATCCGAGCCAGACGCTGAAAATCAGGATTAAGACGGTGGCGGTCACAAACTCCGGGATCGTCATGGCGAATATCGCCGTGGTGGATATCCATAGGTCGGGGGCGCGGTCCCGCCACAGGGCCGCGATGACACCGAGCAGGATGGCAAACGGAATTCCTACCAGCGACGCCGTAGCGCCGAGGATGACCGTGTTACGAAAACGGTTGCCGACCGTTTCGGAGACGGGTTCCTTATCCTTGAGCGAGACGCCGAAATCGCCCCTAACCGCGCCTCCGATCCATTCAACGTAGCGTGTCACCGGTGGGCGGTTGACTCCAAATTCCTCACGGCAATTTTCCAGCCTCTTTCCCTGGGCCGCCTGCCCCAGATAGGCGGTGCAAGCGTCGCCGGGCAGCGCTTCGAGCCCCGCGAAAATAACGACCGAGACGAGCATGATCGTTATAGCGCCAAGTGCCAACCTGCGCGCAATCAACCTAACCATTTCGACTCCTGATCACGGCCTTGTCATGGCCTGGAAACCAAGTTGAACTCAAGAAGTTCGAGGATCCATTCCCGACAGCGAGCGGTAGATAAGGCACCGGGTGGCGTCACCCGCAAAGTAACAGTCGGCGAGTCCGTGGCGGTTTTCGGAAACGTATATGTCAGGAGTTCAGTCGATGGAAATTCAGGCCTGAGCAGTAGCATTTCAGCCGGGCTCTCGCCTTGTTTCCAGCATCCCGGGCCCGGACCAAAGGCCCGGGCCAAAGCGACGTGGACTCCACTTACTATTGGACTGCAAGAGCATTACCTGTCGGTTAGTCGCTTACAGTTATTAGGTGGTAACGGACAGCATCTCCAACCACCGCTTGCATCCCGGAAACTCTGTCGGTCACTGCAATGGCCTGGTTCATGTGAAACGGAATGAAGTTTCCGCCTGTCTCGTAGATTATCCGCTGCAGTTGAGCGTACAGAGCCTTTCGTTTCTCGAAGTCGGGTTCCTGACCCGCCTGATCCAGCAAAGCGTCGAACTCCGCATTGTTGAAACGGGTTTCGTTCCACTGCGCACCGCCCCTAAAGTCTGCATTTAGGATTTTGTCAGCGGGGTTTTGGCCCCACCTCGTTTGCGAGACTGGCAGCTTCAACCAGACTTCCGACCAGTATCCTTCCGCCGGGGCCACCACGATGTTGGCCCTGATCCCGGCCTCCGCAACTTGTTGCTGATAGGCCTCCGCCAGCGGAATGAAATAGGATTCAATGTTGCTGGTGACGATATCGAACTCGATGCCATCGGGATAGCCCGCTTCGGCGAGCAGCCGCTTGGCTTCTTCGATCTGCTGGGGGCATTCGATCGGCGTCCAATATTGATCGCCCGTCCACACCGGATGATCACAGGCAACTGTGCCGTTGCCGGGGCCAAGAACGAGGTCAATCAGGGCTTGGCGATCGGTTGCTATTCGCAGCGCCTTGCGCACGCGTGGGTCGGTGAAGGGCTCTGTGTCTGTCAGGAAAGCGATTCCCGTCCAAGCGCCTGTTTCAACGGTCAGCATTTTGTAATCTGGGTTGTTCTCGAAGAGCCGTCGACTTTCCCCAGTCATATCACTCCAGCCTAGCATGTCGATCTGGCCGGTTTGTAATGCTTGTACGCGCGCATTCGCATCCACGATGGCGATGACCTCGATCGTCTCGACACCGGGCGGGCCCTCCCAATAGTCGGGATTCGCCTTCAGAACGGTTGTGCCGTCAGGATCGTATGTATCCACCATAAATGGTCCGGTTCCGATACCGGTCGTCGAAATTGTATCCACCGAGCCTTCCGGAATTATCCGCAAGCGATAATCCTGCAGCGCTAACCCGAGATCCGGGTATGGTGCACTGAGGGTCATCTTGATAGTGAACGGGTCGAGGGCTTCTATCTTTTCGACCATCTTGACGACCGCCGCGGCGGTCGAATCGAATTCGGGGTCTTGTACGTGATCAAAGGTATAAATCACGTCGGCCGCATCGAAGTCAGACCCGTCGTGGAATTTGACCCCTTCACGCAACTTGAAGATCCATTCGGTCGTGTCGTCATTTGAAGACCACTCAGTCGCCAGATCCGCATCTGGCTTTCCGCCTTCGCCGGGCCTGATCAAGCGGCTCATCGTCTTCTCTGTTACTTGAAAGAAGCGATTTTCTGACGCTGGGTCGAGGTCTAACCCTTTAAATCCACCGTAGTGGGATTGGCGAAATGTTCCGTCCGACGCATGGACTAGCGTTATCGACATCGCCGCGACGATGACCGTTCCGAGAAATACATTCAGACTCTTCATTGTTCTTCCTTCCCATTCGTAACCGAAAGCAGGATACCACAAGCGACTTTTGCCTCCAAACTGGAAATCTTGTTGACTTGTATTCGGGGGAGAGGTGGCCCGCTTCAGGTGAATTGATAAGGTAATTGGGTAACTGCTCACCCCTTGGTTCAGGTGTGCCCCCTTGCGTGGCGTGACTGGTTTGTCGCGAGCCGGGCGAACGGTTCTTCCTTCTGCAGGGACCGCATTTGACAACATAGCTTCCGACGCCTGTCCAGGGGTCATGCGTTGATTCGGGCAGGCGGAGAGGCTTCTGCGGTGACTGCATGGTTCGGTTCCAAGGCCACGTCCGGTCTCAGCCAGGCGATCATCGCGGCGATGCCGCCTCATGACGTGTACATCGAGCCGTTCCTTGGGGGCGGCGCCATCATGAAGCGCGATCCGCCCGCGATCCGCCCGCGCTACGCCGGCGTCCTGGTCCACGACTGCTGGGCGAATTGCTTCGCCTGCGACCGGTGCAGGCACCAGCTGTGCGGATGTCACCTCCTCCGCGAGATTGCCTTCGTCATCGAGTCCAACGGCTTCCGCTGGGCGCGCCTGATGAAGAGCCTGCTGCGCGAGGCCTGCCACAGGATCAACAAGTGCGACGCCAAGGTCCTGACCGAGGCCGAACGTCTGGCCGTGCGCAAGCGGTACCGGACCAACCTGACCCAGGGCGGCAAGGAACTGCCCGACATCCCGCCGCGCCCGAAGGGGAAGCGCGGGCGGACCGCGAAGTCCAACGCGCACAACCTGCATGAGCGCCTCCTGAAGCACGAGGAATCCGTGCTGCGCTTCATGAGCGACCCGGACGTCAGCTTCACCAACAATGCCGGAGCGGAAGATCAGGATGCGTAGGTCAAGATGAAGGTGTCCGGGTGCTTCCGGACACGGCATCACGCCGAGGCCTGGTGCCGGATCTCAAGCGGCCTGAGCTCGATGGCCGCGCTCGGATACAATCCCCTCGTCGCCATCTAGATCGCGCTTGCAGGCAAGGCCGCAGACATGATCAAGTTGCACTACGCCGAATCTGCTCCCAAGAAGGGGTGAGCAGTTACGTAATTGGTTGCTCCAGTTTTCGATCGGGGAGATGAGCGATGCTGCAGAAACGCCAAATTGTGCACTACAAAGAGAATGGCTACCTTGTCGTCGAAGACGCAGTTAAAGGCGAGACGCTCAACGAGCTGCGCCGCGTCACCGACGCGTTTCTCGAGCAGGCTCGTTCGGTGAGCACCAGCAACGATGTTTTCGACCTGGCCGAAGGTCACACGGCAGAGCAGCCCAAGGTAAACCGTATCAGGGTTCCGGACAGACAGCATCCGGCCTATTCGTCGATGATGCGGTCCTCAACCGTGCTCGACATCGTTGCTGATCTAATTGGACCGAACATCCGATTCGACCACTCCAAGCTGAACTGTAAACCGGCCGGCGGCGGCGCCACCATTGAGTGGCACCAAGACTGGGCATTCTACCCCCAGACCAACGACGACATGCTTTCAATTAACGTAATGCTCGACGACTGCGCGGCGGAAAACGGTCCGTTAAGCGTTATCCCCGGCTCGCACATGGGACCCATCTTCGACCACCATGACGATGGCTGGTTCGTCGGCGCGATCAACCCAGAGGTCGCCGGCTTCGACGCCTCCTCGGCGGTAGCCCTCACCGGGCCCGCGGGCTCCATTACCGTCCATCACGTGCGGGCAGTGCACGGTTCGTCAGAAAGCCGGAGCGGACGACCTCGCTCACTGTTGAACTTGAACTATGCCGCGGCGGACACCTGGCCTTTGCTAACGCCCGAAAGATCCGTGCCGCTGACAGAAGACCCCGACGCGTTCGAATCCTTGATTGTGCGTGGCGAAGCGACGATCGTACCGCGCCTCGCCGACGTGCCGGTACGTTTGCCGGTGCCCGGCGCAAGACTCGGATCAATCTTTCAGCAACAGAGTGCGTTCATCGGCCGCTCCTTCGGGGCCGAAGAGTAACGAGGCTTTGCCCTCGGATCGAAAGTGAAGGGTTGGTTCCTCGCCCTCAACCGAATCGAAGCACTCGGTTCCTCTAAGCTCGCGTCCGCGGACGATGCCCAATTCTGGCAGTCAATCCGAGGTACATCGGTATGAAAAAGGAACTGCATTTTGAGCGCGCCGAATATGCGGCGCGCTTGACGGCTGTAAAAGAAGCGATGGCCAAAAGAGGAATCAATATATTGCTTCTCTCGGAGCCCCCGAACCAAAATTATCTGACCGGCTACAACGCTTATTCGTTCTACACGCCACAAATGGTGATCGTCGCGCTCCATCACGACGAACCCATCTGGATCGGGCGTTTCATGGACCGCGTCTCTGCAGTAAGGACTACCTATCTTTCGGATGACAATATCAGAGCTTACGAAGACGAATATGTCCAGTCGGCTGCTGGCTTGTCCGCGTACGACATTATGGCCGACGTGGTAAAAGAAATTGGGGGCCAAAGGGTGAAAATCGGCGTAGAGATGGGAGGCTACTACTATTCCGCGCGTGCACACGCCGATCTCGCCCGAGCTCTTCCGCTCGCTGAATTTGTAGACTCGGATCTACTGGTGAATTGGATCCGAATTGTGAAAAGCCCGGCCGAACTATCTCTCATGCGACAAGCCGGCCGAATCGCCGATGCCGCGATACAGCGGGCCGTCGATACAATCGAACCCGGAGTCCGCGAATGTGATCTCGCCGCCGCCATCTATCACCAGCAAGTGTCTGGCACGCCTGAATTCGGGGGAAGCTATGACTGCTCGCAGCTGATGCTCGGCGTTGGAGGGAGGGCCCTCGAGCCACATCCGGCGTGGACCGACGAGCCGCTGCCGGCTTCAACAACGGTCTATATCGAAGTTCACGGAAATCGGCTCCGCTACCAGGTCAATCTAGGTCGCACGATCTCGGTCGGACAACCTTCCCCCGCCTACCGTGAGCTCTGTGACATCGCGATCGAAGCTCTGAATGCGGGACTCGAGAGTATTCGCCCCGGTCGCACATGCTCGGAGGTCAATGCCTTCTTTCGGCAATCGCTCGCCCGACACGGCCTCGAGAAAGAGTCGAGGCTCGGTTATTCCATCGGAATTGGCTATCCGCCCGCGGTCGGTGAACGAACGGCCAGTTTGCGCAAGGGAGATGAAACGGTTCTTGAGCCGGGCATGTGTTTCCATATGATGCCTGGCCTGTGGCTGGACGATGTCAGTGTCGCAATCACGCAATCCTTCGCCGTCACTGAGAGTGGCCATGAGGCCCTGTGTTCGACGCCGCGCACTCTTTTCGTCAAGTAGTCGAAGGAAAGCCGGGGCTGTTGATTTTTGGTTTTTTGGCGACTGTTCCCCTGCCACCCGCTGTGCAGAGACGAACGCTGGCCAGCACGATGGCCGCATGTTTCGCCGGCGAAACAAGCAAAGTCAGCTCAGAAAGTCTCTCGTGGCCTCTACGAAAATGGCGATGCCGACCGGCAACGCCGATTCATCAATATTGAGTCGCGGGTGATGCAGCGGATAGGGTTCGGCATCATTTTTGGCACATACGCCGAGCCGAAACATCGCACCCGGTAGCTTCTGAGTATAAAACGCGAAGTCCTCGCTGCCCATGCTCCCGACAGGCAGTTCAATAATCTTGTCAGCACCAACTACCCTGGCTGCGGCGCGGCGAGTCAATTCGTTGACCGATGGATCGTTCTCCAACACCGGCTCGCCGTAATTGATATCGAGCTCAACGCTCGCACCGTGGGCGGCGGCAATCGACCGCGCGGTGTTCAAAATGAGTTTGGGCACCGCCTCTCGCAGTCGCTCGGAGAGCACGCGGGCGGTGCCTTCGATGATGGTCTGCTCGGCAATGATATTTTTTGCGGTGCCGCCGTGGATCTTGCCCAGCGTCAATACGAAAGGCTCCATCGGGTTCACCTGCCGGCTTGCGATGGACTGAAGCACCTGCACTATGCAGGCGGCGATGTAGATGCTGTCGATGCCGCGTTCCGGTCGGGCGGCGTGCGCACTTCGCCCATTAACCAACAACGTGAATTCAATGCCACCCGCCAGCATCGCGCCATCGTTTATGCCAATGCAGCCGGCTTCGATATCCGGATCGATATGCAGCGCAAGCGCAGCATCGGCATCGTCGAGCACGCCGTCTGCTACTATCGCCCGCCCGCCAAGGGGTTCGGCCTCCTCGGCGGGCTGGAATACGCATCGAACGCATCCTTGCAATTGCTGACGCGCGTCGTACAACATCATCGCCGCCCCCAGTAGCATTGCAGTGTGCGCGTCATGCCCACAGGCGTGCATGACACCGTCGTGGGCAGAGGCAAAGTCGAGGTCAGGGCGATCTTCCTGAATGGGCAATGCGTCCATGTCGGCGCGCAGCACCAGGCGTTTACCCGGGCTTGCTCCTTCAATGTCGACTACCAATCCCGTTCCCGCCACATGCTGAATGTTCTCCAGCCCGCCCTGCCGAAGCTCGCGCTCGATCAACTTCTGCGTTGCGTGTTCTTGATTCGACAACTCCGGGTATTGATGAATTCTGCGCCGAATCTCGATCACTTTCGCGGTCAACGAATTGCATACTTTGGCTGGCGGTTGGATCATGTCTTTGGCCTGGAATAGGTATCCCTAAGAGGGCGCGAATCTAGGTTCTGTTAGGGAATGATGATGAGCTCGCGCGGACTCTTGGTCAAGTTTTCATGTCCGGAATCAGTGACGACAAAGGTCTGGGTAATTGTCACGCCGGTTCCTTCAATCCAGAGCCCCCCCATCATATGGAAAACCATGCCCTGCTTGAGCTCTGTGGTGTCGCCTTTGCGCAGGCTGGCGGTGCGCTCGCCCCAGGTCGGCGCGAAAGCGATGCCGGTTGGATAGCCGAGCCGTGCCTCCTTTTCGAGACCCCACTGGGCGAGAGTATTTCGCCACGTCGCCTCGACCGCCTCGCAGGATGCTCCTGGCTTGACGACATCCAGCGCCGCATGAACACCAGCCGCGACGCGTTCGGCCAGGTCGCGATAGGAATGGGGTGGGGCACCGAGATAGAAAGTTCGACCGATCGGCGCATGGTACCGGTGGCAAACACCGGCCATCTCGATGTTCACTGGGACGTTGTTGCCGAGTTTCTGGTCGTTCCAGGCCGGATGCGGTTCGTTGGCACGCGCACCGGCGCAAATCATCGGCGCGCCCGAGCTCGGCATGCCTCCGTGGCGCTCAGTGCCCTTGAGCTGCACTTCGACGATGGCCGAGGCGAGGTCGCACTCGCGTATGTCCGGGTGCGCGGCGCGTGCCGCAGCCGCGACCATGCGATCGGTCGTTTCGCCAGCAGCACGCATGTACTCAAGTTCCTGCTTGCTCTTGACGATGCGGACCCAGTTGACCAGAAGCTCGGCGTCTTGGAAACGTGCTTTGGGCAACGCCTTTTGCAGTTCGGAGTGGTTGCGGGCGCTGTAGTAAGGTGCGCCCATCTCCACCCCGATCGACGCGTGGCTCCATCCTTTATTGGCGATCAGATTGCCAATGAAGGTCATAGGGTGGCGCTCGGTCGACTGCACGTAGTGGTCGGGATAGGGCACGATGTGATCAGACGGTAGGTAGGTCGTACTTTGGGCGGTGACGGCGTCCATGAACCGCCCGGTCCAGATCGGTAAATCCAGATGGAGGGCAACGACCACCGCCTGCGGAACGTAAAAGGAATAAGCGTCGAAGCCAGTCAGATAATACATGTTGGGCGGCTCGGTGACGACCAGCACATCGATCTTCTCGGCGCACATGCGCTCCTTCACTGCCGTCAACCGCGCCGCGTATTCGGCGCGTTCGAAATGCAGAACGCTTACTCTGGCCACGATGTCAGGGTCCATGTTCCCCGGGCGGTTTTGCAGCGCACCGGGAAACGCAGCGCCACGTTCTCAAGCTCTGGAATGTCGCGTGACCCTGCCATCTCTCGCTTTCTCGGCTTCCTTAGTTAATAACCTTGCCTTAAATCGACAACGTTACGCAGTGACTTATTGTCGAGGAATCGCTGCAGGTTGTCGCCAAAAATCTCAAATGCGCGTGCGTCGTAGTTGCTCGGATAACCGGCAGTATGGGGGGTGACGATGACGTTAGGCATCGACCAAAGTGGACTGTCGGCTGGGAGTGGTTCGCGCTCAAACACGTCGAGCAGGGCGCCAGCGATGGTGCCCGCCCGAAGCGCATCGATGAGCTCGCCTTCCACACATACCGAGCCTCGGGCAATGTTGACCAGAAAGGCCGTGTCGCCCATTAGCCGAAGCTGCTCGCGACCAATTAGACCTGTGGTTTCTGGAACCTGAGGAACGGCGAGGACAACAAAGTCAGAAAGTTGTAGAAGTTCCTCGAGGCCAGTTGGCGGGAAGAGCCTGTCGACGCCAGCCACAGACTGGGTTACATCTCGTTTCGAGCCGACCACCGTCATGCCGGCGCCTTTGGCACGGCGGGCTATGGCTGTGCCAATCGAGCCGAGCCCGACCACTCCGAGCACACGTTCCGCGAGGGGAGCGACGCCTCGTGCATGCCATTCCCTGCGAGTTTGCTCCCGCATGAACCGCGGGAAGTCCCAGTGCATCATTGTTATACCCGCCATTACGAAGTCGGCGATGACTTCGCCATGCATACCTCGCGCACTGGTAACGGTGAGGTCGCCGACGCGGTCGCGGATCGGAAAGATTGAGTCGACGCCCGCGTTGGTGCTTTGAAACCAGCGCAGCCGACGCGCCTTGTCGAAGACTTCGACAGGAAAATGTTGAGCTAGGAGAACGTCGGCCTCTGCCACGTAACGATCGAGCGACGCCGCATCGTTGGCACTCAGGACGCGCAGAGCGGGATAGCGCTCGCGGATCCACGCCGAATAGCGTTCATCGTGTTGAGGGCCGGGAAAATAGACAAGGACAGTTACGGCATCGCCAGAGGCGGTCGCGGAAGTTTGCGTCATAACCAGCTTATCCTTGCACAATCTCTGACAATTTTCTAGGCGGCTATGTACCCAAATGTTGACCTTTTCGCATGATCTGTCAGTTCTTGGCGAAAGCAATCCAAAAGGAGTTCGAGGCATGAGCGGCGACCGACACGACATGAGCGACGCGGAATGGAAAATCCTCCGCTCGGTGCTTTCCCACAAGCACCAGGGCCCGGAACGGGTACATGACCGGAGGGTGATGAACGGCATCTTCTTCGTGCTTCGCACCGGGACGCCGTGGCGCGACCTGCCGGAGCGGTACGGTCCGTACACGACCTGCTTCAACCGCTACAACCGGTGGAGCAGGAACGGCATCTGGGCGGCGATCATGGAGAAGCTTCAAAGGCTTGCGGGCGATGACGACGGGGGCGACGACGGCCCACCCGGCTCGGTTCGCCTGCGCATGGTGGACTCCTCGTCGGTGCGCGTCCACCAGCACGGCGCCGGGGCGCCCCGGGGACGGCGCGCCACCGCAGGTCGGGCTGAGCCACGGCGGACGGACGACGAAGGTCCATCTCGGCATCGACGTGCACGAGATGGTGAAGACCGTGTTCCTGACCCCGGGCCAGGCAGCCGACTGCGCGCAGGCGGTGGCGCTTCTCGCTGGGCTCGGGCATGACGAGACGGCGGGAGCAACCGCGGACATTCCGTCGAGGTCCAGCCGGAAGTTGCCGCGGCCGCTCGATCGGGAGACCTACAGGACGCGCAATCTCGTCGAACGGATCTTCGGCAAGATCAAGGAGTTCCGCAGGATCGCCACGCGCTACGACAAGACCGCCCACAACTTCCTGTCCGCCATCCATCTGGCTGCCAGCCTGTTCCTGCTCCGCCGGATCGCAAACCAGTCATTTGAGTCCACGCCCTAAGATACACTAAGATACGCCGCGGTCGATGGGGCGTGACAGGCGGCAGTTGTTGTACCCCGAGTTGCGCGAGAACGATGTTCGGCCAAAACTTCGCGATCTGGAGTGCGATCTTACCATTGAGACGTTGGCCATGCCGGAGGTAGTGGGACAGTGCTCTCTGAATACGGTATGCGAAAGCTCGTAAATTGGCGCGAAGGCTGTCGGCCATGAGCGGTGCGGAGGCCGAGCGATGAGCGACACCGAACTTTGTTATCTTTCGGCGACCGAGGCGATCGCAGGTTTCAGGCGGCGCGAACTTTCGCCCGTCGAGCTAATGCGGGCGATCATTGCACGGGCGGAAGCGGTCGAGCCCCAGGTCAACGCCTTTGCCAACACCTATTTCGACGAGGCGCTGGAAAAGGCGAGCCGCGCCGAGGCCAAATACATGAAGGGGCGTGCCCGTGCGCTCGAGGGCCTGCCGCTCGCCGTCAAGGACATAACCGCGATCAAGGGCCGTGTGACCACCAAGGGCTCGCTGATCTACAAGGACTGCGTTGACGACCATACCAATCCCGCCATCGAGCGCCTGCTGCGGGCCGGCGCCATCCTTCATGCCCGATCGACGACTCCCGAGTTCGGCATTGACTGGGTAACGACCTCGCGTCTGCACGGTACGACGCGCAACCCATGGGATACCCGCTACACCTGCGGCGGTTCGTCTGGCGGCTCGGCTGCAGCGCTGGCGGCCGGTGCAACAACGCTGGCCACCGGCTCGGATAACGCCGGATCACTGCGCGTGCCGGCGGCCTGTTGCGGTATCATTGGCTACCGGGCACCACATGGGCGGATTCCGTCGGACCCACCCTTCAATCTCGAAATGTACAGCACTGTGGGGCCAATGACGCGCACGGTCGCCGACTGTGCACTGATGCAGAACGTCATGGCCGGACCTCACTCGCTGGACAACGCGGCGATTCGGCCCAAACTCCGTATCCCCCAGCGACTGGGGGGTATCGAGGGCTGGCGCATCGCTTATTCCCTCGACCTCGGCTTCCGCGAAGTCGCGCCCGAGGTCAAGTCATTGACGCTGGCCGCGCTTGATGCACTTCGCCGCAAGGGGGCGGAAATCGAAGAGGTCGAACTGGGCTGGACCGAACGGCTCACAAGCGTGGCGATGCGCTATTTGGTGCTGGTTTCCAGTGGTTCACCAACTCGCAATCTGGACAAACAGGCGGACATGCTCTGCGACTACACGCGCTATTACATGGAGAACCGCCCTTCGGTCACGGGAAAGGCGCTTTACGAGGCTTTCGATCTTGCCAACAAAATGCAGTCGACACTCGGCCCTATTCTTGAGCGCTGCCACGCGTTCATCTGCCCAACCAACGCGACCCAGGCCGTGCCCGCTGAGTTGAAACCTTGGGACAAGGACTTAACCATCAACGGCAAGTTGGTCATGCCTAACTATGGATGGGTGCTGACCCACCCTTTTAACATGTTGGGCCGATTGCCAGTTCTGGCTGTGCCGTCCGGCATCGACGAGAATGGCCTGCCCAGCGGCGTTCAGATCGTCGCTCGCGCTTTCGACGATGTGCGTGCCTTCCGCGTCGCCTCGGCGCTCGAACGCGCCCGCCCCTGGCTCGACACACCGGATCGCCGGCCGCGCATTTGCGATGTTTGAAATGCAGTTTGGTGGCCCTTTCTTCCTGGAGATGTGCTGCCAGCCAACGACTGAGGATGCCGATATGAGAATCCAGTCATCACCTTTCAGCAAGCGAAAGTTCCGCTGATGGATCAATCGCCTCCCACGTCGGCCGAAGTGGTCATTGTTGGCGGTGGCGTTGTAGGCAGCAGCATCGCTTATCACTTGTCCAAGCTCGGAGTGACAGACATAGTTCTATTGGAGCGCGGCAAGCTCACTTCCGGCACGACCTGGCATGCAGCCGGCCTGATAATGCAACTTCGGTCGAGCCACACCTTGACCGAACTTTCCCGATACAACGTGCAGCTCTACGGATGTTTGGAGGCAGAGACAGGACAAGCGACGGGAATCAAGCAGAACGGCTCCCTCAGCGTGGCACGTACCAAGGAGCGCATGCACGAGACAAAACGCTTGGCCACGATCGCCAAGAGCTACGATATCGAGGCACATCTAATTGGGCCGAAAGAGGCGAAGGACCTTTACCCGGCGATGAACCAGGAGATCATCGAAGGTGGCATCTACGTCCCGGAGGACTGCCAGACCAACCCGGTGGACACAACTACGTCTCTGATCGCCGGGGCCAAGCAGCGTGGCACAAAAGTGTTCGAAGGCACGCCGGTCAGCGGGCTTCAGTATCTTGCATCTCGGAATTATCGGGTGAAGACACCTTCGGGCGAAATCAAATGCCAAACTCTGATCCTCTGCTCCGGGCTGTGGACTCGCGATCTGGCGGCACAGTTGGGAATTCATGTGCCGCTTTACCCTTGCGAGCACATGTACGTCGTCACGGAACCACTCGAATTCGTCGAGCCGACTCTGCCGGTTCTCCGAGATCCCGACGGTTACATCTACATCAAGGAAGATGCGGGCAAGCTGCTCGTGGGCTCCTTCGAGCCGCAAGGAAAGCCCTTGCCCATGGAAAAGTTGCCCTTTGACGCGCAATTCATCGAGTTGCAAGAGGATTGGGGCCACTTCGAGTTGCCCTTCACAAAAGCGACGGAAATCCTACCGCCTCTGGAACATACCGGCATTGGTAAGTTCCTAAATGGCCCAGAGAGCTTCACGCCGGATTTGCTGTTCGTGCTCGGCGAGGCGCCAGGATGTCCGAATTGTTTCGTCGCCGCGGGGTTCAACTCCGAAGGCGTTGAGTTCGCCCCCGCCGCAGGCCGGGCGCTCGCCGAATGGATCGTTGAGGGTGACCCGACGATGGACCTGTCCATGGTCGATATCGCCCGCTTTGCTCCGTTCCAGACCAACCGGAGCTACCTTCACAACAGGGCCGGTGAATCGCTCGGGTTGCACTACAAGATGCATTGGCCCCACAAGCAACGTGAGGCCTCGCGGCCGGTGCGGAAAAGCCCGATCCATGATCGTCTCGCGGCGCGTAACGCCTGCTTTGGCGAGGCAATGGGCTGGGAACGCCCGCTTTGGTTCGCGCCGGAAGGTGTCGACGCGAAGAATATTTACTCGTACCAACGCCCGAATTGGTTCGCATACACGGCCGAAGAGTGCCGCGCTGCCCGGGAAGGGGTTGTCGTTTTCGATCAGACCTCATTCGGCAAACATCTGATCCAGGGACGCAGCGCTTGCGCATTCCTCCAAAGGTTATGCACGGGCAACGTGGACATTCCGGTGGGTAAGCTGGTGTACACGCACATGCTAAACCGCCGCGGTGGCATCGAAACCGACGTCACCGTCAACCGTCTCGCCGAAGACCGATATCTGATTGTCTCGTCAGCGACGACGCAGGCCCGCGACAAGGCTTGGATTGGAAAGCACATATCCCGAGAAGACCAGGTGACGCTGGTGGATGTCACTTCCGCCTATTCCGTGCTATCGGTGCAGGGTCCGACATCGCGGGATTTGTTGGGCCGGGTCACCGACGCCGATCTCTCCGACGGCGCGTTTCCGTTTGCGACGTCGCAGGAGATTGACATTGGATATGGGAGAGCGCTCGCCAACCGCCTGACATATATCGGCGAGTTGGGATGGGAGCTGCATATACCGAGCGAATTCACGCAGAGTGTCTTCGACGCCTTGTGTGAAGCCGGCGAAGCATTCGACCTGCGCCCGGCCGGATATCACGCCCTGGAACACCTCCGTTCTGAGCGCGCCTATCGCGAGTACGGGCTCGATCTCACCCCGGTGGACACCCCGTATGAAGCAGGCTTGGGTTTCACTGTAAAGTTGGACAAGCCTGGTGGCTTCATCGGGCGCGAGGCAATTGCGGCGCAACTTGGAAAGCCACTCAACAAGCGTATGGTGATGTTCAAGCTGACCGATCCCGAGCCGGTCCTGTTCCACGATGAGCTCATTCGCATGGACGGTGAGAATGTTGGCTACATCAGTTCGGGTGCCTACAGTTTCACGCTTGGACATTCCGTTGGCATGGGCTACGTCCATCACCCGGAGGGCGTCACCAAAGACCTCGTGGAAAGCGGTGAATTCGAGATCGAGATCGCTTGCGAGCGATATCCCGCGGACGCTGCACTTCGGGCATTCTACGATCCGAAGAGCGAACGTACAAATATGTGAGGCCGTTAATTGAAGGCCATTTGCAGTAATTCTCTTTGGCTCAGTATAAAAATCGTATGCGTTCACTACTGTCCCAACGTTTCAATTCTGATGTGACTTAATACGTTGTTTTGATTGCGATTATCCGCGTTTTCCGGCATTTCCGACTTGAGCACCGCCGCATCTGCCGACACCATCCTGCGGTTCCTTTCCTCCAGAACGGCAGGTCGCAATGT
>JAPOVX010000380.1 GCA_026707935.1 Paracoccaceae bacterium
CCACAGGAGGTCTCCGCGGGCGGGCGGCACAATGATGCAATCAGGCGCCTCGGCACCAAGATCCTCGACGATCTCGTATGCGACAGTCTTGAACCCCTGTACGCCGTAAGGGTTGCTGCCCACCGGCGGCACCATGTAATTCGTGGCCGGGTACCAGCTCCCGCTGCGGGATTTTTGGCGAAGTATGTCCCAGCGCTCCCGGGTGTTGGCGGCGACGATCAGTTCCACGCCGTAGGTTTCCAGGGCACGCTTCCAGGCGGAGCCGACGGTTTGCACCGTGACGATTGCGCAATTCAGCCCGGCGGCGGCAGCGTGAGCGGCGAGCGACACACCGGCATTGCCGCTTGAGGCGGCAGCCACGGTCCGCTGTCCCGTTGCCAATGCGCGCGCGACGACCAGCGGGCTCATCCGGTCCTTGTGGGAGCCGGTCGGGTTCTGACCCTCGTTCTTGACCCAGGCCTGCTCGAGGCCAACGCCGTTGGCCAGCTCCGGCACCGGCACCAGCGGCGTCGCTCCTTCACCAAGGCTGGGAAAGTCCAGGTATGGCAGGAAGTCCCCGTATCGCGCCATTCCCCGGTCCTGGCGGGCGGGCGGCCAACAGGGTTCGCCGCGGTAAGTCGCGTACAGGCTGGCGGGAAAACCTTCCTTGGCTGATTCGGGAGACCCTTCGTGATAGTCTCCCACCGGCAGTCCTGTTCCGGTGCGCAGGCAGGTGAAACCGCTGAGCCTCGGATTGATCTGAAACATCGTGGTTTTATGCAATGACCATGCGGAAATTGACAAGTCCACCGTTTGACGTTTGACAGGAAACGAAACGCGGCGGCGCGCGCATCTACCCGTGCGGAGGGGCAGTTCGCGTTCCACGCCACCGAAAGGGCCGATGCACGCGCGGATGAAGGCGGCGCGATTCTTCGGCTCGGCTTCACATGCGACCGCCTCGCTTGGAATCTGCCTCTCCTCCCCTGCAATCGAACGCCTTTCGCCCGCCGCCCGTGTGCGAAGCCGGATCTCCACGTCGTCGTCGAGACCACGAATCGTGATGCCTGCCATGCCCATGTCCTTCGCGGCCTCACTGGAGCGAACACGAAGCTTTGATTGGGGTGCGATCATGCTACAGGCTACAACTTGCTTGCGGATTTTGACCTGATAACAATATGTGCGAAATACCGGCACCTGGAACCAATGAGTAAACGAGGAAAGAACAATGTCACAAAGTTCGAGGATTTCTGTCGGTGACGCCGAAGTCATTGCCTTGCAGGACGGAGCAACCGAGTTCGGCAAGGAAGTGTTTCCGAATGCGGATCCGGACCAGATCGACTCCATCCTGTCCAGTGGCGGGGCTTCGGCAATCGAAACGAGTTTCAATGCCTTTGTCGTGCGCCGGGGCGATACGATAGTGCTGGTTGACAGCGGGGTGCGGGACCTGTTCGGCCCGGTAGCAGGCCGTCTCCCGGAGGTCTTGAAGGATGTCGGCATTTCCCCGGGCGATGTTTCAGATCTCGTCCTGACGCATTTGCATCCCGACCACATCGCGGGAGCCATCGACGCGGATGGCAATGCGGTGTTCGGGAATGCCGAGGTATTTGTCACCGAGACCGAGCATGCCTTCTGGACGGATGACGGGAACTTTGCAGGGGCGGACAGTACGGCAGCCGACTGGCAGGCGTTGGCGAAATCGGTAATCGCAGCATATGGGGACCGGGTCACGCTGGTGAGTGGCGATGCAGGGCTTGCGGGAGGCGTGACATTGATTGACCTGCCCGGCCATACCCCGGGGCACGCCGGTTTCCGGGTGGATTCCGGTCCCGACAGCTTTGTCAGTATCTGTGACGTGCTGCACAGCCAGGTCTTGCAACTGGCTGATCCCGAAATCTGCGCTGCGTTCGATGGTGATCGTCCCGCCGCGATTCGATCGCGAAAACGCGCACTCGACATGGTTGCGGCTGACCGGCTGCCATTCAGTGGCGGGCATATTCTCGGTGCGGAAATCCGTTACCTGGAACGATCCGGTTCCGGATATCGCCTGGCGTAAGGCGCGGTTCCGTGTCCGGTCAGGCGCTGGCCGAAACCGCGCTGGCAGGATCAATGCCGCCGGAAAAACCGACCTTCGGACTGGCTGGAGGCATGGCGGAATCATGCAAGACGCGGCACGAATTCGCCGACCGGGCGAATGCTGTCACGGCCCGGTCACGGGATCGAATCCGCATGCGCGAACTTGTGGTTCCGCGGGACAAGAGATGGAGGAACTGGTGATCGCGAAGCAGTTGGTGTTCCGGCCTGGAGGGTTCCCCCATGGGTGATTGGCTTGACCTGGCCGAGTCGTTGCTGGATGCCGCCACGGCAGCCGGGGCAGACGCGGCAGACGCATTGGTCAACTCGGGGCAAAGCGTGTCGGTTGAAGTCAGGAACGCGAAACTGGAAAAGGCCGATCGCTCGCAGGGAACGGAAATCGGCCTGCGGGTGCTTGTGGGACCACGGCAGGCTGTCGTGTCCGGATCGGACACCTCTGCCCGTGCTGTCAGTGAAATGGCTGAAAGGGCCGTGGCCATGGCGCGCGAAGCGCCGGAAGACCCGACCTGCGGTTTGGCGGACGAGAACCAGCTGGCCAGCCTCCGCGAGAGTGATGGCCTGGACCTCGTGAGCGCGGAACGGCCGCCGGTTCCCGAGGATTTGCAGGCGTGGGCGCTCGAGGTCGAGGCAGCGGCGCAGGGAGTCGGCGGCGTGGCAATGGTCGATGGTTCCGAGGCGTCCTGGGGCGCAGGCGAGAGCATCATTGCAGCGACCAACGGGTTTCGCGGAAAGAGAGCCCGAACCTCCTATTCGCTTGGATGTGTCGCGATTTCCGGAACCGGCCTGGACATGGAGCGGGACTACTGTTTCGAGAACCGCGTTCATCGCGAGGACATGCCCGACGCGCGCGAAGTTGGCCGCATCGCGGGTGAACGCGCCGTGGCTCGAAAGGGCGCGAGGAAGCCCGGGTCCGGCACCTATCCGGTTCTGTTCGATGAGCGCGTCTCCAGTTCCCTTGTCGGTCACCTTCTCTCGGCGATCAATGGAACGATGGTGGTTCGACAATCGAGCTGGTTGATGGACGCCATGGACGAGAACGTCCTGCCCGCGAATTATTCTCTTGTTGAACGGCCGCATCGGCCGAGGATATTCGGCTCAAGCCGGTTCGATGCGGAGGGACTTGCAACGGAGGAACGGAAATTAGTGGATGCTGGGGTTCTGAAGAGCTGGACCCTGGACCTCGGTACGGCCCGAAAGCTGGGCTGCGAAAGCACGGCAAATGCCGCAAGGGGGGTTGGTGGGCCGCCTTCACCTTCCGCGGGAAACGTTGTCCTGGAAGGCCCTGAGCATCCGCGGCGGTCCTTGTTGGAACAGATGGGGACCGGCCTTGTCGTGACTTCGCTGATGGGACGGGCGATCAATCCGACCACGGGCGATTATTCGCGGGGCGCGTCCGGATTCTGGGTTGAAAGGGGTGAAATTGCCGTGCCAGTCCATGAATGCACGATAGCGGGGAATCTGCGACAGATGCTGCTTTCCATCGTGGCAGCCGACGATGCCCGACCACATCGTTCGAATCTGGTGCCCAGCCTTCTGGTCGAAGGATTGACGATCGCGGGAGACTGAAGTGGAGCCAAATAAAGTTGCCCTGGTTACCGGTGCGGGAACCGGTATCGGAAGAGCAGCGTCCCGGGCGCTTGCTCGCGACGGTTACAGCCTTGTGCTCGCGGGGCGGAGACGCCCTCCGCTCGAGGAAACCGCCCGGCTTTGTACGGGGGTCGGCGGTGACAACCTGTCGGTCTTTGCCGTTCCTGCCGACATCAGCATCATGGCCGAAATCGACCACCTGTTCAGCCAGTTGATGGAAACGTTTTCCCGGCTCGACGTTTTGTTCAACAACGCAGGCACGGCAGCCCTGGCCGCGCCGGTTGACGAGTTGGAGTTCGATGAATGGCAGCGGAGCGTGGATGTCAATCTCACGGGCGCCTTTCTTTGTGCGCAACGGGCTTTCCGGATCATGAAGGCACAGGATCCGAAAGGTGGACGGATCATAAACAACGGTTCGATTTCGGCCCATGTGCCCAGGCCGAACAGCGTCGCTTACACTGCGACCAAGCATGCGATCACCGGTCTCACCCGCAGCATCTCGCTGGACGGGCGCGTGCATGACATCGCCTGTAGCCAGATCGACATCGGCAATGCAGCAACCCCGATGACGCAAAAAATGCAGGGTGGTGTTGCCCAGGCCGATGGCAGCATCAAGGCAGAACCGACGTTCGATGTCGACAAATGCGGTGACGCCGTGGCTTTCATGGCATCGCTTCCGCTTTCGGCGAACGTGCCATTCA
This sequence comes from Paracoccaceae bacterium, assembly GCA_026707935.1. Lineage (GTDB taxonomy): Bacteria > Pseudomonadota > Alphaproteobacteria > Rhodobacterales > Rhodobacteraceae > JAPPHA01. Next base: position 4,359 of record JAPOVX010000380.1, read on the forward strand.
TGACGATCATGGCGAACAGGATGCCTTACATCGGGAGAGGGTGAACATTCCAGGGCCGCGATCGTGCGCCTCCAGGAGGGCGGCGTCCGGGCCCAGCACGAAAGGTTCGGCGAAAACGGTAACGATCGTTTGCTGCTTGAAAGTGCCGTCACGGCGATTCGACGGCATGCCTGTTCGGGTCTTCGAACCGCTCGCTGCCGTCATGGAAACGCCGCCGGCGGGACGAGGTTTCGAGTGAACGCGTGATAGCCTGAAGACACGTTGGCCATGTCGAATCATATTTGGAGGAGGGAACGATGGGACGTCGCTTGCATCTGGTGTTTGGCGGCGAATTGGCGGATTCGGAACGGATGATTTTCCGGAATCTCGACGAAATCGACATCGTCGGAATTTTTCCCGATTACGAATCCGCGCGCGACGCGTGGAGAAGTAATGCCCAGCGGACCGTCGACAATGCGAGAACCAGGTACTTTATCGCCGACCTTCACCGTTTGCGTGAAGATGTTGATGAAAGTGCCTGAGGTTAACGCACCTCCGGCCGAACGCCGCCAACTGTCAGGACGCCGGGGCCGGTTGCACCGGGATCTTGCCGCATGGGCAGGAAATCCTGCCCAGTCTGAAGTCCGCGATCCGGGCGAATTGACCTTTGGCATTCTTCCCGGCGGAAAGCCGAAAGCGCGAATCCGGCCACTGACGGCACAATGCGCGCCTTGAAGCCGCCCGGGTTCTGGTTCCATCCTCCGGATCGGCCGGGTTGGTTGTCGACGGCCGTTCTTCCGTTGGCCTGGGCATGGCGCGCTGCTGCCAGGCAGCGCCTTCGACGCGGACAACGCGCGAAAATAGGCGTGCCGGTGGTCTGCGTCGGGAATGTCAATATCGGCGGCGGTGGCAAAACCCCGACCGTGATCGAAATCGTCTCGAGGCTGCATGAATCCGCTCAGCGGCCGCACATTCTCTCGAAGGGGTACGGAGGATCGCTGAAGGGTCCCGTGCAGGTCGACCCTGTCACGCACTCTGCCGATCAGGTAGGCGACGAGCCCTTGTTGCATGCTGCCTTCGCGCCAACCTGGGTTGCGCGGGACCGGCTGCGTGCGGGACGGGCCGCCGCCGCTGCGGGAGCCACGATCGTCGTGATGGACGATGGATTCCAGAATCCCGACCTGAGCCACGACCTGTCCATCATCGTTGCCAATTCCGCGGTCGGATTCGGTAACGGCCGGGTCGTGCCTGCCGGGCCGCTGAGGGAATCCGTTGAAGATGCCGTGTCGCGGGCGGACCTGATCGTCACGATCGGATCCGAAACCGAACACGAGACCCTGATGAGAAAGTGGCCTCAACTCCGCGGCGTTCCCGGAGTTCGGGGGGATGTCGAGGTGCTTCCCACGGGCATGGACTGGGACGGGCAAAGAGTTCTGGCATTCGCCGGCATCGCGCACCCGCGACGGTTCTATGAAACGTTGCGAGGCCTGGGGGCCGATGTCGCTGCGACCAGGAGTTTCCCGGATCATCACAGGTATGGTCCTGCTCTGCTGAGGCGGCTGGAGGGCGAGGCGGCCAGGATCGATGCGCAGCTTGTGACCACGGAAAAGGATGCGGTGCGTTTGCCGCCATTTTATCAGAAGCGGGTGCTGAGCTTGCCGATACGCGTGGTCATTCGCGATGATGCAGCGCTCGGGGAAAAGTTGGATGATGTCCTGGGCGTTCGCCGGAATTCACCTTGATATATTTTGAATGTCCCGATTCGTGGCGTCGAGAGTTTTCCCGCAGCGACTACCGGCCGCGTCGATATCAGCTGCCAAGCTCGTCATCGATCAGGGCCTTCAGTTTTTCGTAGCTCAGGTTCCCGTGATTAACTCCGTTAATGACGAGATTGGGAGTCGAATTGACGTTGTCTCCCTGTCTTTCTGCATCGGACTTCTCGATCATTGCCAGGGCGAAGTCGCGATCGGCCATGCATGCCTTGATGGTCTCGTCACTCATTCCCGCAATGCGTCCGATGCGAAAGAGTTGCTCCGTAACCTGTACGGGGTCACTTTGACGGGACCAGTCATCCTGGCGTTCGAACAGCAGGTCGATGACACTGAAATAACGGGTCGGTCCCGCGCACCGCGCAAGCATGGATGCCCAAAGCGCTGAACGGTCGAAATAGACTTCACGAAAGACAAAACGAATCTTGCCGGTGTCGATGTATTCGGCCTTCAGTTCAGGATAGACGTTTTCGTGGAATCTTGCACAGTGGGGGCAGGTCATCGAAGCGTATTCCCGGACCTCGACGACGGCATCGCTGGAACCCAGCCACATCTCGATCACTTCGGTGTTCGTGGCGGCGTGCACATCCAATGCGCCCTGCGTCGCGGCGAGGAGACCGAACGAAGCCAGCGAGGCCAGAACAGCTCTTCTCGCGGGGTCGACCGCCGAATCAGAACGAGGGAAAATCATGCCTTGTTACCTTCCGTTTCCTGGCGCCTTCGACTGCCTTGCCGATCCTGGCGATAAACACTTTCACCGAAAGCGGTGATGGCCCGCCTGAGATCGGTATTCTCAATGTGATCAATTGCGTTCTGAACGTCTTCGGGCAGCGGTTCCGGAACGCCCTCCGCACCCCGGGATTCCGCCGGGTGTCGCCTTACCGGAATTCCGGGCGTTGCAGAAGAGGTCTGGGTTAGCGAAATCTCCGTGATCGCCGGGTATCCGTAGTATGCATTGATCCGCCGCATCATCTCGGGTGTTTGCATCTGGAGGACAGGTGCAAGTGCCCCGTTGACCTGTACAGTCAACGTTGAACCGGTCCCGGATCGTGAACGGCTCACCTTGACGGGCAGTGTGGACGCAGCGAACGCTTCGCCGACGATTTCCGGCCAGTGGGTGATCAGTCGCATCTCGGCGAATCCGCGCTTCCCGAAGATCTCGCGAAACCTGTCCCTGAGCACGTCCGCGATCCTCACGGCACCGTGCCCCGACCGTCTCCGTGGATACCTCGCTTGACGTGCGCTCATCTGACTCGACTCTTTTCGCGATGCCATGCCATCACAATACGGCAGGGTGTCGAGAATGCCACAGTGATCCCGGGGGAGACAATCAAGGTTGTGTGATCGCGAGTGGTTTTCAGGAACTCTGCTGGACTGGTACGACCTAAACGCCAGAACCTTGCCGTGGCGGATCGGTCCGGCGGAGCGCGCGATCGGAAAGCGACCCGATCCCTACCATGTCTGGCTGTCCGAAATCATGCTGCAGCAGACAACCGTCCCAGTTGTGGAAAAGTACTTCACGCGCTTCGTCTCGCGCTGGCCTACGGTTCACGACCTGGCGTCCGCGAAAGACGAGGACATCATGGAGGCCTGGGCGGGGCTGGGGTACTACGCGAGAGCCCGGAATCTGGTGACGTCGGCACGGATCGTGAGCGGGGATTTCGGCGGTGAATTCCCCCGGGACGTGGCCGAATTGAGGGCTCTGCCCGGGATCGGTCCCTATACGGCTGCCGCGATCGCTGCGATCGCTTTCGACAAGCCGGTCGCGGTCGTGGACGGCAATGTCAAACGGGTCCTCGCCCGGTTGGGTGGATCGCGATCCATTCCATCCGGAATCGGCGAATTGCAGCGGCTGGCGCTGGGCATGACGCCCGGCACTCGTCCCGGAGACTATGCGCAGGCCGTCATGGACCTCGGGGCCATGGTGTGCAGGCCCCGCGCTCCGCGTTGCGGCACGTGCCCGTGGACGAGTCGCTGCGCTGCGCATGCCGCGGGCAGCCCGGAGAATTTTGCCGTTCGGAACCCGCCACAACGGGGCCCGGAACGGAAAGGAATCGCCTATGTCGCCATTCGGGAAGACGGGGCGGTCTTGCTGGAACGGCGGCCTTCCCGTGGATTGCTCGGGGGCACATTGGGCTGGCCGGGGAGCGCATGGAGCGAATCGGGTGTCCCGCAGGCACCTCCCTGTCGTGCGAACTGGAGGAGGCTGGATCGCCGTGTCCGTCACAGGTTCACCCATTTCGACCTTTTGGTCGAAGTGATGAAGGCGGATGTGCCATTGGGTTGCAGCCCCGATCGAGGGTTCTTTGTCGATCGTTCCGCCTTCAGTTCGGCGCAACTGCCCACGGTCATGAGGAAAATCTGGGACCTGGCGGCATCATCTGCCGAAGCGCGCCGCCCGGATTCGATCCCCTGATGCGGGCGATGATGGTGAGAGGTGGCTTGAGAAGATCCGCCGAATTGCGGACTATTGGCCTTGCCTGGCTGCCGCCCGCGAGAAAACCAACAGTCACGGGGAATGGCGTCCATGCGGGCGGCGCGTGAATTGCCGCAAGATTGCGGAAAGGAGGAGCATACGACCGATGACGACATGCACGAAGCCGGAGTCCCCGGGGCCGGAGAGGGACGAGGCGCTCCGATCGGCAGCTTTTTCGCCGCTGGAAGGAGTCCGCGTGGTTGAATTGAGTCATCTCATATTCGGGCCGGCTTGCGGCATGTTCCTCTCGTTCCTTGGTGCCGAGGTCATCAAGGTCGAACCGGTTGGCGGGGACAAGACGCGGCACCTGACCGGCATGGGCGCATCGTTCTTCGCCCTGTTCAACCGCGGAAAGAAATCCGTCGTGCTTGATTTCGGCCGGACAGAGGGCCGAGAGGCCCTGGACCGCCTCTTGTCGTCGGCCGATATTCTTGTCGAGAACTTTCGGGATGGCACGCTTGCCAGAATGGGACTTGACCTGGCGCAGGTTCGCACCAGGTTTCCCGGGCTGATCACGGTCTCCTGCAAGGGCTTTCTCGACGGTCCGTACGCCGACCGGCCCGCGCTGGATGAAACCGTACAGATGATGACGGGCCTCGCACACATGACCGGCCCGACCGGGATGCCGCTCCGGATAGGTTCGTCTGCGAATGACATCATGGGCGGCCTTGCGGGCGCTTACGCGGCCATCGCCGCTTTGCGCGAGAGGGAAGCAACCGGCGTCGGTCGGGAGATTCGTGCGGGGTTGTTCGAAAACAGCCTTCTGCTCGTCGCGCAGCACATGGTTCAGTTCGCATTGACCGGGCTTGAACCCGCTCCGATGCCGGAACGCGCCTTCACCTGGCCGGTCTACGACATATTCGTCACCCGCGACGATCGAAAACTGTTCGTCGGAGCCGTGACGTCCGGGCACTGGGTGGCGCTCTGCACACTGCTGGGATTGGAGGAATTGCTCGAGAACCCTGCGCTCGAAGACCGGATGGATCAGATCAGCGCGCGTGACTGGACGCTTCCGAAGTTTGAGGCCGCGGTTGCCGCGTGGAGGTCTCCGGACCTGATTCACGAACTCGAAAAAAGGATGATCCCCTTTGCTCCGGTGACGACTCCCGCCGAGATGTTCTCCGACCCGCAGGCAGAGTCAGGTCTCCATGAGAGTGCGCTCGCGGATGGAACGACATTCCGTGCGCCGGGCTTCCCGGTCCAGGTTGATTCAGCCAGAATTGTCCCGTGCCTCGACGTGCCGGGACTTGGAAACGATAGCGTCGATGTCCTGTCCGGCCTTGGCCTGGATAGGGGCTTTGTTGAACATGCGACCGGAATGGAAGGCGGAGAATCGTGACGAATATCCTGGCGCTGTACCCGAAAGGCCGGGTCACCCTGAGGGAGCTTGGGCTTCGGGACGGTCTGCAAATGACCTCGTCATGGCCCGGAACCGCAGCGAAACTGGAATGGATCGAGCGTGCCTGCAGGGCCGGCGTCAGGAACATCGAGATCGGTTCATTCCTGCCCGAGGCCCGATTCCCCCAGTTTGCCGATGTCCGGCAGTTGATTGACCGTGTTGACGGAATTCCGGATGCCTTTTCGTCCGCGTTGACGCTCAATGAACGAGCGGTCGACGATGCGCTTGCGACGGCGGTCTCCGAAATCGTCGTCGTGGTTTCCGCTACCGAAGCACATAGCCGTTCCAACGTGAATCGGTCACGAGAATCTGCCATCGAGCTGTTGCGTTATGCAAGGGCCAGACGTGACGCGATCGGGTCGGGGCCCGTGATCTCGGTGGCCGTGTCCGTTGCCTTTGGCTGCCCGTTCGAAGGAAACGTCGAGCCGGAATCGGTGATGCGCGTGGTCGATCGCTGCCTTGGCGCCGGGGCAGAGGTCATTTCACTGGCGGACACGGTCGGCGTCGCCGGGCCTCGCCAGATCGCCGAACTGCTCGGCCTCGTGAATCCGAGAGTTGGAGACGTCCCGGTCGTGATTCACCTGCATGACACGAGGGGAACGGGAATCGCCAACGCATACGCTGCGCTTGACGCCGGGATCCGTGTCCTCGACGGCACGATCGGCGGACTCGGCGGGTGTCCGTTTGCACCGGGTGCAACCGGGAACGTCGTGTTCGAAGACCTCGTCTACCTGTGCGAACGATCCGGGTTTTCAACCGGTATCGACCTTGATCGCCTGATTGGATTTCGCTCGATACTCGAGCGTGAAATGCCGGGCGAAAACCTCTTCGGAGCCATCGCGCGCGCCGGAACTCCGGATTCCATTTCCTGGAAAGTCTGAACCCGCCAGAGAGGACCTGGCGTTCATCGCGCGCATGGGGACGCCTCAACCGATGCCGGCAGCGTTGGTTCCCGGGTGCGATCAGGAGGCGAGTTCAGCCCGGAGTTGTTCTCTCAGGGCGTCGATTGGAATGTGTTTGCCACGTTTCCGGTAACACCAGTACGTCCAGCCGTTGCAGGAAGGAGCGCCCTCAAGAATGGCTCCGATCTTGTGGATCGATCCCCTCTTGTCGTTCGCAACGAGTGACCCGTCGGCACAGACGACGGCCGAGTGACGTCCGTTGACCGACTGTAGCGTGTTCCCTGGCTCCAGCAGCCCTCGTTCAATCAGATGTCCGAAAGGAACGCGGGGCGCCGTCCGGGCGTCGGGACTGACTTTCAGTGAATCGGTGTCGGCCTGCTCGATGCGATCAATTCGGGCCTGCGCGATTTCGACGTAGCGGGGTTCGCGTTCTATTCCGATGAAATGACGGCCGAGCTTCTTGGCCACGGCCCCGGTTGTGCCGGTGCCGAAGAACGGGTCGAGAATGACGTCACCGGGCCTGGTGGTGCCGACTATGACCCGGTGCAGCAGGGATTCCGGTTTTTGGGTCGGATGAGCCTTTTTCCCGTCGTCGTTCTGCAGGCGTTCGCCCCCGGAGCACAGCGGCAAACGCCAGTCCGAACGCATCTGGAGATCGTCATTGAGGGCCTTGAGGGCGGCGTAATTGAACGTGTAGCGGGATTTCTTTGATTTCGCTGCCCAGATCAGGGTTTCATGGGCATTGGTCAATCTTCGGCCCCTGAAATTCGGCATGGGATTGGATTTTCGCCAGATCACGTCGTTCAGGATCCAGTACTCGAGATCCTGAATCGCCACACCCAGCCTGAAGATGTTGTGGTAAGTGCCAATGACCCATATGGCGCCGTTCGGCTTGAGGATTCGCCGGGCGGCCGATAGCCACGTCTTCGAAAAGCCGTCGTAGCTCGTGAAGGTGGAAAACCTGTCCCAGTCCTCGTCGACACCGGCGACCAGCGAATTGTTCGGCCGGTGAAGATCGCCCTTCAACTGGAGATTATACGGAGGATCCGCGAACACGAGATCCACTGATTCTGCCGGTAACGAATCCAGGATTTCTGAACAATCGCCCGACAGAATCCTGTCGAGCGGCAATGCGACGCCGTCGGTCGCTGCCGGATTTCTTGCCATACTGCTGCCTCAATGCGCATTTTTTTTGCGTCTTGTTGATTGAATCTAAAAGGAAATCGCCGCGGCCGTCAAGAGTCCACTGAAAATAAATCTGTTGGCGATAATGACTTGTCCGGCGGTCTGTGTTCAGCACTTTGGTGTGCAGGTCATGGATCCACTCATGAGCGTGACGGAGACGCCACGCGCTGCCTGCCGTGTGCCAGGCACTGCCATGAACAACTAAACGGCGACGTAACCCGGCGACAGGTGATTTGGCGATTCAAATCAACAACTTGCCATGACCTTCCGGGAACAGTCGGGTAGGGACGTTCCGTCGCCGGCCCATGGCCTGGAGGCAGGTTGTACCATGGTTTCGACACACCCGTGCCGGCGCCGCCTTATCGAGAAGACGCCAACCGGGTACTGAAGGCCGATGAGAGAGGCATCGCCAGTTGGTGCGCGTCAAGCGCCATGGGAATCCCGCGTAAGGGGGTTTAGCAACCGGTCGTGGTTCGGATTGGTCCGGTGCCTTTTGTCAACGCGCATCGGCCGCGGCTTCAAGCACGGCGAGGTCGATCTTCCGCATCTGCAGGAGAGCTGGCCAGACCTTGGTGGCCATCGGTCCGTTCAACAGGTCGACCGCCCGTTTCGGCACGATCTGCCAGGACAGTCCGAAACGATCCTTCAGCCAACCGCACTGGCTCTCGGCACCGCCGTCGGAAACGAGCGCATTCCACAGCCGGTCGGTCTCGGCCTGGTTCTCGGTCGTCACGGTAATCGAGACCGCTTCGTCGAGGGTGAAATGTGGGCCCCCGTTAAGCGCCGTATAAGGCGTGCCGGCCAATCTGAACTCGACCGTGAGCACTGTGCCGGGTTTGCCCATTTCCTGCCCCTCCGGGTAACAAGCGACCCGCTCGATTCGGCTGCCCGGCAGAAGGGCGCAATAGAATTCCGCCGCGGGCAGCGCCTGGTCGTCAAACCACAGGCAGGTTCCGACTCCCCGGATCGGGGACGTTGCCGGCTCGGCGGACTGAAGGGATCCGGCAAGTACTTCGAGTTGGTCGATGCACTTGCCCCAGTTCTCATGAAAGCCCATGCTTTCATGGTCTTCGAGGGCTGCCTTGTCCCAGTGCATCGCACGGGTGACGTAACGGGTTTTCCCGTCGCCCGCGTCCTCAAATAGGGCTTCGGCGGTCATGAACGCCCGTTCACTTGGGACCCACCCCGGAAGGAAGGCATCTGTGAAGACGAGACGCCGCCCCGGTTCCACGTCGAGAAAGACACCGGAACTGGCGAATGATTCGCCATCCGGGCTGTTCATCGCCACTGAGAATTCACCACCTGGCCGAAGATCGATCCGGATACCGGAAGCCTTCCACGGCCTGGGACAGAACCACTGTTCCACGAGAGCGGGTTCCGTCCAACATCGCCAAATCTTGTCTACGGGCGCATTGACGACGCGTTCGTGAGTGACAACGTGTTCGGGTTCGGGCTTGAATTCGGCTTCCTTCGTCACGATGTCGTCCCCTCGTTTGTGGTGTCGTCAGGCGTCCCGCCCGCCAGCTTCGATCCAACGAATTCCGGTGGCGGATCCATTCGGAACCGGGTGGCCCGATACGCACTGCCTACGCTGACAAGATACAAAGGTCCCGGAAAATGTCACCTACCGCAATCGGAATCCGGATTCCCGACGGTTGCCAGGATCTCGTCGATTCGCCACCGCCCTGACCGCTGGCCACGAATGTTAACCCGACCATTGCCTGTCCTTTTGGGAACGCCCGGGATAGACGCGGCGTGAGCCGTGAAACCCGCCACTTTCTGCCGGAATTCCGATTTGAACGGCCAGGGCCAATCGGGTTGCCTTTTCTGCGTCGGAGTCGGCAAGTGGCCTTTGAGGTCCGGGCGTAAGCGACAGGCTGGTCCAATGACCGTTTCGAATGGTGAAGCCGTTGATGCCTCGTTTGTGCCTGACAGTTCGGTCGCTATCGGCTAGTCTTCCGCACATGCAACCATGAGGATGAGGGATGAAAAGGGCGCGACGCATAGCGGGAATGTCCCGGAATGCGACCTACCAGGACGTCTTGGACGCTCCGCCACACATGGTAGCCGAAGTTGTCGCCGGCACGCTCCATACGCATCCCAGGCCCGCCAAGCCGCATGCGTGGGCCAGTTCTGTCATGGGAATCGAGATCGGAGCTCCCTTCGGTCGCGGAAGAGGCGGACCAGGCGGCTGGCTGATCTTTGACGAGCCGGAATTGCATGTAGGAGAGGACATCGTCGTGCCCGAACTTGCGGGCTGGCGGCGCGAGACCATGTCCGAGGACATGGAAGGGGCGTATTTCACGCAAGCGCCGGACTGGGTCTGCGAGGTGCTGTCCCCGTCAACGCGCAGGTTAGACCAGGGCGAAAAGCGTAGCATTTATGCCCGCGAAAAAGTGCCCCATCTTTGGTTCGTGGACCCTGACGCGCGGACGCTGGAGGCTTTTGAGCTTCGCGGGAAGCTGTGGGTGTTGCTGGCAACGCTGGTCGATGACGCCCTGGTTTCCCTGCCGCCCTTCGAGGCCATCTCCTTCCCCCTTGATGCTCTCTGGCCGGAGATGAAGGCGACAGTGGTCGAGGACCGTGGGGATAGGTGACATTTGCCCCAGTCTCGACCGTGTTACTTTCCAGAGAAGCACAGAGCCCGCTGGAGACATCCGAGACGTACAGCCTTCATCGGCTCCCAACGCCTGCGCTTGCCACGCTCCGACGCCGCTGGTCCGAGGACGGCCCTGTTGAGGTCGGCGAGGTCGCACAAGCGGTATCGATCGGGATAGCCAGCCTCGGGTCCGGTGACGGAAATTCGCGAGGTCATCCGCCCGCTACCGGCAGTTGCATCCCCTGCGCCGAACGCGACCCTCCTCCCGGGCAGACACCCCGGAAACTCCCGTCTGAGAAGGCGGAATCCTGACCCGGACTTCTCAGCCTACTGGACGATCTTTGCGCGAAAGCGCCTCTGCAACAGGTCGGAATGTACGGCGATGATGGCGCGTAACACCTGATTCCTTCAGCGCCGTCAAATGAAACCCGGTTGGATACCCTGCGTTTCGTTCCCAACCATACTGCGGGAACTCCAACGAAAGGGATTGCATATAGCGATCACGTACGACCTTTGCCAGAATTGAGGCGGCACCGATACTCTGATGCCGTGCATCGCCACGAACCATTGCGTGACCGGGCACCGGCAGGCCTGGCGGAACATGGGCGCCGTCGACAAGGACGAGATCCGGGATTGGACGAAGCTGCTCGACGGCAATGCGCATCGCCAGCATGGAAGCGGACAAGATATTGGTCCTGTCGATCGTGGCGACATCAACGAACGCGACCGAGCATGCGAATGCATCCAGGATCCGGCCGTAAAGAAGTTCACGCTGATTTCGGGACAGGGTCTTGGAATCCGCGATTCCATCGGGGATGTCGTTTCCTGCCCTGAGAACGGCGGCTGCCACCACGGGACCAGCGATCGGGCCGCGACCGGCCTCGTCAACTCCGGCTACCAGCATTCCTGTTTGCGGCCGGTCGCAGGACAACCGCTCAATGGTCTTGTCTAACGTCATTGGCTTCCCTGACACTCGAGACGAACCGTTCGAGAATCTCGGGGTCGAGTGCACCATTTGGCCTGAGGCCGGAACACACGTCCACGCCGAATGGCCGAGCCAGGCCGATCGCTTTCCCGACATTCCCGGGCGTCAGACCACCCGCAAGCCAGACCGGAATCGGGCAATTCCGAATGATTCTTGCGGAAAGAGACCAGTCGTGGACCCGGCCGGTACCACCGAGTTGGCGACCGGTAACCGCGCCGGGATTGCCGCTGTCGAGGAGGAGCATGTCGGCACAAGGCACAGCCTCCGCAAGAGCGCCCCCGGCCTCTTCGCACTTGACGTGAACGACCTGAATGATGGCGAGATCGGGAAATTCGGCCTTCACCTTTTCCCGGATTTCCGGAGATACATGATCGACGAGCTGCAGTGAAGCCGGAAGGCAATGGCTTACCTGTTCGCAAATGGCATCGGACGAGGTCCGACTGCTCAACAGCACCGACACGCCATCGGGAAACGCACTGATCACGGTCCGAATTCGCGATTCGGGAATTGGCCCAGGACCAGAAGGCATTTCGGAGACAAGACCGATGGCGTCAGCGCCGGCGGCAAAGGCCAGCCTTGCCTCATCCGCGGATTGAATGCAGCAGATCTTGATTCTTGTTCTCATTCCTGCACCGGGCAATTCTCCGGCTTGCCCAGGCCGGGTTTGCAAATCCGGTTTCGCCGCGGTCTTCCTGCATTGCAGGATGATCATGCCGTTCTCGTTCACGTCGGGTGACGAATTCGAACGACCGTTGCACATGTTGATGGCGACCCCGAGTGGATTCGAACCACTGACCTACCGCTTAGGAGGCGGTTGCTCTATCCTGCTGAGCTACGGGGCCGGCGACGGTCTTCATTATCGTCTAAACACCTTGGCAATCCACTGAAAAATCGGCGTCGAAGGAAACGAATCCGCGGCGACGGTTTTCAGGAGCATTCCGGGAATGCGCTGGCCGACCATGATGTGCATGGCATGGACGACGAGACTGCCCCGCGAACCGGTCGGACAGTTTCGGTTGCATCTCGACGAGGCTGGAGAGCAGGATGCACGTATTGGAACCTTTCGGTGCCCGGGGAGAATTCTGCGTCGGCACGCCGCTGGATGAGGCCTTCAGGGCATTGGCAGGACAGTTCAGGGGACTGAAGTTTCGAGTGTGAATTATCAGGGGGGTAGCTCGCAAAGGTCGCACACTGGCTGGTTCGTTATTCTCAGGAGGTGATCGGACGGGTTCTGCGTTTGATGCCGCCTGAAATCGACCGGGCGAGTTCTTCCGGGAAACCCTTGGGGAGCTGGCTCAGCGTCTCTTCCACCGCATCGTCAACGCGAGCTGCCGTCTCCTGCAGGAGATTCATGGTCAGCCCTTCGCCGACACCGCCGGCTTTGGCGGATTCTACGAAATGACGTGCCACGACTTGATCGAGCCGGTAGTGGTTTCTTCGCCCAAGCGACATGGCAAGTTTGTATTGCCCGTATCGAATTTGTCCGTCGTCCACCGCCTTCTGGGCGGAAAGCACGTCATACAGGGGCGTCATCAGAAAACCTCCACCGAACTTCAATCGAATACTGAAGTTCTTTGCGTGACCGTCTGTAGCTCCGAGCAACCAGTAGAGAACCTGGGCCCGGAGGAATGACAACTGGTCCTCCGCAGGATCATCGCTGGCGCTCAACAGTTCAAGACATTTCCGAATACCCGGACCTCCGTCGGACTGGTACTTCAGGCTCGGCGGGTATCCCAGCGCCTGGCAAAAGTCCTCCTGGGGGACGCGCAAGAACCTGTCGTCCCTTGTCCATTGGCGGTCGAATCGTTCGATCACCAATGCACGAACGCCGTCGAAGTCCACCATTTCGACGTCGGCAACCTGCGCACCCATCGCTGCACAGAACCGCAAGCAAAAGAACTCGTTCTCGACACTGTCAGAGAGGTTGATCCCGTTTGGGAGTTGACCGAGTTGCGTCTTCAGAATGTGTGAGGTTGGTGTCATGCCATGTGGCCGAAACCACTTCCCGTTCATCCTGAGGAGAGCGGACTTTTCCTGTGCTCCGGCGATTGATATGCGGAAGTCAACGTCCGCCTCGATCCCGAGTGGTGACGTCGCGAGGTTTTTGAGTGTCGTGGCAACTTCGTTGTCTGACACCGGGCTTGCGTGGAGCGCGCCTGGTTTGTCTGCGCCGATGTCCTCGTTACCGACAACAAACTGCAACGCCCCGACGCAGTCCCTTCCCAGTTTCGCCAGCAGGTGATAGGCACCTGCGCTTCCAGCTTGGACTTTGGCCGCGATCCGGTTCCGGATCTCCTGATTGTCTGGCAGCAGGTTTTCAAGGTAGGCAAAGACCGGCGCCCCCCTGTGGGCCTGCTCACTGAGAGGGAGTGACAAGGAGATGGGCACGGCATGTTCCCAAGCCAGCCAGTCCGGAGCATAAGCAAAGGAAATCGCGCCGTTGCGCTCCATGTGCAATGTGCCGACGATCCGCCCGTTCAGGAGGACATTCATCGGAGGGTTTTGCCGTCCCGGTTTCACGAGAAGATGTCCTCAAGATCGACGTCTCGAGTTTTGCCTCGCTCACGCAGCACAAGCTCCAGGTTCAACGCTTTCAGGATTTCGGTCAATGTCTTGAGTTGGGTGCCTGGGTCGCCATTCTCGACCGAGGAGATGGTGGCTTGCCGCATGCCGACTTGCCCGCTGATGTCTCTTTGGGTCAGTTGCTTGAGCTTGCGAAACCGCCTCAGCGCGTCTCCCATTTGTTGGGGTGTGCGGGCAACCAGGTTCATCTGCTCTCTCCTATACGCCACAGCGTATGAAGGGAAAATATACGCTAAAACGTAAATGTCAAGAAAATGCGCTATGGCGTATCAAGTTGCAGTCCGAACATTACAGGACCTGATTTTTCAAGTCCGGATCACCGCACCTCGACGGCCTTCCGCTTCTGATCGTCGCTGATTTCGGCGTCGTGTCGTGTCACCGTCAGCTGCTTGTGACCCGCAGGCTCATTCGCCTTTCCGCGAGCAGTCGGAAAACTGGTCCGCCGAAGCTGATGGCGGGATGATCCATGATTTACGAGTCCCGTGAATTTCGGTCCACCTCTCGAAACTGAAACGCTCAAGAACGATCCGTTCTCACCATGACGGCAGAACAGCCAGCGTCGCCTGACAGGTGGTCTCGATCCGTACGAACATGTGGCCATGGTTCCTCCTGAACGAAATCGGATGGGGTTGGAACGGCGTTTGAAGCACGCCGTCATTCAAAGCGGGTTGGGCCGTGAGGATTCAAGGTGGATGGTCTTGCCCGGTGGCAGGACAAGTCCTGTCAGGCGGGTGCGGTCGGGAACAGACGACCTGGTCCGCAGGTAGCGCGTTAAAAACCGGAAAAACGCTCTCTTTTCTAGCCTGCCACACGATGAAATCATTAGCCAGGAATGGCTTCGCCAGACAGGATTTGTGCCCGGCATGCGGGATACGGTCGGAGTCGGAAACAGGATCGCCCTGATATGCGAATACGTCTCCGCCAAGCCCAGGAG
>JAPOVX010000267.1 GCA_026707935.1 Paracoccaceae bacterium
GGCGCATGGTCATCGAGAACGCCATCGCCGAGGCCATCGACATGTTCCACATGGACGCACTCTCGGCCGCCGTCCCGCTCAAGGTCGATGTCGACCTCCAACTCACCGTCATGGCCGCAACCCTCTACCGCATGCTCGCGCAGACCATCGCACACGGTCACGAGAAGCAAACGCCCCGGACCCTCTTCCGGAAATTCATCCATGCGGCGGCCGAAGTCGCCATCGACAAGGCCGACATCACCGTCAGCTTCGGGCGCCGCGCCAACAATCCGTTTCTCGTCAAGAACGGCTTCGCCGAAAAGGAATGCACCATCCCATGGCTCGGAAACCGAACATTGCGCCTCGCATTCGGATAGTAGCCCTCTCAAATTGTCACATCATCGCGTGACTTGGTAATTCAGGCTAGTGCCCGCCTTCGCATGAACCGGTGAAAACTGCTGTCGCCACACAACGTTACGGCTCATCGCATCCCGCCACACTTCGGGCTTCCTCGAAGAAACACCGCTGTGACTGCAGCTAATGGCCCGAATCCATTGCAGGCGTTTCCGACCTCATCTACCCTTTTTCCGTTCGCGTCATTACCAGGATTTGACGCGACAACGGATCTCCCAGAACGGCAATCATTCATTCCCGAAAGTCAATCCCGGAATTGGCATGACACCCGGAAAATATCTCTTCCGGAAGAGAGGGAACGCATGATACAGACCGGCCCCAAGGAGGCAGGCAAGATTGCACAAGCGCTGTTTCTCTATCGCGAACGCGACACGCACGCCCTCCTTTCGGAAATACACGCATTTCTTCGTGACCAGGTCGAATCCTGACTGTCCCCTCCTACCGGTACAACGAATCGGCCGGAAAGACCTGATCGCGATTCACGTTCACTGAGCCGCCCACAGTGAGATTCTGGGAACAATCCACCAGAATCCCCGGTTTTCGCCTTCATAGTGAAACGCAATCGAAAACTTGCCGAATCCAGCCGAATTCGACGATCCGGGGACGGCGCGTACAAAAGTGCCTGCCGGGCTCGGTTTGAGGCTCAAGAACCGGCCGTTTCATGGGCACGGATCCCTCGAAACGCCCTGTTGCACCTGTACTGCATGACCATTTGGACCTTACCCCGACACACCGCGAATTCATAAAGCCGGCAGCGCGGTGAAATGAGAAAACCCGGTTCGTCGTCAAAATAATGGGCCTCGAGGAAGACGGCATTGACAGGGACCGGATTCCGCAACCATCCGGAAATGGAAGTCCAGGGAGCATGGCCACCGTGCCAGGAACGACCATCATTCGGCAATTTCTGCATATCCGGCGCCACATCGGGAACACGACGCCCGGCTCCGGATGACTCCATCTCGTCGAACCCTGCGGCGATCAGTCTGCCAAACATGTAGCTGAACAGCATTGCCCGGGAACAGACCGCCGCAGCTAACGAGTTGTATCAAACCCCGGTACGCGGGACTTCCGGTTCAGACGCATGTCTCCTTCCTGTCGGCTGGAGATTTATCTTTTTCCCCCAATCGTCTCCATGATTCCGGCGGCAACCCGAAAAAAAGACCGTTCCAAGTTCTGAGAATCCAAAAATTCTCGAAAGCACACGTCCGGATCTGACGTAACGCTGCGTTACGCTCTCACCGTTGATTCGAATCCGAGAGAATCACGTCGATCGAAAGCGAACAACAGCCGGTTCGCATCCAACGTCCAAGTACAACAGCAATAAGTCAGCAGGAGAAAACAGCCATGATCATTGAGACAAGGCCGGAATCGGAACTGTGGATGGGTCCTGATGACAGCGCCCCACTCCACCTGAAGCACTCGAATTCGTCAGCCCGTACGATCGAGCTGGACCTTGACAGCCTTCATGACGCCGGATTCGAGACTGGCTTCGGCTTCATCGAATATCCCCTGGCCGGTTTTGCTGCCGAATACCCGAAGACGGTCGCCACGACCTACGCACACGACACGTACAGCACCAACTTCGGGAACCATTACAATGCAGTCTTTATCGGCGTGATCGGAGCCAAAAAGACAAAAATTCTGAAAATCATCGAGAGGGCACTCCGGTACCGGCATGGAGTTCCGGACGCTGTCATCAAGGACTACGTGGAAGATGGAGATCCCGGAACACGGGAGGTCCGGGTTGGCGACAGTCCGGATTCGATCAGCTTCGAAAGATCCCAGTGCGTGTACCACATCGAGGACGGGCGTCTCTGGGCACGGTTCGAGAAAGGCAGGTGGTACACGGACCCCGAATGGCTTTGAGCCCGTCATCCCGTTTGATCTGCGGTCAGGGTGCACCGGCCCTGACCGCAATCTGGGCCATGGCATTCACCTTGACCGGCCTGACATTCAACACTCAAAAATTTCAATCTATTGCGTCCGAATCTGACGTGTCCGTGCGTTAACCTCGTTTCACTGGTTCGCAAAGGAGAGAATCATGCTTAATGACCATGAACAATTCCTTCTCAACACATACCTGGCGAACACCGCCTCTCATATCACGCGCAGTGACCCGGTGGCCCGGGAACTGGTCGACTGGGTCTCTGATCAGGAAAACCGCATCGCGTTCCCTGTCAGGAAACGGCA
>JAPOVX010000251.1 GCA_026707935.1 Paracoccaceae bacterium
CGCGTCAACTTCCGGTTCGGCGGGACCGTCTTCAGTCCAGGCATCTCCCTTCCCGTCGCCGGCAACGGCTTCGGCCGAATCCGCGTGTTTTTCCATTTGGGCCGCATATTCCGCGACCGACTTTTCACGGTCGGCGACCGGAATCTGGAAGTAGTCCGGATGGATTTCTGAAAACGGCAGGAAACCGTGGCGGTTTCCACCGTAGTCGACGAACGCCGCCTGAAGGGACGGTTCTATTCGTTTGACTTTTGCGAGGTAGATATTTCCGGCTAGCCTGCGCTTGCCCGAACTCTCGAAATCAAACTCCTCGACTTTGCTTCCTTCGGTGATAACGACCCGAGTTTCCTCCTCGTGCGCCGCATCAACGAGCATTTTCTTTGCCATGTTGCCTCTTCGACACGTGTTTCCTCCGGCGCCCCCCAAGCCCGGAGGCGGTCAGGGGACCGGACACACATGTTCAATTTTCTTTCCACGGCAGGTTTTTGCGGATGAACGCTCGACGAGAATCCATATGGCACCATTCGGTCAAATCCTTGCGCTCCAACGACCTGCATCGTGGCAGTTTCCTGATTTTTGCCGACAAAAATGCGGAAAATTCCGCCTTTCGTCGGAAACATCGTACATAATTTCATGTCGCCGTGATTCGGGTCCGGTTTCGGAGCCGATTCTCTGGTTCCGGCGATCAGCTGAATTCCAAACCGGGCCAAAATGCCCGCGTACGGTGAATCTAGAGATTTGTTGGCTACGATTCAATCCGATTCCTGTTCAATTGTCGGTGAAGACATGGCGAAGCCCGAACGGTCGGTCCCGGCCTGGACCCCGGCCTCGGGATCCAACCTGTTCCGTCCCTCGAAAACGTCCGGCATCCCGCATTGCTCTCGAGATTGCAAAACGCCGTGCAGGACGATTGGACGAGGTTTCCGCAATGCCGATCATGGCATGTCGGAGGTTGCGGCCGGAAAGGCCACGGGATTCACGATCCAGGTGACTGCAACGAGGTAATGGCTCCAACGACGCCTTACGGCATGATGACGTGATCGGTGCAATCACGTTGCTTTGACGGAAGAGTGGTTCCAACTTATAGTGTCAAGGCTCGGAAGTACCCGCTTTCATACGCGGAGCAAGGGTGTGATTGGGATTCTCTTGCAGATTTCAGGTGCGCTGTTCAGCAGTCTGACGACGGGCCTTTTTGCCCTGGTCCTCGTCGGAGCACTGATGTTCGGGCACTACGGGCGTGGTCTGCCGGATCACGCGGCACTTGCGATTTACGAACCGGCGTCGGTTTCGCGGGTTTATTCCATTGAAGGCGACGTCATCGACGAATTCGCGAGCGAAAGGCGGGTATTCACGCCGATCGAAGAGATTCCGCACCTGGTCAAGGAAGCGTTTATCAGCGCGGAAGACAAGGAATTTTACCGACACCGGGGATACAATCCAACCGGAATGGCAAAGGCGTTTCTCGAGGTGCTTCAAGGCGGAAGGTTGCGTGGCGCATCGACGATAACGCAACAGGTCATGAAGAATTTTCTTCTGTCGAGCGACCGCTCGGCAGAACGGAAAATCAAGGAACTCATCCTCGCTTCCCGGATTGAGAATACGCTTTCCAAAGACGAGATTCTGGAGCTTTACCTGAACGAGATCTTTCTTGGCCAGAATTCATACGGAGTCACTGCTGCGGCGCTGACGTATTTCAACAAGCCCCTGGAAAATTTGTCCCTGGCGGAAGCTGCCTACCTGGCGGCATTGCCCAAGGCGCCGAGTACATACCACCCGACCAGGCAACGTAGTCGCGCATTGTCCAGGAGAAACTTCGTTCTCCGGGAAATGGCCGAAAACGGCTATGTCACAGAGAATGCGGCCAATGCCGCGAAGAGCGCGCCGTTGTTGACGGTTCAGTCCGGAGACATTCCGTCCGGCCGTTCCATACGCCCACCCCGGGGCTACTTTACCGACGAAATCAGAAGACAGATTTCGCGGGAAATCGGCGAAGACCAGTTCCTGTCCGGCGGTTTCGTCGTACGCGCAACGCTTGACCAGGTGCTGCAGGAGGCAAGCGAAGAGGCGTTGCGCGGCGGACTGGAGAAATATGACCGCACAAGAAATGTTTATCGTGGACCGGTTGGAAAGATCGATGCCGAGTTGCTGCATTCCGAGGATGGCTGGAGAGACGCGCTTTCCCGCCTCGACATGGCACGGGACATCTCCGGGTGGTTTCCTGCCGTCGTACTGGATTTGACCCGGAATTCGGCGGAAATCGGCATCTCAGGCGTTACGACGACGGACCGGCCGCACGTGATTCCGATGAGCGATCTGTCCTGGCGCCCCCTCAAGGAAAATGGAGAAGCAGGTTCCAAGGCACAGGTTCCCGCGGATCTTCTCGAAGTCGGAGACGTCATTTACGTCAAGTCTGTCGCGGTTGACAACGAATTCAGCCACTGGTCTCTCCGCCAAATCCCGGTCGTGCAGGGAGCCTTCATGGCAATGGACACGAATACCGGCCGCGTGCTCGCCATGCAGGGAGGGTTTTCGTACCAGCATTCGGTTTTCAACCGCGCGACCCAGGCCTTGCGGCAGCCCGGATCATCGTTCAAGCCGTTCGTTTATGCAGCCGCCCTCGATAGCGGGTATTTTCCATCCACGATTCTGATCGATGCCCCGTTTTCGATCGAAACTCCGGAAGGGATCTGGCAGCCCGAGAACTACACCGAAAAATACTATGGCCCGGTTCCGATGCGGGTCGGAATCGTGAAATCCCGAAACCTCATGACTGTCAGGCTGGCCCAGGACGTCGGCATGGAGGTCGTCGCCGAATACGCGGAAAGGTTCGGCGTCTATGATCACATGGAACCCTACCTTGCGAACTCCCTGGGTTCGAAGGAGACGACGCTGTATCAGATGGTCGCGGCGTACGCGATGTTCGCCAACGGCGGAGAGCGCGTCGAACCGACATTGGTCGACAGGATCCAGGACCGCTGGGGCAAGACGACATATCGTCAGGACCGCAGGGAATGCACCGGATGCGGCCGGGGCGATCTGGATCCCGGAACAGCCCCGGCTATCGTCAGCGAACGCCAGAGAATCATCGACAGGATTACAGCCTTTCAGTTGACGTCGATGATGCTTGATGTCGTCGAGAGAGGGACAGCCAGCAGCACCGTGAACCTGGGATTTCCGGTTGCGGGCAAGACGGGAACCACGAACGAATCAAGGGACGCCTGGTTCATCGGCTTTTCTCCAAACATCGTTGCCGGTTGCTATATCGGGTATGACCAGCCTCAACCCATGGGCAGGACCGCAACCGGTTCGGGGATGTGCGGCCCCGTATTCAATTCGTTCATGGAGACCGCGGCCGAGCGCTACGGGACACCGGAGTTTTCCACCCCTGTCGGCGGCGTGTTCCTCAAGTTCCATCGCTGCAGTGGAGCGAGACTGCCGGAGGCTGCCGAGGGGGAACATGTGGTCGAGGAGCTGTTTCGTGAAGGCGACGAACACGCTGCAGATGAACTGAACAAGATCGGCGGTGGATTCGGAGTCGGGGAAGACCTGCTTGTCGGCGACTGCATCGAAAACGTGCAGACGATTGCCGATGCACTCCCTGACGAAGAGACCGAGATGGCAACGGCCAGCGAAGAAACGGACACGACCCGTGAAGACAATGCCTCTTTCGGCTCTTTGTCCAGCGGCGGTCTGTATTGACGCAGGAAACGGGTGAGCCGGGCTGAAAAACGGCCTGCTCTCGCGAACATGACCGCTACCTTTACTGGTCGCGCGCCGACCGATATGTGTTCACGCGGTTGAAAGTGTGGTGTCGGGAAAGGTCGTGCGGTCGGAAACCGAAAATATCGTCTCATCCATCCAGCGGTCCCTTGAGTTGATCTACAGGCGACAGGACCTGGAGTCGGCGCGCCATCGGCTCGAGGAATTTAACGCAAGGTGCGAAGACCCCGATCTCTGGACCGACACGGCGCGGGCACAGCGACTGATGCGCGAAAGACAGTCGTTGATGGATAACGTGGCCGTATATGAACAGTTCACGTCCGAACTGGCGGAATCCATTGATCTTCTCGAGCTTGGAGAAGAGGAGAATGAGCCCGAGTTTGTCCATGAGGCGGAGTCGGTGCTGGCAGACCTGGGCAAAAGGACGAAAAAAAAGGAAATCGAGGCGCTTCTCAATGGTGAAGCGGATGGAAACGACACGTTTCTGGAGGTCAATTCCGGGGCCGGAGGCACTGAAGCCTGCGACTGGACCTACATGCTCGCCAGGATGTACGAGCGTTGGACGCAGCGGCGCGGGTTCAGTATCGAAATGATCTCGGCGCAACCCGGTGATGAAACCGGGTATCGATCCGTCGCCTACAGGATTTCAGGAACTAACGCCTATGGCTGGCTGAAGTCCGAGTCCGGAGTGCACCGTCTCGTCCGGATATCTCCATTTGACTCCAATGCACGTCGACATACGTCGTTCAGCTCGGTCTGGGTGTATCCCGTCGTTTCCGATGACATTCAGATCGAGATCAACCCGTCCGACATCAGGGTCGATACATTCAGATCTTCCGGTGCCGGGGGACAGCACGTCAACAAGACCGACTCGGCAGTTCGCATGACGCACATTCCGACGGGAATTGTCGTGACTTCGTCGGAAAAATCACAACACCAAAACAGGGCGAACTGCTTGGCTTCACTCAAGTCAAGGCTCTACCAGCTCGAACTGGATTCCCGGAATCGCCTGATCCGTGAAGCGCATGAAGCAAAAGGAGATGCAGGTTGGGGGAACCAGATCCGATCCTACGTCCTGCACCCTTACCAAATGGTCAAGGACTTGCGCAGCAACTGGGAGACATCTGACACGAAACGGGTTTTGGACGGCGACCTTGACAGTTTCATGTCGTCGGTCCTTGCCCTGAATGCCGACGGTCAAACCCGTTCGGAACTGTTATAGGGGCGGCCTCACGCCGGTTCTCTCGTCGCCAAAGTGCGGAAGGAACCGGGTCAACACGTTCGTCGTATTGCGTTACCCGTCGGGTGACTTGGATCGCTCGTGCCTGTTGGCCGCTGGCGCTGGCTGCGTCCGGACCGGTTCCGGGCGTTTTGCCTGCACTTTTCGAGGCGAGGGTTCAGCGTTGTCATCGAGCGGCTTTTCCCGCCGACTGACCTTTCCGTCAAATCGCGCGCCACTTTCGATCGCGATCGTCTTGTGAATGATATCGCCAACGACATGGGCGCTCGAGGTCAAACGGACCTTGACCCCCCGGATCATCCCTTCGACCTTTCCGTTGACGACGACGTCGTCTGCAACCACGACACCGGTGACCTTGGCAGTCTCGCCAACCGTAATCATGTGTGCCCTTACGTCGCCCTTTATGGTTCCTTCGATCTGGATGCCGCCGGTCGTACGCAGGTCTCCCTCAAGAAAAATGTCCGTCGACAGAATCGACGCCCGGGGTTTCGCCTTGTGCGGGGGGGCAGGCGCGGCCGCCGGGGCAGAATGAGGTCCCTGTTGGGTCGGGGCCGCCTTCGTGTCCGGTGAAAGACGAGGTTGCGGTACGGGATTGCCGGCTGGACCGACATCGGGTCTGGTGCCGGGAGTTGTCTGGGTCTTGCCTTTTCTAGAAAACATTTCGTCCTGCCTCCAAGTATTTTTTTGGGTCTTTCGGGTTGCCGCCCACATGTACCTCGTAATGAAGATGGGTCCCGGTACTGCGACCGGAATTGCCCATATCACCGATTCGATCCCCGCGCGAGACCATTTGGCCCCGCCTGACGTGAATTTTCCTCAGGTGGCCGTAGACAGTCTCGAATCCGTGAATGTGCCTGATCCTGACCACTCTCCCGAAACCGCCTTTCCAGCCCGCATAGACGACCTCCCCGTCTGCGGTGGCGTAAATGGCAGTGCCCGATCGCGCAACCATGTCCACACCCTCGTGCCGGGAAATGGTGCGGGTAAACGGATCCTTGCGCAGCCCGTAGTTGCTCGAGTACCTGAATTTGCCGCGAACAGGCATTGAAACCGGAATTTTTCGCAATGCCAGGCCCATGAAATGTGCGCGATCAAGATCTTCTACCAGGGCCCTGATCCGATACGCATGAGGACTTTCGGACAATGTCCGTTCTATATTCGACAGCGAACCGACAGGACCACCCGAATTGGAGAACCGTCGGCGCACCGTTTCAAGCAGACTGTCGAGATCGACGCCGGACCTTTCAAGCGCCTTGACCATCGGGCCGAGCGAAAGCTCAACGGCACCTTCCAAATTGCGGAAAATGAAGTCGTAGTGTCCTTCCTGGACCTTGAGTTCATGTTCAAGGCCATCGACCTGTTCCTCCAGGTTCGCAATCCTGCCCTCCTTGGAACTGAGCTCGGCGACGGCAATATCGAGCGTTCTCGCGACGGCGTTCTGAAGCTGTTCCGTGTCGAGCTGCTCGTCCACCCGTCCGGACAGTTCAGCAACCCTGGACTGCAGGTGTTCGACCTCAGAATGCAGGCCATTTCGTTCGATCGTCAGACCGGCAAGCCGTTCCTCAAGCAAGGCAACATTTCGTTCCAGTTCACGCTGTTTCGCAACCGCCTGCAATTGCAGACCCTTTTCAGTTCCCAGTTGCTGAAATGCGCGTCGATTTCGTTCGTTGTCGGTTGCGGCCGAAGCCAGCATCCTTTCGCTGCTTGACGTCAGTTCGTCGATTCTCTGTTGGTAGGTCGCGTGAATCAACTCGTCCTTGGCTTCGGCCGCATGACGAGTGCCGAATTCAATTCCGACCAAGACCGACAGCGCGAAGACGTAGGTGACTGCCGACAGGGAGCAAACAAGGACTATTGCCTGGACGACGGGAGAAATGCGAAAGTACTTGACCTTGTCACGGGATTCCACCCTGACGACGCGCTCGGGAAACAGGCGGCTCAAGCTTGTGCCCCTGATCAAATTCATGAGCACCGCATGGACTGCATCAAATTGATCGTTGAGAAAGACATGGCAAAGGCCATCAAAGTGACGGGTGATTTACACGGGACCGACTCACTTTACAGATTATTTCAGAAAGTTTCAAACTTTTTGTTTTCGATAACGCGAAATTGGCGGGAATTCGCCAACGTCGCTTTCACCGGACCATTTCACGGCCAATTCGTTTCAAAAGGAACTTGAGGCAGGTCGTCCTGCCTTTGCGGAATGGATCGGTCCGTCTGGCAACGCCGACTTGCCGATTTCCCCGCCTCGCACACAGGTTGCCCCGCACCACGAGAATTCGCACGACAATGTCCGTTTCATCGTTACCGCAGACTCAAGTGGCCGTCATCACCTGCATCGCGCAGGGGCATGACCACAAGCACCATCAATTTTCACCGGTTTGAAATCTGTGATAGTCAGACATCTGTTCAGTCTCGTGTCACCTTGCTTCATACTGCGAACGGGTGAACGGGAACCGGGAACCAAGTTCCAAAGTCCAGCGTGATGCGGCTAATCAAGAAACTGATCGAACTTTCCGCTGCCCTTGTTGTCGGGACGGTGGCAGTCGCTGTCGTTCTCGTTTCTCTTTTTCTCGTCGTTGTACAGGACCATGAACTCGCGAGTACCGGGTTTCCCGCCTTGGTTGAGCAGCAGTTGGAATCGATCTTTGGCAGGGGCCGCGTATCGGTCGAGGCGGCCTCCGTGGGACTGGGAGACAACGGAATCAACGTCGAGATGGCGTTTCGGTACCACAACGCTGATGGCGGGCAGGAATTCACCTTTCCAAACGTTCGGTCGACCATTTCGCTCAGGGGCCTCGCCCAGGGCGAGTTACGCCTGAGGTCGCTCGAAGTGTTCGGACTCGAGGTTTTTGTCGTCAGAGATACGTCAGGTAAACTTCGATTGCCGTCATTGACGGGTGAGGGAATCAGTCTCGGGAAGGATCTGGGAAAGAGCATCGATGAATTGTTCATTTCCGGTCCATTGGGTCATCTGGACCGCATTGAACTGAAGAATTCCTCGATCGAATTCGAGGACCTGGGATCAGGGACGAAGCGCAGGTTGCTTTTGCCGGGATTACGCATGATCAAGGAGCGGGGTCAGCTTGACCTGACATCCCTTGTCCGTTTCCCTGCCGTCGATCCGGACGAGAGTCTCGAACTGGAGTTCTCGATGACCAGGACACCGGGAGCCGGTACGCTGGTGTTCTCGTCACGCCTCAGCCGTCCCGTGACCACATTTGGCACCGATGCGACAGGCACCGGTAGAGCATTACTCGAGGGATTTCTCCCGATTTCAACGAGACTCGTGTTTCATGACCGTGAAGCCGGTGATTCCTTTGATACGAATGGTGGAGAAAACGACCCTGAAAGCGACATCGAGCAGATCCATGACTTTCCGTTCGACGCAACCGCGTCGGCCGGCAGCGGCGAACTGGACGCCGCTGGAACGCTTTCGCTACGGATGAACGCGAACGCGGAACTTGAAGCGATTCAAGTCCGTGTCCCTCACTTGACGGCAAGACTTGGACCGCCGGGTGACCCTGGTTCCCGCCTGGAAATCCCCAAGGGCGGGCTTGACCTGGTCCTCTTCCCGGCATCCCGGGTTGTGGAAGTCGGCCGGGCCTGGATTTCCGACGAAGAGACGCTGCTCCAGACAAGCGGAAGACTGGATTGGAGCTCATTGAAACCGAAGGGAAAATTCAGAGTCGATGCAGATCGCCTGACGATTGAAAGGGTTGAAGACCATTGGCCCGGAGGCAGGGCGGCGCGAGCCATGTCATGGTTTGAAAAAAACGTATCCGCAGGAGAGTTCCGGAGCATTTCAGGTGATCTCACCTTTGGTGAATCCGGGCTTGACTATGACATCGGGTTCGGCATCGAAAACGCCGAATTTTCGTTCTTGCCCGGGTTTCCGCCCATACGGGGCGGGGTTGGCTCGGGAAGACTGAGCACGGACGCCCTCGAAGTCGGGCTCGACTCGGGGTATGTTGAAGAATCCGCAACCGGGCGCGCAGACGTTTCCGGGTCGGGTTTCGAGATCGCGACCTTTTCCGATCCGGATCCAACCGTCAATTTGACGGTGAAATCAACAAGTTCTGTAGGTTTCCTGGCGCAAATCCTTGAACGGCCGGAAGTCAGGCTCCGCATGCCTGAATTCATCGATCCACGTACCGTATCCGGAACCGCCCGCGTCTCGGGGTCGTTCAGGTTTCCGATGAAGCCGCAGCCCGGAATGCAGGATTTCGAATACTCGATCAGCGCCAGGCTGGAGGACGTCCGCGCGCGCGCCTTGCGGATCCCCGGTTTGCGGGAAGCGGCAGACCTGGAATCCGGCGAACTGGTCGTCCGTTCCAGCAATGCCGGAATATCGGTCGAAGGCCCGGTCAACGCAGGCGGGCTCAGGGGAGTGCTGGCCTGGAACATGAAAAGCGATTCCAGTCAACCGAGATCGAACGTGCTCACGGTCGATCTCGACATGTCGCCCGAGCATCTTGACCGTTTCGGCGCGGAGTTTCTGAAAGGAAATCTATCCGGAACGACCCGATTGAAAATCGAGGCCGATTTCGATTCGCCCGAAGGGAGGGTCATAACAGCAACCTCGTCGCTCGACGGCATGAGCTTGACATTCCCCGAACTGAACTGGTCAAAACCGGCTTCCGAAAAGGCCCAGCTTGTCGTCGTCAGGAATCTGGACAGGCAGGACCAACTGTACAAGCTCAGATTCTCGGCAAAGGGACTGCGTTTTGAGACCGTCCTTGGCGGCAGCGATCGCGAAGGCGGCATTCGACTTGAAAAATTCGAGCTCGGCAGGTGGCTGACGACGGACGTTTCCATACACCACGGCCCGGAAGGGCTTCAGGGAATCGAACTGAACGGCGGAACCCTTGACTTGAGGGAAGCCCGTTTGGGACGTGGCACCGGGGGAGGGGACCCGGTCGCGATCGCCTTCGAGCTGGACCACGTGCTGGTGGACGACCAAATCAGTCTCTCGGGAGTTTCCGGCCGTGTCGAAACTGGTGGCGGTGCCTCCGGGGAATTCTCGGGAATGGTCAACGGCCCGGAACCGGTACCGGTTTCCGGCAAGTTTCGGTCACGAGAAGGTGGGCGTACGATCGAACTGAAAGCCGAAGACGCGGGCCAGTTGCTCCGGCAAACGGGCTACTTCAGGTCCGCGTTCGGAGGGCGGATGGATCTCGAGATCCTGACCCACGACAACAGCAGCACCCGGGACTTGAGCTTTCGGATCACGGATGTTCGCGTGCGAAACGCGCCGGTTCTTGCGGAAATCCTCAATTCGATCAGCGTGGTCGGTCTGCTGCAGCAGCTGTCAGGCCAGGGTCTGGCGTTCGATTCGGTCACGGGAACGGTGAAAACGCAGCCGGGAGCGGTTTCGATTTCGAACTTGAGCGCGGTCGGCGCTTCGATGAGCATAACTCTCGCCGGATGGTTCGATCCGAAGTCGAGGCACATCGACTTCG
Source organism: Paracoccaceae bacterium (assembly GCA_026707935.1). Classification (GTDB taxonomy): domain Bacteria; phylum Pseudomonadota; class Alphaproteobacteria; order Rhodobacterales; family Rhodobacteraceae; genus JAPPHA01. Next base: position 10,420 of record JAPOVX010000251.1, read on the forward strand.
TGGGAGTCCTGTCTCCTGTCCATGTACTGACGGGAGTCCTCGACAAATTGGTCGGTACCGTGCTGAACACATTGGTTGGACCCAGCCGCGAAAACCAGACATTCGGATTCAAATACATGATGGTTGGTTCCGCCGATAACCCGAAAGTCACGGTGAATCCTCTTTCGATTCTGACGCCGGGGAAGTTCAGGGAAATATTTGGATCCGACATTCCGACGCCGCCTCAAGCCGGCGAGTGAACCTGAGCTTTGGATCATGACCCGAGTCGTGCATGATTTCAAAGAGACCGGATTGAACATGTCCGATTTCCAGTTCGATCTGCCCGAGGAGCAGATCGCCTTGAGGCCAGCCCGGCCTCGTTCCTCGGCCCGGTTGCTCGTTGCAAGCGGTTCGTCGGTTTCGGACTCGACCTTTACCGAACTTCCGAACCACCTCAGGCCCGGTGACAGGTTGGTGTTCAACGACACCCGCGTCATTCCGGCACGGATCCGTGGCTTCAGGATTCGTCGCACGTCCCGTGGCGAGACCAGGGCGGAGGTGGAAGTCGTGCTCGGCTCACATGAGCCAGAAGACACCTGGCACGTCTTGTTGCGTCCCGCGCGAAGGGTCCGGGTCGGAGATCACCTTTCCTTTGGCGAAGGACTCTGCGCCGAAGTCGTATCGAGAGACCGCACCGGTACGCGCCTCAAGTTCAACACGCGTGGCCGGGATTTCATTTCGCTGCTGCCCGATGCGGGAGAAATTCCCTTGCCCCCCTACATTGCCAAACGGCGACCGGTCGACCCTCAGGATACGGAAGACTACCAGAGCGTATTCGCGCGTATTCCCGGAGCGGTCGCGGCACCGACTGCATCGCTGCATTTCGACGAGATCGTTCTGGACGGCCTTAAGCAAAAGGGAATCCAGATGTCCTGGATCACGTTACACGTGGGCTTTGCGACATTCATGAATGTCCGCGCCGATGAGATCGAAGGAGACAGACTGCACAGCGAATGGGGGTCAATCACGGAATCGGCCGCGAGCGAGATCAACAATGCCCGTGAACGAGGCGGAAGGATTATCCCGGTCGGTACAACGACATTGCGGCTCCTGGAAACGTCAGCGCGGACGTGCCGAAATACCGGTCAGATCGTTTCTTCCTGGTGCGGAAAGACGGATATCTTCATCAAGCCCGGATTCGATTTCAGGGTGGCTGACGCATTGATCACCAATTTCCATTTGCCGAATTCGACCTTGATGATGCTGGTGAGCGCGTTCATGGGATCGGGTCGGACACGCCGCATTTACGCCCATGCCATTCAAAACCGCTACCGGTTCTACTCTTATGGTGACGGCTCCCTGCTGATTCCGTAACCCAATGGGCAAATTGCGACCTGGATCGGTCGCGGATGTGCGGTGACCGGTCCGTGACTCTGCTACCGGGTAAACGTCGGACAACATTCAGGGACATGGCTTGATGGCGACCGTCCTTAAAAACGCGTGGGCTCTTCTATTCGGCGTCTTTCTCCTGATGCTCGGAAACGGCCTCCAGGGCACGCTTCTGGGCGTCCGGGGAGACATCGAGGGGTTCTCGACCAATTCCATGGCCTGGGTCATGGCCGGATACTTTATCGGAGTCCTGGGCGGAGCCCGGCTGGCTCCGGAAATGATTCGCAGGGTGGGGCACGTGAGGGTTTTCGCGGCACTGGCATCCTGCATTTCGGCCTGCCTGATTCTCTACGCCGCGGTTCCGAACCCGTTTGCCTGGTTCGCCCTTCGGGTGGCGGTCGGATTCTGCATATCCGGCGTGTATGTCGTCGCCGAAAGCTGGCTCAACGATGCTGCGACAAACGAAACGCGGGGACAGGCGCTCTCGGCCTACGTCATTGTCCAGATGGTTGGAATCGTCGCCGCACAACTCATCCTGAACGTTGCCGACCCCGGTGGATACACCCTGTTCATCCTGATTTCCGTATTGGTCTCGGTGGCGGTGGCACCTATTCTCCTGTCCATCAATCCTGCACCCGTATTCCATACGACCAAACCGATTACGCTCAGGAAACTGTTCGAGATATCTCCTCTTGGCATCGTCGGGATGTTTCTTCTTGGCGGAGTTTTCGCGGCATTGTTTGGCATGGCGGCGGTTTTCGGAACCGTGCGCGGGATGAATCCAAGGGAAATTTCGGTGTTCGTCGCAACGATTTACGTGGGCGGTCTGGTCGCACAGTACCCGATCGGCTGGTTGTCGGACCGCATGGACCGCAGGATTCTGATCGTTGGCGTTACGTTGTTCGGAGCAATGGCGGCGGGCGCCGGTGTGTTCTTTTCCGGGGATTTCGTCTTCTTGCTCGCGACGGCGCTTGCAATTGGCGGCGTGGCGAATCCGCTGTATTCGCTGTTCATTGCCTATACGAACGACTTTCTCGATCACGAAGACATGGCCGCTGCCGCAGGCGGGATGATACTTGCCAACAGCATTGGAGCGATCGCAGGCCCGCTGATTATCGGCTGGCTCATGACAACCTTCGGTGCAAACAGCTTTTTCGCGTATATCTCCGCCTTGCTCGCGGCGATGTCGGTGTATGCTGTTTACCGGAGTACACGGCGCGTTTCACCAAATGTCGATGAATTGACCAGCTACACGCCCGTCGTGCCGACGGTTTCGCCGGTTGCGGTTGAAGTCGCACAGGAGGTGGCAATCGAACAGGCTCAAGACGATCGGGCAGACGGATAGGGCAAAGGAGAACAGACTCTCAACCGCGCTCACTACACAGTTTCGGCAGAATTGGTTAAAGGACCGGGCGAAATGCCGGGACGAACGGGCACACCCCGCCCATCCAACAATGGAACAGGATTTAGAGATGACGAAAACGGCTGCTGACGTGCTTGCATTCTGGAAGGACGAAGTCGGTGTCGAAAAATGGTACATGGGTTCGCCGGAACTCGACCAGGAAATCATCGACCGCTTCATGTCCACCTACGAGGCCGCCCGGGATGGAAAGCTTGATCACTGGCAGGGTGACGCGAACGGATCACTCGCGCTGCTGCTGCTCATGGACCAGTTCCCGCGAAACATGTTTCGTGGCGACCCGCGATCGTTTGCCACCGACCCAAAGGCTCGCGGCGTCGCACGAAACGCGATCGAAAAGGGTCAGGATTTCGAAGTCGACGGCCTGATTCGACAGTTCTTCTACCTGCCGTTCGAGCATTCCGAGAACCTGCGCGACCAGGAATACGGCTACGAGGTGTTCAGCAAGAGCATGCCGGACCTTTCGCTCGGGCTGCTCCATGCCAGGTCCCATTTGGAGATCATCAGGAAGTTTGGCCGATTCCCGTTCCGAAACGAAGTGCTGGGTCGGGAATCGCGTGCCGAAGAGACGGAATTCATGGAAAACGGCGGCTACATGGCTTTTACCGACGAGTTGGAAAAACGGGGACGTGAAGCCTGAGTGCCCCGCGCGGTGACTCGCCGGGCCTCTGTTGACCGGGATGAAGCGGGCAGGCGTCTTCGGCGCCTTTCGCGGGGTCGTGTTTCCCTGGGAGCGGGAAGGGGAGAGTTTCAGCTGCGATCGTCCCGCAAAATCCATCCGCCGCCCAGGACGCGCGTGCCCGAGTTTTCGAAAAAAACGCAGGCCTGGCCGGGCGCAACGGCTTCCTCGGATGTAAGGACCTCGACCTCTCCCGACGATTCTGAATTCGGGCGAACGACAGCTTCCTTGGGTGGGCGGGTCGATCGAACGCGGACCGACAGGTTCCATTCGGCTCGATTGTCAAATCTGCCGTCACCGAGCCAATTGACCTGACCGATGCGGAATTTTTGTGTCCTGAGGGCTTCCCGCGGACCAACGACAACCGTGCGGTTTTCCGGGTTGAGCCTGACAACGTAGAGCGGCGCACCGCCGCCGATGCCGAGCCCGCGCCTTTGACCGACGGTGTAGTGAATGATTCCCCGGTGGGTTCCGAGCTTACGCCCATCCAGGTGAACAATGTCACCCGGCTCGGATGCCGCCGGCCGGAGCCTTTCAATCACCGACGCGTAGGAACCGTCCGGAACGAAGCATATATCCTGGCTGTCAGGTTTTCGGGCGACCGGAAGACCGTACTGCTCCGCGAGCGTTCGGGTCTCCGACTTCGAAGGCAGACTCCCGAGCGGAAATCGCAGGTAGCGCAACTGGTCCGGCGTCGTCGCGAAAAGAAAATAGGATTGGTCCCGCGCAGTATCAACGGCGGTATGAAGCTCGACCCCTTCGACTCCATCCACGCGTCGAACGTAATGCCCGGTAGCCATGCAGTCAGCATCGATCTGCTTCGCAGTTTCAAGGAGGTCGCGGAACTTGACACCCTGATTGCACCGAATGCAGGGGACCGGAGTCATTCCGGCGAGATAGCTGTCGACGAAATAGTCGATCACGTCCTCTTTGAAACGACTCTCGTAATCGAGGACGTAATGGGGGATTGATAGCGTTTCCGCAACGCGGCGTGCATCCGTGATATCGCGCCCCGCGCAGCATGTCCCGGGCCGTGACGTTGCCGTGCTGGAGTCGTTGAGTTGCAGCGTCATCCCGACGACATCGTAACCTTCAGATACCAGCATCCCCGCAACCACGGAGCTGTCGACTCCGCCGGACATCGCGACAAGCACCCGCGTATCCGGCGGATCCTTGGCCAGGCCAAGGGAGTTCCTGCTCCGCAAACCTGCTTCACCTGTATCGTGTTCGGTCATCGTTCTCACTTAATTCATGACTTTCCGGAAGTCCATGAAACGGGTGTTGGCCCCCGGACCGAGATGCACGTCCGGCGCGCCGTATGCACTTTTCCGAATTCTTCGAACATCGTGATTGAACCGGCGTTACATTTCGCGATTCCAATCGTTGGAATCATTCAGTTTCGGTCCCGGATCGGTTAGACATGGAATCGTCAAAACAGCAAGAACTCCGAGTACGCCGGACGAAGTCCGGTTCAGACCTGCTTTCCCGATGTTGCCATGGACGACGTGCCTGTCGAAAACTTGAGTGAGGAAGAGGCGAAGGCGGAACTCGCTTCGCTGGCCATTCGACTGGCGCGTGCGGATTATGACTATTTCACTCGTGATGATCCTGATCTGGACGACGCCGAATACGATCTCCTCAAGCGGAGAAACCGTGACATCGAAGCGATCTATCCCCACCTGATCCGACCAGACAGCCCAAGCAGTCGAATCGGAGGACCGATTTCCGAGTCATTCGAAAAGGTAGCACATGCCGATCGCATGCTGTCGCTGGACAACGCTTTTTCAGAAGACGACGTGAGGCTCTTCGATACGCGCATACGAAACTTTTTGGGGCTCACGGATTCGGATCCCCTTGACTATGTGGCGGAACCCAAGATTGACGGGCTTTCACTGTCATTGCGGTACGAAGACGGGCGTCTGGTTCAGGCTGCAACACGTGGAAACGGGGAAGTCGGCGAAAATGTCACCGCGAACGCGCTCATGATCGTTGACATTCCAGCGATGTTGAATCGCGGCGGGCCTAACGTTCTGGAGGTTCGCGGCGAAGCCTACATGAGACAGGAAGACTTCGAAGAACTCAATGCGCGCCAAGGCGAACACGGCGAGAAAACCTTTTCCAATCCGAGGAATGCTGCAGCCGGGTCGATCAGGCAGCTTGATTCGCGGATTACGGCCAGCAGGCCGCTACGATTTTTTGCGTATGCCTGGGGTGAATTGAGCGAGCAGCTGGCCGGCACGCAGATCGAGGCGGTCGAAAGATTGGCCGAACTGGGCCTGCCGACCAACCCCCTTGGTGCGATTTGCCCGGGTCTTGATGCGCTGATTGCGCGATACCGCGACATCGAATCCAGACGAGCCGGCCTCGGCTACGACATCGATGGTGTCGTTTACAAGGTCAACGATCTGGGACTGCAGGACAGGCTCGGAATTCGGAGCACGACCCCGAGATGGGCAATTGCACACAAGTTTCCCGCGGAAACGGCTTTCACCAGGCTGAACGCAATCGAAATCCAGGTAGGACGAACCGGCGCACTGTCCCCGGTTGCCCGGCTCGAACCCGTCCACGTCGGCGGCGTCCAGGTTTCCAATGCCACGCTCCACAACGAAGATTACATCGCGGGCCGGGGCACCAGCGGCAATCCGATTCGGGAAGGGCGCGACATTAGGGTCGGTGACCGGGTCGAGGTTTACCGTGCCGGCGACGTCATTCCGAAGATCAAGGACATCGACCTGACGGCCCGGCCCGCCGACAGCGTGCCCTACGAGTTTCCGAAGACCTGCCCCGAGTGCGGTTCCCGGGCGGTTCGAGAGGAGGGCGACAGCGTAACGCGATGCACCGGGGGGCTGATTTGTCCCGTGCAGGCGGTCGAAAGGCTGAAACATTTTGTTTCCCGCAACGCCTTCGACATCGAGAACCTGGGAGCGAAGCAGATCGAGCAGTTTCACGCCATGGAATGGATCAGTGAACCCGCGGACATCTTCCTGCTCGAAGAGAACCGTGGTGCGGAACTCGCAAAGCTCAAGGGTTCGGGGGAAAAGTCGGCTTCCCGGCTGTTCGCCTCGATTCACAAGCGAAAAAACATTTCGTTTCAGCGCGCACTGTTCGCGTTGGGGATTCGCCACATTGGCGAAAACGCGTCAGCGTTGCTCGCGTCGCATTACAGGTCCTTCGACGCATTGCTCCTGGACATCGACGAGATGGCTGACCCGGACAGCCGATGCGGCCCGCGGTGGGAACACCTTGTCGGTATCGACGGGATCGGCGAAGTCATGGCAAATTCGCTCATTGACACGCTTGCGGGCGAAGCCCGTTCCGCTGTCGACCGCCTGCGCGATTCGGTCGTCATCGAAGACGTGGAAGAGACGGAAAATGCCGAAAGCGAATTGTCGGGCATGATTGTCGTCTTCACCGGGACGCTCGAGAAGATGACCCGCAAGGAAGCCAAGACAAGGGCGGAATCCGCAGGGGCAAAGGTAACGGGATCCGTCTCGGCGCGGACCGATCTCGTGGTCGCCGGCCCCGGTGCAGGGAGCAAGGCGAAAAAGGCCAATGACCTGAACGTCAAGGTGATCGACGAAGAGGCCTGGCTGACGCTTATCGCATCCCGTTCCTGAATGGGTCGCCATGCCCGGACGACCCGAAATCCTGTTCCCCCTGTTTGCCCCGCTCGACGGATTGGCGGGGATTGGTCCCCGCACGGCAAAACACCTCGAACAACTCGGGGTCAAACGTCCACGTGACCTCCTTTTTACCCTGCCGAGATCCGTACTTGTTCGACGTGAAATTACCAGTATTTCCGAAGGGTCTCCGCAGGAACCGGTGTCCATCAAGGTCGAGGTCGGATCCCATCAACCCGGTACCAGGAAAGGACTGCCGTACCGGGTATGGGTTCACGACGGCAGGCAACGGTTCCAGCTTGTTTTTTTCAATGCCCACAAGGACTGGCTCGAAAAAAACCTGCCGGTCGGACAACAACGAATTGTTTCCGGAAAGATCGAGGAATTCAACGGACTAAGGCAAATCGTTCATCCGGACCACATCCGTGATCCAGGCACAAAATCCGGAGTCCTGTCGGCAGAACCGGTATATCCCCTGGTCTCGGGGCTGACCCAGAAAATGATGAACAGATCTGTTTCGGCGGCGCTCGAGCGAACTCCGGATCTTCCCGAATGGATTTCACCGGAAATGCTGACCTCGCGCGGATGGCCATCCTGGAGAGATGCGCTCACACTTTCCCATTCTCCGAGGTCGGAAGCGGAAACGAATTTCGGTTTCCCGCCGCTGGAGCGGTTGTCATTTGATGAAATGTTCGCGCATCAATTGACGCTTGCTCTCGCACGAAGCAGGCTCAGGCAGCAACGCGGGCGATCCAACCACGGCGACGGACGATTGGCGAAACGCGTGCTCTCCCGGTTGCCGTTCACCTTGACGAAGGCCCAGAGGCGCTCGATCGGGGAAATCAACCAGGATATGGCCAGAACGGTCCGCATGAACCGCCTGCTGCAGGGCGACGTCGGATCCGGGAAAACGATCGTCGCATTCCTGGCGTTACTGAATGCGGTCGAAGCGGGCGGGCAGGGAGTCCTGATGGCCCCAACGGAAGTTCTCGTCCGTCAACATCATGACAAACTGAAACCCCTTGCCAGGTCAGCAGGTCTCAACCTCGCGCGTTTGACCAGTCGCGACAAGGGACGCGAACGGAATGAAAAACTCGACATGCTCAAGGCAGGCGACATCCAGGTTCTGGTCGGCACCCACGCGGTATTTCAGAAGGGTGTGGAATTCAGTGACCTGCGGCTGGCGGTGATCGACGAGCAACATCGCTTCGGGGTCAAGCAACGACTGGATCTCAGCGCGAAGGGCGATGCGATCGATGTCATGGTCATGAGCGCAACCCCGATTCCACGATCACTGGCGCTCGCGTGTTACGGAGACATGAGTGTCTCGATACTCGACGAAAAGCCCCCCGGCAGGCGCCCGGTCAAGACCGCCATTGCCTCGCGAAAGCGGATGGCGAGCGTAATCAACCGGCTGAAATCAGCGGTCGATTCCGGTCGGCAGGCGTACTGGATCTGCCCACTGGTTGAAGAAAGCGGCGTGTCGACGCTGACGCCGGCAGAGAACCGGTATTCGTCACTACGGGCCGTG
>JAPOVX010000212.1 GCA_026707935.1 Paracoccaceae bacterium
AGAGCTTCTACGACCGGCTGATCGGCGAAGGCAAAGCGCACAAGGTTGCCCTGACAGCGGTCATGCGCAAGTTGGTCATTCTCGCCAACGTGCTCGTACGCGATGACCGGAACTGGACGGCCATTGCTCCGGAACCGAGTGTCGGTTGACAGTTAGACCTGTGGAAAAGTCAGGGATAACTTTCCGATGACAGATCGAAAATCATGGATTTGGCCCTAAATCGGCATTGACTCCAAACACAGATGCTTCCACCCGCATGTTGCCACCCGCATGATAGAGCCGGGTTCCGCATGCACCGCAGAAAGCACAGACCTTCTCGCGCCCCGATTCGCCGCACGTCCGGTAGATGTGCGGCCTGGCGCCGGTGAATTCGACTGCATCGGTTTCCATCCACATGGAGAGCCCGAACGTGCTCGAGGACTGTTTCTGGCAATCCATGCAGTGGCAGGCGTAGAGCGCGAACGGCGTGCGCGGGAGCCGGAACCGGATCGCTCCGCACTGACAGCCGCCTTCCTGATCTGCTGCGACGGACATGCTTCTCGCCTCCTTTCACTCTGTCATTGAACTTGGAAAACTGACCAGGGCCATAGCCAGGAAACAAGCGGAACCGCAAGCGATGCCCTCATCATTCTTCATGTTGATCGAGGCCCGTGCCGAAACTGGCGAGCGCTTCCCGGAGATGACCTGCCATCGCATGCCTGGCCACGGTCGGCATCCGGTCGGATGAGGCGATCAGGCAGAGACGCAATTTGGACAATCGCTCGCCTTCCAGCGGAACGGCAACGAGTTGCCCCGCGGCCAGTTCCTCGGAAAACCCCAGGCGCGTATAGAATGCAATCCCGACGCCCCGAAGCAGGAGGCGTTTGACTACTGCCTGGGTGTTGGAGACCGCCACCGGCCTGTGCGCCCTCTTGAATGTTTCCATTTCGTCCCCGACGAATGGCTGCATCGTGTCGGCAGGGTCCTGGTAGATCAGGCGATGTGAGCCGCAATCGTCGAGCGGTGCGCGACACCGACCGAGTTGAGGTTGTCGACAGCGAGAGCCGCCACGAGCCGTTCGACACCGGTTGCTTTACCCACGCCGGCTTCAACCCGGCGCGCAAGCGCTACATCCTGATCAAGTCGCGCCAGCATTTTTGCGCCGGGTTCGAACCCATCATCAGTCACGTGGTGATGGTTGCCGGCCGGGCATCGCTGCGTCGGACTACAGCCTCTACCCCTGAGAGCGTGTACGCCGTCCGATCTACCCGCTCGATCTCGATGCGCCGAGCAATTTGCCGGTGCGTTCGAATCGCTGAGCCCCGCTGGCGGGAGGCGACCGGACACCTGTGCAGCGTCCGGTGGCGGCTCCGCGCGGGCAGGGCCGGCTATTGAAAGCGATGCCTCAGGAAATGCGAGGCGGCTTCGGATCCGATCGGGAAAAACGATTATGATGACCATGTTCCCATACGCCATCAATTAGTTGGTTGCAGTTTCTCAACGCTCGGCGAGTGTCGATATCTCCTCCGATCTGATGACCGCGAACGTGGGCTGGTCGCCTTCGCTTGCGAAGGTAGTGTTCAACGCCGAGGATCCTGCACACGTGGTGAGAGGCAGGGCGATGGTGCCGAAGATGGTTTTGACGGGAGGCTCCCCGCACCAATTGTCAGTGCGAGTGGCGTGTTGTGATTCCGACACGAGAGGGGAAGCGATCGGCCATGGCCTCGCGCCTCTGATTCAAGCTAACTGGACTCACCGCGGACAAGACACGATTCCGGGACGGGGCGGACGCGAGGCTTCCGGCCGCGGAGAAATCCGTTCCCGGCTCGATTTTGTCTCGTGCTCACATGGCAGCGCACAGACCGGGCAGCTCGTCGAGGCAAGTGATCACCGGAACGTCGGTGTCGACGTCGGGCCAGTTGCGGCGGACGGATCGGTGCTTGAGCCACACCGGCCGCATTCCGACATCGCGCGAGCCGCACACGTCGATGCGGTAGTCGTCGCCCACGTAGACGCACTCGCAGGGGTCGAGCTTCATCTGCCGGAGGCAGCGCAGAAATGGTTCTGCGTCGGGCTTGGCCGCTATTCCGTTTTCGCCCGCGATGACGATGAATTCAAACGCGCGCTCCAGGTCGGGAAACCCGCTCAGCCGGTGTGCGCCGCCAACCGCCTGACCCTGGGTATTGGAGACGAGGGCGAGGCGGTGGGTCGTCCGTAGCGCCCTGAGGGTGTCCGGCGCCTCGGGAAACACCCGGGTGAGTGCGTTGACCCGCTGCCAGTACTCGCCTTCCCATGCGACGAGCCGCGGCTCGTCGATGCTTCGCTCGAGCGCGCCGCAGACCGAGCGCCAGATTTCGCGGCGGGACAGACGCGAGCGCTCGTGGTGCGCCTTGCGCACACGGCGATACACGGCCATGAAGCGATCCCACTCGATCCCTTCCAATGCCGTGAAGATCCTGTCCTGCGCCTCTCTTTCCGCGGCACGAAAGCCTTCGGCGGAATCCACCAGCGTCTGGCCGAAGTCAAAGACGACCGCCTTCACCATCGACCGTCCGCTTGCAGGCCTCTGCCCTTCCGAATTCCATCTCAGTTGTTGCCGTAGGTGGCGAGGTAGTCGCCGAAGAGTTCCTCGTCGGAGGGTATGTGCTCGGGGATCGGCACCGACAGCCACGTGTAGTTGAGAAAATGACGCCAGTCGATGTTGTCGCTGGTCATGTTGCCGGCCCAGCTCCCGCATCCCAGGGAATCAGTCGTCGGCTGCCCGTTGAACCAGCTCCCGCTGTTGGCCGCCGCGTGAGGCATGTTGCAGTTGAGGCGCCCCACGTTGGCCCGGTGGGCGAGCTCGACGCGACGCTCGTCGCGTTCGCTGTGCAACGAGGCGGAGTGGCCGGCGCCGGAGAACTCGAGAATCCGGTTCAGGCGGGCGCACATCTCGGAGAAGTCGTTCCACCTCCAAAGTGTCAGCGTCGGGGAGATCTTCTCCCCCGAGAAGCGATCCTCGGGCCCGATCTTCTCGCCGACGACCATCAGGAAGCGGGTGTCCTCCGGGACGTCGAGCCCCGCCCTCTCGGCGATCCAGGTGGCGGACTTCGCTACCAGCGCCCGGTTCAGGTGCTTGCCGTCGGGCCAGTAAAAGCTGCGGAGTTTCTCGCGCTCTTCCGTCGAGCAGAGATAGCCGCCGACCCCTTCCAGCTCTTCGATCATCCGGTCGTAGACGCTCTCCTCGACCGCGACCGCGTTCTCCGACGAGCACGACGCGGAGTTGTTGGCGCACTTTGACTTGACGATCTTCTCGGCCGTGGCTTGCAGGTCCGCGGTCTCGTCGATGATCGACACCACGTTCCCGGAACCCACGGTGTGGCAGGGGGTCGCCGCCTCGTAGACGACCTTGACCAGCGCCGCGCCGCCCGTGGCCACCGCGAAGTCGCAGTGCGCCATGAGCTCGCGGGTCTTGTCGTGGCTCGGTTCCCGAATGCAGAGCGCGAGGTCTTCCGGTGCGCCCACCTTCGCGAGCGCTTTTCGGATGTGCTCCACCGTGAGGTTGGTGCTCCCCGGTGTGCGCGGGTGCGGCGAGACGATCATGGCATTGCGCGTCTTCAGCAGCGCGAGCCCGATGCAGCACACCGTCGACTCCGGATTGGTGCAGGGCACGACGTTGGCCACCACCCCGAGGGGCTTGGCGAACTTGCGGATGCCCTTCTCCCGGTCGTCCTCGACGAGGTCGCAGGTCTTGGCGTCCAGCTGGTCGCGCATGGTGCCCTTGGTCTTGTTCTGGACTTTGTGGAACTTGTCCTCGAAAACGCCGATGCCGGATTCGTCCACCGCGAGGCGCGCCAGGGCCTCGGCCGTCTCGGGCTTGGAAAGCTCGTATCCGACCGCCTGACACACCAGGTCCACTTTCTCCTGGGGCCAGGACCGGCACTCCTCGAACGCCGCCCGGGCGCGGCGATAGAGCGCGTGGATGTCGTCGTTTGGGTCGTTGGCGCTGGTAGCCGTGCGTTCCATGTTCATTTGTCCCGCCTGTCGTTCACCCGAATTGTCTCGGTTCAAATTTTCTTCCCGACGGTCTTGATGCCGGTCTTCTTGCTCGGGTCGTGGATCTCCTCGACGATGGCGGCGCCGCTCCCGCGCAGCTTCTGCCGCTCCTTGAACGCCGCAAGCCACTCGTCGGGAGAGCCGACCTTCGCTGGCCTGGCGTGCTTAGGCCGGTCGCCGAGCGGCGGCACCGGCCGGTCCTCCGGCCCGTCGTAGTGTTCCTTCGGCGTAAGGTGCTCGCCAAGCCGGGTGTAGCCCTCGCGCTCCACTTCCTCGATGTAATGGGCACCGGCCCCAAACGAACGCGTCACCGCGATGATCGCCCAGGTCGCCTCCGGGGTGAATCCCAGGTCCATCATGGTCGCGGCCATCGCACCCAGGAGATCCACGTCCACCGGTTTATCGCTCAGGTCGTTGGCAGCCTCCGCCATTGCTTCCAGGAACGCGATGTAGGGTCCGGCCACCCCGAGCTTCTTCGCCCGCGCCAGCATCCGCTTTGCGGCCGGATCTTCCAGATACAGATCCGAGATCCCGAGCGCGGGATCGTCGAGATTCTCCGCCACCAGCTCTCTCGCCGCGGCCTCGACGGACTGTCCCGAGGCCTCTGCCTGCTGCATCTTCTCCAGCACCATGTTGCCGAAGGCGGAGAACGCAGCGTAGGCGTGTCCGAACGCGAGAATCGACGTGCCGGCGGCCTGGGTGAGAAAGGTCTTGGAGCGGGCGACCATGCGCGACATCAGGGCGGGCAGCGAGAGCCCGTCCTCGAGCGCGAGGATCATCACGTAGTTCAGCATCTGATCCTCTTCCACGGTGGGGATGCGGGCCTGGAAGTTGACGAACACCATGTCGGTCATGCCGTAGCCCTGCTCCATGAGCTCCGTCGTGTCGTAGCCCCTGGCCACGATGCGATGGACGTTCTTGTACGCCACCTCCGAAAGCCACTGGAACGGCGCGCGATCGCCGTCCATGGACACGGTGCCGTGTTCGCGCTGCATGTAGTCGTAGGGCAGCTTGGGGCTGCCGAGATTCCCGATCAAGTTCCTTTTCCCGGATTCGTCGTTCATCAGATCACCCACTTCCTGTATTCGCCGGATTCCTTTTGGGCCTTGGCATACTCCTGCCGTTCCTCCTGAGTGGGTACCGTGCGGTCCTTCGGACCCGCGTACTTGATCATGGAGAGATCGAGCATCTGCACCATGGGCTCGCTCCTCGACGCTGCCCAAGCCCGACCCTTCTTCATCTGGAACACCGCGTGAGCAGCACAGCTATAGCCCCGCGAGACACTGCCGATGCACCAGGCGGCGTTGGGCGCGAACCCGAGATCCGAGAGGGCCGCGTTGCCCGCGCCCACCACGTTCACGCCGACGTAGGACTTGCCTTCCTTCTTGCGCCTGGCGTGAAAGTGCTTCTCGATGCTGCGCTGCAGCTCGTGGTAGATGCCGTTTGTGCCGAGCTCTTCCTGCTTGAGGTGAATCGGCTCGGCCCGCGGGTCGCCGTCGCGGTGCTGGGGCTGACCCATGCCCATCACCGGCATCTCTGCGTCCATGTAGTCGTCCACCAGTTCCTTGGCGATCTCGTCGACGCTCTTGCCTTCCTTCTGACCCCGCTCCAGGTATTTGTTCATCATGTAGCCGTGGGCGGCCCCGGGACCGTGCACTCCGCCAAAGGTCATAACTCCCGCCGCCACCGCGGTGGGCAGGTTGGGGCGCCCGGCGGTGACCGCGATGGCAGAGCCTGCCGAGGGTGACATGGAGTGTTCGAGGAAACTGCCCATCTCGTAGGTGAGCATCTTCTCCTCGGCTTCGGTGGGGATGCGGCCTTGGAAGAGCACGAACATGGCGTCACTGAAGGAATAACCCTCCTCGGCCAGGTCGCTCAGGTTGTAACCGCGCATCACCGTCTTTTCCCGGGTCTTGTAGGAAAGTGCGGTCTTGCGTTTGATGAGTGGATCTCTGCTCATGTCCAAGGCTCCTGATTCCTTCTGTTGCCGATTGGTGTTGTCCAAGTACTGTTTGGTGTCAATGCCAAAGTAATATTCCCACCCATGGCGACTGGTGACGAACCAGTCTTGTGGCCCGGGGCATTGAATCCCCGGGCTTTTTTGCTGGAATTGTCGGCATAATTACAGCGATTTCAGGAAGCCCAGCAGGGTATTGTCCGGCTTGAACCTCCCGGGTGCGACCCCAACGGGGCGGGTCTTCCCCATGGCCTTTTCCTTGATGCGGAGATCTGCGTGCAGGTAGAATTGCGTCGTCTCCACCGATTGATGACCGAGACAGAGAGCGATCACCGTGCAGCCGACACCGTCGTGCAGCAACGCCATGGCGCCGCCGTGCCGCTAATGTCTTGCACGAGATTGCAGACATAAAATGAAGCTGCTTCGCAGCAGTTCCTTGGCGGGACGGTTGTGCCTTTGCTTGTCGGCCTGTTCCTGGCTTGACGGAGGCCTTCGAGCAGACCCTCCGGGCGCGCCATTCTCTCGTGGAGTTCCACCTGGCCGGCTTCGAGATTGTCCATTCGGTTTCCCTATCGATCCATGCGTGCGGTGACATTCCGCAGGTCGTTCAGGATCAGACCGGCCAATGCAATTCCAACGCCAAGCACGGCAAATAATTCTAAAGTCATTCCGGCATCCTGATTGCTTTGTCGAACTGAGAACCAGGCGAGGCAGGGGTCAATGACAACCTTCGACAGCATGACGGGATAAGGAATCCGGGTGTTTACGTCCGGGCGCGCAAGGAATAGCATGACCCGATTGCATCCGGAATCTGCCGGGCATACGGGAGGGCCTGGAATGGCAGTCGATTTCCCCTCTTTCGACCTCGATGTCGCAGACCCGCCTTATTTGTTGACGCCCGGACCGCTCAACACGTCAGCGAATGTCAAGGCCGCGATGTTGAAGGACTGGGGGTCGCGGGACCTGGATTTCCGTAGCATGACGGCCACGCTCCGGGCCAGGTTGCTCGAAATCGCCGGGGGGCAGGAAAGCGGTCTCGAATGTGTGCCCGTCCAGGGCAGCGGGACATTCGCAGTCGAGGCCATGCTCGGCTCATTGATTCCGCCCGATGCAACAACTCTCGTGTTGATCAACGGCGCTTACGGCCACCGCATGGCTGAAATCCTTCGCCGCCTCGGGCGTGCATACCATTCCGTTGACAAAGGAGACAGTCTGCCAGTGACCATCGAGGATGTGGCTGCCGCACTGGATGAACACCCCGAGATCTCTCACGTGGCCGTCGTTCACTGTGAAACCAGTACCGGAATCCTGAACCCGCTGACCGGGATTTCGGCAATGGTGAAAGGGTGGGGACGGACCCTGCTCGTCGATTCGATGAGCGCATTTGGTGCGTTGCCCGTCGATCGGGACACGATCCGGTTCGACGCGTTGGCTGCCTCGTCCAACAAGTGCCTGGAAAGCGTTCCGGGAATCGGTTTCGTGATCGCCAGTACGCCTGTCATTGAGGCGGCGGAAGGAAACAGCCGGTCCCTCAGCCTGGACCTGCATGCGCAATGGACAGGATTGAACCGAACCGGCCAATGGCGATTCACCCCGCCGACGCATGTGGTGGCCGCCTTGATCCACGCGCTGGAGGAACATCGATGCGAGGGTGGTGTCGAAGGACGGCGGCGTCGCTATGAACTGAACAGGGACACGCTGGTCAACGGTATGCGCGAACTCGGGTTCCGGACATTGCTTCCGGATGCCTGGCTCTCGCCGATCATCGTGACCTTCCTGTGTCCTCGATACGAAGGTTTTGACTTCGAACGGTTCTACGCGGCGATGAAGGACAAGGGATTCGTCCTCTATCCGGGGAAACTGACGGCTGCGGACAGTTTCCGAATGGGTTGCATCGGCAGGCTCGATGCAGGTGTCATGAAACTTGCGGTGAAGGCCGTGGCCGAAACACTGACGGAACTGGGCATTCCCGACGGCGCCCCCGAGGTCGACAACCACCCGGAGGCCCCCGCAAGCCAGTCGGGAAACCGGTGATGGAAGCGCCCGTCACTGTCAAGGGCGGCAATACGGAACGCCCCTCGTTCCGGCGATCGTGATCTTTTTCGACGGATGCGAACCCGCGTATCTCGACATGGCAGTTTCAGCCGGACTCATGCCGAATTTCGAAAGGATCCGGAGGTCTGGAACCTCTTGACTTGCGTATTCGGCAATCCCGTCCTTCACGAATCCGAACGACCTGTCGATCGCCACGGGGGTTCCTCTTGCCGTCCACGGAATATCGGGGAACACGTTCCTCGACCGGGAATCCGGTGAAGAAGTGATGATGAACGACGTGTCGTTCCTGAGAGCCGAGACCGTGTTCGGGGCTTTCCAGAGATCCGGAGACAGGGTTGCGGTCGTCACCGCGAAGGACAAGCTCCGTACGCTGCTGGGAGAAGGCCTGGATTGCGGGGCAGGCGATGCCGCCTGTTTTTCCGCCGAACGCTCTGCCGACACGACCTTTGAGACGAACGGCTTGGCAGCTGCCGGTCGTCCTGGATCGGGTGCTTAAAGACTGTGAACTCGTGGTGGAAGAAACATTTGGGCCGGTCATCCCTGTCATTCGGGTTCCCGATGATGACGAAGACGTCATGAACATATCGAATTCCACCGCGTACGGACTGTCGTCCGGTGTATGCATGAATGATTTCAGGCGCATGCAGAAATACGTCAGCGGACTCAATGTCGGGACAGTCAACATCTGGGAGGTGCCGGGTTACCGTATCGAGATGTCCCCGTTCGGGGGAATCAAGGACAGTGGTCTCGGGTACAAGGAAGGTGTCCTGGAGGCTATGAAATGTTACACAAACGTCAAGACGTATTCACTGCCCTGGAATTGAACCATGGCCCGAATGCCATAACGACCGCGCCCGCCGCGATCAGGAATCGTCGAATGCGCGCCCAATGCTCTGAAAGACCTGCGACCAGGAACAAGGTGGCGAAGTCTTGAACCGGAAGATGATTCATACGGAAGGTGAATCCGGCCAGTCGCTTGCCCGCAGGTCATGGCAGGAAGCATCTCTGGGCAAGGCTTCCAAAGACCTGCTTCTGCGCGACTCGGAAGCGTTCCTGCACCAGAGTATCTCGACGCCATGCCTCGGGACCATCAGGCGGGCGGAGGGAATCTGGATCGAGGACCTGGAAGGTCGCCGGTACATGGATTTCCATGGCAACTCCGTGCATCACGTCGGCTACGGGCATCCGGCCGTCATTTCGGCTATACGGAACCAGCTCGAGGAACTGAGTTTTGCTCCTCGCCGGTTTACCAATGAGACCGCGGTTCGGCTTGCCGAAACGCTGATCGAACGATCTCCATGGGACGAAGGGAAAGTCCTGTTCACGACGGGCGGCTCGGATGCAATCGAAGTTGCGCTCAAGATCGCGAGAGCCGCAACCGGTCGATTCAAGACACTGTCGTTCTGGGACTCGTTTCATGGTGCCGGGTTCGGGGCCGCTTCGGTCGGCGGCGAATCGACCTTTCGCTCGCACATTGCCGGCCCGTTGCTGCCGGGAACGGAGCATGTGGCTCCATTTGCGTGTTATCGGTGCCCGTACGGACACCGCGAACCCGAGACCTGTGGCCTCGCCTGTGCCGAAATGATCCGGTACGTCCTTGGCCGGGAGGGTGACGTTGCGGCGTTCATAGCCGAACCGATGAGAGCCATCCCGTACGTTCCGCCGCGGGGATTCTGGAAGTCGGTGAGGCAGGCCTGTGACGAATTCGGAGTTCTGTTGGTATTCGACGAGATTCCGACTGGCCTGGGCAAGACGGGGCGGTTTCTGGCCTGCGAACACGACCAGGTGGATCCTGACATCCTGGTCCTGGGCAAGGCGCTTGGCGGGGGCGTACTGCCAATCGCTGCGGTGATTTCGCGCGAGGACCTTGATGTCGCCGGGGATTTTGCCATCGGCCACTACACGCACGAAAAAAACCCCGTCACCGCCAGCGCCGCCGTCGCAACGCTCGACATCATTGATTCCGAAAGCCTTGTGGAACGGGCGCGCGTACTCGGTGATCATGCCATGGGTCGACTCCGGGAATTCGCGGCGGGGCCCGGGCGGCCGAATGTCGGAGATGTCCGGGGACGCGGCCTGCATTTCGGTGTCGAGATCGTCGAGGGAACCGGAAGCAGGGCTCCTGACCCTGGCCGTGCGGAGCGCATCCTTTACTCTTGTCTTGATGCAGGCCTGAGCTTCAAGATTTCCCAGGGTAACGTCCTGACGCTGTCGCCGCCACTGGTTATCGGAAGAGATGATCTGGACCGTGCCTTGTCGATCGTTGAGGCGGCCATCCTTGAAGAAGATCTGGAACGGTGATTTCCCGGCGGACGCGAGAATGGCACGGCCAGCGGCCGAGGATTCTGGCCGGAGAATCCGCTTCGGCAGATTCCAGAGACCGGCGTTGCGGAGTCCTGGTTGTCTGTTGGTTGGAGTGCCGAACGTTCGAGATTGAACATTGAACTGGATTCTTGCCGGTTGAGTACTGGATATTCCCGTCTGACAAGCGTAGACAGGCAGCAACACCTCTTGCGGTTTCGATCTCAGGGTGCGGGGCCTTTTAGGAGGCCCCTGCTTTTTTGGCGATTTCCGATGCGCACTTTCGTCTGTGTGGACGGGTTCAATCTCAACTACGGTGCCCTGAAGGGAAAGCCCTGGCGATGGCTGGATCCGGTCGCTTTGCTGAAGAAGGTGTTGCAGCCACAACACGAAATCGTTGCTCTGAAGTACTTTACGGCGAGGGTTTCAGGAACGCCTGGCGATCCGTCGAAGCCGCAACGTCAGGACGTGTATCTCCGCGCCATGCAACGTTTCCGACCTGAGGTTGAGGTGTATTTCGGGCATTTCCTGAGCCATGCGGTCCGCATGCCTTTGGCCAGGCCGGAAGGAAACCGCTGCACAGTTGAGGTCGTCAGGACCGAGGAGAAGGGTTCGGATGTCAACCTTGCCGTTCATCTCCTGAACGACGGCTGGCCGGACCTCTGCGACTGCGCGGTCGTGGTGAGCAACGACAGTGACATCGCCGAGGCGATGCGCCTTGCGAGGTAACATCACGGCAAGCGGATCGGCTTGGTGACACCGGGGACGAAGGCACCCTCGCGCCAACTCCGATTCCCGGTACGAGTATCCATAGACCCGGAAACTGGTGAACTTGCCCGCACAGATCTTTTGAACGACCTCGTGACTCTCCCGTTGCGCAGGCACCTGGCGTTGCATGCGGGAATCACGGAAAGGCTGACGTGGCGTCATGTACGAAGACTCGGGGTAGGCGGAATCAGAACCCAGGTGCCCGCTGTAGACGTGACAACAACGCTTGGGTAGGAGGGCGGCCGCGCTGCAAAAAATGGAGGGTACATTGGCTACGCACGTGGATTTCAAGCGCCTTGTAGCGGATTTCGCCAATCTCGAAGGACGTGCGACGATCAGCATAGGAACTACGGGATTTGCCGGGGACGGTGACCGTCTTTTCCTGAATTTCAACGATGTAGGCATTCTTTTTTCGCACGAAGACGCCGAGGCGTTTCTCGCCGGTGCGGCGCGAGCGGCAAAGCGATTGGGCCACGAGGCCTGAGTTTCCAAATTGACATGGCGGTTTCGGCAATTGCTGCCGCGCTTCTGCAAATTGCCGTCAGTGAACGGGCGTGAATTCACAACAAGGGTGAGACAACTCGTTTTCGACCCGAAAGAGTTCTTTTGGTCGACTCCACAGCGCCACGGGCTCAATGAACCGACCCGGCAGCGAATGCGCCCATATCCTTGCCGGGATTACATTCACCAGTTCCACCGGGCCGAAATTCCGTGCCACACTGCTCCCGGCTTCGATTCCCTAAAGAAAAGGGATGGCTTGCGTGCCACGCCTTGAAGCCAAACGGTCTCGATTGAAGCGGCATCGGAGTGCACGCAGGTGAATCGCAAGAGAAGAAGGAGAACAATTGGCCAGAACCAGCATTACACACCCCCTCCGTATTGACACCCTGCCTGTTGGAAACGGCAGCCTTGGCATCACCTTTTGCCCCGGCAAGAAGGGCGATAGCGCTCATGGTGCTCCCTGGGCGCGCGATCTTGATCTCGATATGGACTCTATCGAGGTCTGGGGAGCGGCGGCGGTCGTGACTCTCATCGAAGACCATGAGTTCGAGATGCTATCCGTGCGGCCCCTCGGGGAAGCCGTGATGGCGCGCGGCATCGAATGGCATCACCTCCCCATCCGCGACCTCAACTATCCGACGCCGGAAACCATGGCTTGTTGGCAAACCCTATCCCCACGGCTGCATCAGATCCTTGAGTGCGGGGGCAAGGTTCTTGTGCATTGCCGGGGTGGGTTGGGGCGTGCGGGTACGCTTGCCGCGCTGATTCTCATCGAACGCGGCCGGTCTGCGTCAGATGCGATTCAGGAAGTTCGTTCAGTACGCCGCGGTGCCGTCGAGACGGTTGAACAGGAGCGCTGGCTGGAATGCCATGCGCAACACTACGGTCGGCCGGGCTTTCGGCTACATGGAAGCCTGATTGGAGGAGCAATCGGCGACAGTCTTGGCGCGGAGATCGAGTTCCTGTCGCTCGACGAACTACGGCGGCGCTTTCCAGATGGTATTTCGGATTTGCCGCCGCACCGGGGCCTGCGCGGCGCCATCACCGACGACACCCAGATGACCCTCTTCACCGCCGAGGGGATGATCAGGGTGCATGTTCGCAGTGCCCTGAAAGGCATCTGCCACCCGCCGAGCGTGGTCCATCATGCGCTGTTGCGCTGGTATCGAACCCAGGGAGGCAAACCGCGTGTCGAGACTGATGATGTCGGCCTGATCTCCGATCCGCGTCTCTGGGCACGCCGCGCACCCGGCAATACCTGCCTGTCCGCACTGGCGGGGAGCGATCGCTACGGGGCGCCTGCGCGCAACGACAGCAAGGGTTGCGGCACGATCATGCGAGTCGCACCCGTGGCCCTTATGGCTGAGCGTGATCAGGTGCGTTCGCTTGCCGTGGAGACATCCGGGTTGACCCACGGTCATCCTACAGGCCAGCTCGCCGCCGCCGCATGGGCAGAAATGCTCGCAGACGCGGCGAGCGGCATCGCCCCCGGGGAAAGTGCAGGTGCGATGGCAGATGCCTACGCACGCATCGATGGCGGGGACGAGACAGCCACGGCAATTCGCGCCGCACTTGATGCACCTTGCGACGGCAAACCCGAAACGGTCGAAACCCTCGGTGGCGGATGGACGGCAGAAGAAGCACTCTCGATCGCGCTCTATGCCTGCCTCTGTGCCGGGAGTTTCGAAGAAGGACTGCAGATCGCTGTTTTTCACAGCGGCGACAGCGACTCGACCGGCGCGATTGCAGGAAACATGCTGGGCCTCATCGAACCGGCTGCCGCACTACAGCACAGATTTGCAGGGTCCATTGAATGCGTCGACTCCATCACGCGAATGGTGCTGGATCATCTTCGCCTCATGCACGGGAGCGACACTGCCGAACGATTGTCCGACTTCTATCCTGGAGGCTGAACGGTGAATCCCTCGCGGGGTGGCGACCGACTCGGGCAGCATGGCGTTCGCGTCAAGGAACAGGGGCATCGCAGGAGCATGGCGGGATTACCGTTTGCCGGGAGGCGGCAGACGGAGATGATATCATGACTCATTGAACTCGTGCCTTTCAGGATAGAATGGCCGTATGGAGGAAACCGCCCGTCAAAAAATGAGGATCAAATGTTGAGCACCATCCGGGACTCCGGCATCGCGCAATTGGACAGACTTCGTCGGAGAGTGGTTTCGTTCTTTGGCGGGTCAACGGTAGGCGTGCGTGCAATTGTGATTGGAAGGGACAGGAACGTTCTACTGGTCAGACACAGATACCAGGATGGTTGGCAGACTCCGGGAGGGGGAGTTAAGCCATGCGAGAGTCCGATAGCTGCCCTGAAACGAGAGTTACGTGAGGAAACCGGTCTTGAAGCAATTGGTACGCCAGAACTATTGCACGTTTTTGTTCATAGTTATCGGGGCGTAACGGATTTCCCAATATTCTACCTCGTAAAATCATTCGAAGGTACCGCAACCATAATGGATCCCCGTGAAATCGCGGAATTGCAATGGGTCCCCTTGGAAACGGTCCCCAATGTTGCAGCACCCAAAACCGCGGCGTTCTTTTCCGAGTACCTGAGCGGTGCCGGCTACAGGGAACAGTGGTAATTTCAGGGTTCAGTGCGACCGATTTGGGCGAACATGGCGTACGCGTCAACGAGCAATGGCGCATTTGTTTCGTCCGGCGTGAAGGAGATGCTTGGGAGGTCGAGATTGGCGACGATCACGATGAGCCACATTGAATGTGGCCATCGATCGAGAACGAGTAGACCTGCGCAGGTTTGATTATTCAAACGTCGCGTCGGGACGGCTGCTGCCTCCGATGCATCCAGGTGCGATTCTCCGCGATGAATTCGTGCAACCGATGCAACTCGGCGTCCATCGGCTGGCTCGGGGCCTCGAGGTTTCGCGCCCGCGGCTAAACGAAATCGCGTTTGGACGCCGCGCTGCAACGACCGATACTGCGCTCCGATTGGCACTGTATTTCGGGACAACTCCGGAGTTTAGGATCAACCTGCAAACCCTTTACGATCTGGACGTGGCCGGACGCGCAGTGCGGCACACAATCGATCGGGAGGCGGCGCCACGTGCGGCACGACGTCTTCCTGTCAAGACGCGCTCGAACAGACAGCACAGCAGCACAGGAAAGTTCAGCTTGTCTTGTTGTCGGTCGCGCCAGAATGCGTCGGACCGGCTAGCGTTGCATTTTAGAACCGAGCGTCAGCCAGTCCTTCGAGGGCGCTGATTATCTTGTTTCACCGTCGATCGGCGTATCAGATTCGGGTGGCTGCTTCAGCTGGGATTCGGCGGTTGATCCACCAAAGCGGTTGCACCCTTCCGGCGTGTCGAGATGCTGTGCAAGACTGGCAGGCCATGGTATCTCCAGCCGCATGCGTGATCTCCATGCCGAGTCGGGCATCAAGGACTTGATCTGCAATGATCTTCGGTCCGGGAAACTGCCGCCCCCAACGCCGGCAAGATCGGACAGATCATTTCGATTCCAGGTCACGTCTACGCGTCTCGGGCAGTTGTACGCGTCCGGGACCGTGACAGGGTATGGGCCGGTTGTACCACGACCGTGTAAGGCACGTCCCACAGAACATTGTTCTTTTTGGTTGTTTTCGAAGTCGAAGAGGTCGGCTACGGTGGCAGGCCTCAATTCGTCACGAAACCCTTGTGTCGTGCACGACATAGACATCAAATGGAATTGTCGCAAAAGCACGTGACATCTTCTTTCATTCGCCCTCAACGCGGATGTACGCTGACCGCGGTGCGAAATGCGCACGTCCGATCTCGGAAGAGAGGCAACCCGAATGTCGGCCCCGGTTGTTCACTCGGCACGTCCCGGTAAACTGAGCACCGGCATTCCTGCCGGGACGCGCATTTGCGTGATCGGGGACGTTCACGGACGCTCGGCAGAATTCCGGTGCCTGCTGGATCACTTTGCGGCCGGATGCCCCGGTCATGATCGAAACCTGCTGATTCTGCTCGGCGATCTTGTCGATCGCGGCAGGGACAGCCTGGGGGCGCTCGATACCGCGATTGACGTTGTCGATGACCCTGGATCCCGCGGATTCGACCAGGTTGTGCCACTGATGGGAAATCACGAGCAAATGATGCGCGTGACGCTTGAGGGTCTGCCGGAATTCGACCCGTGGATCTGGTTGGACAATGGCGGGGTCAAGGTCGCAGAACAACTCGGGTGCGATGTTCCCCAGGATGTTTTTTCGCGCCAGGGCGCGTGGCGCCTGGATTCCGTCCCGCCCCAGGATCAGATCAATCGGCGCTTCAGCGAATGCATGGTGTCTGCGCTTGGGGAACGACGGGTGAGATTCCTGGAACAGCTGCGTTCGCACGTCCGGCAGGGCCGATTGCTTTTCGTGCACGCGGGAGTTGATCCGGACGAAGAGATCGAAGCCTTCCTGGCGCTGCCATGGTACATGGTGAACAATTACCACTGGGCCTGGATCCGCCACTCGTTTCTTCGGCATCCGGAACCGGCAAGAGGGCTCGTGGTCGTGCATGGCCACACGCCGGTCCGCTTCGACAGCCTATCCGAAACCACGGACGGGATCGTCCTTCCGCACCTGTTGAATGGCGGGAAGATCAACCTCGATGGCGGGAGTTTCGTGTCCGGTCGCGTTGCCGGCGCGGAGTTCCTGGCGACCGAGTACAGGGTTACGGTCGCAGTCGGGGCTCCGGACAGGCTTTGGTATTATTGAGATCTTGCTGACGCGATGACGGCAGGCGCGGTTGGCAGACTATTCCGATGACCTTCCTGTCCGACCGAAGCAACATTCTCGCAGGAGAATAGAGTGGACCACCGTGGGAGCGGCGGCGCAGTATCGATCGGTTCAGTAAACGCGGCCCGACCTGGATCAAGCATCCCCACACGCAGCATTCCCCCGCGAAAGACGGTTGACACGCACAACCGGTTCGTTCTAAATTTTAGTATAACTAAAATTTGGAATGTCGCATGCAGCCGGACTCTGACCCGAAGGCAAAGGAATTTCCCGACAACCAGCCGTTGGGGCAACGGCTCAGGAACCGCCGTCTGAAACTTGGTTTGACGCTCCAGGATGTCGCGGACGGAGCCAGGCTTTCCGTTGGTTTCATTTCACAGGTCGAAAGGGACCTGACATCTCCGTCCCTGTCATCTCTTGTCGGGATTGCCCGGGTGCTTGGCAGGAGCGTGGCGGACTTTCTCGTCGCGCCGGAAGGAAGTTCGCCGTCGACGCGTCAGTCCCGCCGCCAGGTTTATGGACCGAACCCTGCCGCATTCGGTTATGAGCGGATTTCGGCAAATTTTCCCGGGCACGTGCTGAGCAGCGTCATCATTCATGAAACACCGGGCCACAGGAGCGAACCGATCCGCCATGAAGGCGAAGAGCTCTTCTACATGCTGGAAGGTTCCATAACCGTCGAGGTCGACGGGGATTGCACCGTGCTCAGGCCCGGCGACTCGATGCACTTCAGTTCCATGCTCCGGCACTCGACCTGGAATCACACGACTAGGCCGGCAAAATTCCTTCACGTCTGTACGATGGATGTGTTTGGCGATGCTGGCGGCCCGGCCGGACAGGTAACCGGTTCGAGAGTTTCAGACCCGAAACAGCCGGGACAACAAAATCCGGAAGCCCGCGGCGCCAGGAAGCGGTCGGCCGCGTCCGGAGATAGCCCAACGAAAAAGAAGGGGAGAAAATCACGATGAAACACGCGAATTGTGCACGTCTCTGGGCGTTCGGCCTTGCGCTGGTCGGTACCGCCCTGATGTCCTTTGCCCAATCGGCAGCCGCCGAGCGGGTACTCAGGCTCGACGAGGTCGCCGTCGGCGAACTTGATCCGGCGAAAGCGTCCGACTACGCGGATTCGATTCTCATGTTCAACGTCTACGACACGCTGGTTCTGCCTCGGCAGGGAGGGCCGGGCCACGTCCCGCATTTGGCGGAAAGCTGGGAAGGCGAAGGCACCAGCTATTCCTTCACCCTGAGAGACGATGCCCGTTTTCAGAGCGGAAACCCGGTCACTGCGGAAGATGTCGTATTCTCGCTTGACCGCATGAAGGTGTTGGGACTGGGCTTGTCCTACCTTTTTGGAAACGTCGAAAGCGCCGAAGCGCTCGACAACCGCACGGTACGATTCAATCTTGGCGTTGCCTATGCACCGTTTGTGGCATCGCTCGTTCGGCTGCCGATCGTCGACAAGACGACCGTCATGGCCAATCTTGGCGACGGCGACGGCGACATGAAGGATTGGGGACAAGCCTATCTGTCTGCCAACGGTGCGGGAAGTGGCGCCTACGTGGTGGTATCGCACAATCCGCAGGAAGAGACCGTCATGAGCAAGAATGCCGACTACTTCCTGGGAATTGACGACTCTGCACCGGATACCGTCCGGTTGCGCTACGGCCTTGAGGCGGCGACGGTCAGGACGCTCCTTGCGCAGGGAGAGCACGAGATCTCGTCGCAGTGGCTTCCGCCCGAGGTGATGAAGGCCCTGGCCGGTGAGGGCATGCAGTTGTTCACCGAAAGCGGGACAGGTGCATTCTACTTCAAGATGAACACGACAAAATCACCGCTTGACGATGCCCACTGCCGCCTGGCGCTCGCCAACGCGTTCGACTACGAAGCCGCCCTGAAACTGATCGCGGTCACCGACGATCTTTCGCAAGGGTCGGCGTCGACCGGCGCCATTCCCGTGGGCATGTTTGGATCAAACCCGGCCGACATGACAACGTCACGCGATCTCGATGCTGCCAGGGCGCATCTTGAACAATGCGCGCACGGCCCGGCCGACTTCACGATAGAGATCACCTGGATCGCCGAAGTTCCGGTTGAAGAGCGCTTTGCATTGCTCTTCCAGGCAAACCTTGCTGAAATCGGCATCAAGTCGACGATCACCAAGGTCCCGTGGGCACTGTTTTCGAGCATGGTGAACAGTGCGGAGAATACCCCGCATATCTCGCAGCTTTTCGTCAATGCCGTGACCGGCGACCCGGACACGCTGCTGTACGGCATGTACCATTCGACCTCTGCAGGTACCTGGCAGTCCCCGGAGCACTTGAGCGACGCCGAAGTCGACATGCTGCTTGAAGAGGGGCGAACAGGTGCGACCGATGAAGCCAGGGAAGCGGCCTATGCTGCCCTGAATTCCCGGCTGGTATCCATTGCGCCGTCGATTTACGGCTATGACCGCCAGTCGATATTCGCAGCGAGTCCGAAGGTCACGGCGCCGGCACTGAGTGATCCGGACCATGCGTTCGGGCTCGATGGAATGGGATTCAGCTTCAGGCTGATGTCGGTCGAAGAATAGCGGATTTCGTTCTGCACGGGCACGAAGAACAAGAAGATTGCAGCACCCTGTTCTGCATCTTCTCTTGCGCAGGGCAGGCATGTCCGTGCTTGTTCTCATTGGG
>JAPOVX010000371.1 GCA_026707935.1 Paracoccaceae bacterium
GCCGGGCTGTTCCCGCTGACGTCGTGCAGGAACTGCGTGTACGGATAGAGATTGAACGCACCGATCGCGTTGTTGTAGTCGAGACGTGCCGCAATCCGATAACCCCACGACGCGGCATCCGCATCGGCGGTTCCTGTCGCGCGGACCCCGCCGGCAGGGCTCTCGATGGGAAATTCCTGCTTGTCCGGCATGTTGTGGACACGCATCACGGCCGCTTCCGCCAGGAAAACAAGGGCGTCAGCACCGAGCGTGGGTCCGAATACCTTGGTTGCCGTGGCCTGCAACTGGCTTACGTTGCGTTCGATATAACCCAGGACCTTCGTTGGTTCGTAAGCATTGAGATACCTGTCCAACGCGGCTTGCGCGACTTGCTGACCACCGGGGGGGCACCCATCTTCTTCCGTTACTGTGCCAGCGATACATCCCGACAAGAAAAGCGCCGTTCCGATTGGAGCGAGACCTTCCGCGAGTACCTCGCGTTCGGCCCTTTGCAGGGGGGCATCCAGGCGGAGCGAATACTCGCCCTGCAGGGCCCAGCCCGAAGCGCCCAGAACCGTGTTCATGCTGACACCGATGAGTTTGATGTCGGAAGGGTATTCGAGGAAATAGTGTCCTGACTTCGCGTATCGGTCGACCGCGAGCGCGCCTGCGATCCCGCCGAGTCTTTCTGTCACCTTATCTCTCACCGATTTTTCGATAGCGGCCTGTGGCGTACCCTGGGGAACCGATGCCCGGACCACATTGGTCACAGCTGCGGTTACGGCGGTCCGGGTGGCCGCGCCTGCCCTCGTTACCGCATCCGCGGCCGCAAGCCCCGCCCTGATGCCGTCCAGGCTTCCCGTTCGCGCGCCCACAACCGGGAGGCGGCTGTGATAGTTCATGAAGTAGAAGCCGAATTCCGTCTGGTTGAGTTCCTCTGCCAGGTAACGCAATGCGAGACCCAACTGCCCGGTATCCTTTGGAGTCTGGTCGGGTCCCCGCAAAACGGATGCGAAGTTCGGGTCGAACTCGGGTTGATCTGGTTGCGGTAGAGGAACGGTTCCAAGCTGTGGGTGCATCACCGTATAACCGGAAAGGTCGGTATTGATGACCGCTGTCAGCTCATCCCCGAAACCGAAGCCCCGGTCTTGCAGTAACTTGTTGCCAGGTATCAGCCCTTCCATGACGGTTGTCAGGACTGCTTTTGTTGCGCCCGGTCCTGCATAATCTGTACTTGAAAAGTAGCTACCCACAGGATCGATCTCGGTTTCCGCCCAGTCGAGCTGGTAGAATGCTTCCAACGACAAGGCGTAAGTCGGAGCCACCGACACCGAAACCATCGAGACCGGAAGAAGCGCTTCCCGGAGCTCCGAGCCCGGCAACCTCAGCTTGCTCACGTCAAAGGGGTTGATGGCATTGATCCCGTTCGGGATGAATGTGCTCTCTCCCCAGTTGAGCACGTGTTTGCCGAGCCGCAGGTCAACGTACGCATCGCCGGCTTCGAACTCCGTGGTCACATAGGCGTCAAGCAACTCGAAATCCTTGCCCACCGCATCCTTGGCCGCTTCGCTCAAGGGCGTGCGTTCCCTGATTCTATTCAGGTTTTCGAAATCCATGAATCCGGTGGTCCTGACAAAAGCACCGAAAGCATTCGTGTTGATGTCCAGATCAATCGTGAGTTTCGAGGCATCACTGACGAGACCACGCTTGTAGTTGAGATTTCCGTCGTTGCCATTGATGTCGCCGGCCAGCTCATCGTTGCGTTTTTGGACCCGGAACGTCAGGCCGTGCGAAAGCGTGGTGTCTATGCTGCCCCACAATTCCCCATTATCGAACTCGATTGCCGAGGCCGGCGGCACCTGCAGGATTCCTCCGATGACAATGCCACCCAGCGTCAATGCAAGAGAGCATGTGATGCGCTTCGAGAATGAATTCCGGCCTTGACGGCAACTCTTCCACTTGCCTTTCGTTCTCGTGCAGGAACGACCGGCAGCGGCTCGTCCAGGTGCGTTTCTCATGTGCGCCTCCTTATTTTGGCATCAGTCGCTGCACCAAATCCGCCGCACACCGAATTCCCCCGCGACCCAACGGGTGCGAAGCAAATTCCGTCCATGGTCATGTCCATGATTTCTGGCGACTTCAAAACCGACTCGCAAAGTCCGTAAACGAAATGCGCGAAATTGTTGCGAAACCTCTCGTTCAATGAAATGTTTATCTTCATAAAGCTCAGCTTTATATTCCAGGGCCAACCTTGGGCTTTCGTACTCGTGAACAAAAAAACAATAAAGATTGCCGTGGCTTAGATCAATGCCGATCATGAGAAGAGACTAATTCGTTGCTGTGTTTTTTGTACGGGTGCCGGTCACCCGGTCATTCGGCCAGCATCGAATGAGCCGGGAAGAAAATCACCTGGTTTTTGCGAGGATTTAACGCATGTCAGGTAGTGGTCGCCTTTGCCGCAACTTCGAAGTAGCGCCGGATTCAGATGCTCCCTGTGGCCGGGTTTTCTCCCTCAGGGCTCGTCACGAATCTATCGACACGATTTGTCGTCAGGAGAGCATTCGGGTTGGCGATCGTGTTCAATG
>JAPOVX010000170.1 GCA_026707935.1 Paracoccaceae bacterium
CAATCCCGGTGGACTCAAGCCCTGATGTTACGTATGTTGCTTGATAGTGATGCAGCTACGCTCGCCGAGTTCGACCAGGTCGGTTACCTGGCGGCGACGACCGGCGAATACAGTCTCAACGCATCAATATCCGCCAAAACCAACGCCGAATTGCTGGATTTTGTGGAAAGGCATATCGCGAAGTCCGATGGGGTTCGGCGGATCAACATCAGCCTGATCATGCGACTGTACAAGGTGTTCAACACGCGCACCACGGCACTCGGCCGCGATTCGCATGGACATCGGGCAACCGGTTGACCTGTGCAGTCCGGATAGGCGTGGAGGTCGGTGGCACCAATGCCGACGCGGCCGCGCTGGTCGGACAGGCAGTACTGGCGACGATCAAACGGTCGTCCACCGCAAATGTCACCGGTGGGATCATGACCTCGGTTCGCGCGGTCATGTCTGAAGCGGGTGTTGAACCCGAAAACGTCGCTGCCGTGATGATCGGCACCACCCAGTTTGTAAATGCGGCGGTCGAACGGCGTGATCTTCGAAAGGTTGGAATCCTGCGCCTGTGTGGTCCCGCGACACGTTAATGTTGAGATTCCATGGAGGACGCACGACAGGATCTTGATCGACTACATTTGGCGTTGGCCGCACTCTCTTGCAAGACAATATGGGCGCGAAAGGGCTTAAAGTTTATCGCGCGTGATAATTTGCAATCTATTTTGTTGTCCCGAATTCAAATTTATCTCCAGAGCTAAATTTTGTTTGATCAGGTAGTAATTTCACGTATTTTATTCTATATGATAAAAGGGGAATATCATGACTTGGGGGCCAGACGTCGCGAACTGGAGCATAGTCATCGGCAATCGAATACGAAAACGCCGAAAGGACCTCGGCCTGAGTCTCGAGGAACTGTCGATGCTTTCGGGCTCCACCGTACCTACACTCTCCATCATCGAACGCGGAAAGCGTGACGTCAAGCTCTCCACCCTGATCGCCTTGGCCGCCGCACTCCGGATCGAGCTGCCGATCCTTTTCGCAGGAGAGGATGGGTCAGAAAAGAATGCGGTGCCTTCCAGTACGTCGGAAGGTTACGATCTGGGCGACGATTGATGACAATTTTGGACAAGGTCGGTGTTTTCTACGAGCAATTCGTTGTCGGGCAGATTTCGGTCCACGCCACCGGTCGCCTGAGCTTTGCATACGACGCACGCTGGCTGGCTACCGATGGAAGCTTCCCGCTTTCGGTGACGCTCCCGCTTGTTGCGGACGACTTCGAAGACGAGGTCATCGCACCATGGTTGGCCAACCTGCTCCCCGAAGAGCAGCACCTCCTTTTAATGTCGCGGGCTCTGGGCCTGTCTTCTTCAGATACCTTGGCGATCCTGAAAGAGGTTGGGGGTGATACGGCAGGGGCCGTTTCCTTCGGGGAACCGAGCGTCCGGGACCGGTGGGGTTACGAGGCGCTTCAGGATCATTACGGCTTCGGAACTGACGGCGAGGCCTTGAGCCGCCACTTTGATGACCTGGGACAGCGTCCGTTCCTCGTGGGTGAAGACGGAGTGAGGCTTTCTCTCGCTGGAGGGCAGAAGAAGACGACCCTGTCAGTCCTTGGCGATGATGGACAACCAAAACTCGGAATTCCTGGTCCGACTGATAGACTGGCCATTCCGAAAACCGGGGCACCGTCGACGGTCATCATCAAGCCGGACAACCCGAGGTTTCCGGGTATCGTCGAGAACGAGGCTTACTGCCATTCGCTCGCACGCCTGGTCGGCATACCGGTTGTCGATTGCGCTGTGATGGTTGCCGGTAATCGAAGAGCTCTTGCCGTTGCCCGATACGATCGTTGCCTGCGCAGGGACGGGTCAGTGAAACGGCTGCATCAGGAAGACCTCGCGCAGGCCAACGGGCTCTATCCCGGTCAGAAATATGAGCGGGGGACAAGGCCGGGCATTGACCTCGAAGGTCTCTTGCTGACGGGTAACCACCTTTCTTCCGTCAATGCACTGAAATTGCTCGACCAGGTCATTTTCAATATCCTGGTCGCCAACACCGACGCGCATGCGAAGAATTATTCCATGATTGTGAGTGCCGGACCAACCCTGGCACCATTGTATGACGTTTCGTCCGTGCTGCAGTGGAACCATGTGAACCAGTATCACGCCCAGAAAATCGCCGGGAAGAAACGCAAACCGGGTGATACTGCCAGGCGGCACTGGGATCGTATCGCCACTGACGCAGGACTCAATGCGCGTCAGGTTCGGCTCCGGGTCCAGGAATTGGTCGATGCGATGGTTGGGGCCAGAGGAGAGGCGACTCAAAGTGTCGCCGACCAGGCCGGGGTGTCAACGAAGATCGTCCAACACGTTGCGGAACTCGTTGAGGGCAACGCCCTCCGAATCGCAGGACGGCTTCGAAATATGAATTGACAGTGAACCTGTTCCCGAAACGACAAGCGGAAACTGGTCGTCTGCACATCGATCACGATGGTGACAGTGATTGTCACGTACCGGAGGAACGGGCGGACACAACAGGCTCGTCACGTCAAAGGCTTGCAGGACGCTATTCTGTCCCACGCTTGAATTTGCCAAAGACAAGGTTTCGGGGGAAGGATGACTCCCACGCCGTGGACGGGGATCTAAAGCGTTCTGCACTCTGGCTGCCCAAGGCCACCGATAAGTTAGATCGCCATGGATTATCGCTCGTATACCTCTTTTGAATTCGGACATGCTCTCGGCGGATCAAACGGGACCTTTGATCCGATGTCGGTCTCGCGGAAACAAGCTGACGAGGTCCGGATACGATTTCGTTCGCTATGTCGCTCGTAAGCCGCACTCACTTCTGGTCAGTGAAAACCGACCGGGTTCACATCCACGGCATCGCGCGGACACGAAGCAGACCACTCTTGCCGAAGTTTCCAGCAAATACACTATATCACCCCGTGTGGACGCATGAGTCTGTCCAGGTGGTCCCGGGCGGCCTCCCTCGTCTGCATTGCCTGCTTGATCGACAAACCCCTGTGATAGCCACCGAGTTGTTCGGTTAGCCCGATGACTCGGTGGCAGGAGGTCAGCCAACTCGCGGGACTTTTCTGACTACGGTCCGACGGCACGTGCCGCGCGTGGATTTCCGATGTGGGTTGCGGTGCAGGAATAGGTTGTGACATGCCCGGATCCCCCTGAATCCTGCCGACAGGTTTGGCCGACGGGCCAGGACCCCGGACGATCCATTCTTCGGGCCATTCTCCGGTATGGTCGCTGAAGTTCACGTCGGGACCGGTCTGAGGTGCACGGTTCAACCGAATACGCTCCGAGGCCACGTACTGGCGGCGCAGCGGCAAGTGCCAGACGAGCTTCCCGACCGGAAATCCGGTAAAAAGAACACATCGGCGCAGTTACCCTGGAGAACCGCAGGGGGTTCGGAAAGGGTCGCGAATGCGCTCGCGGCCAGCCGCTTGTAATCCCGGCTGACATAGCGGGAAGCCGTTCAGAGGTACGGTCGTGTACGCTCGTCGGCTTTGCCGCCCCAATTCCCGAAAGACCGAAAAAGCGCATGCGAGTGTCGTGTTCGAAGCCGAATTCAGTATCGTACGAACGAACTCAACTTAATCAGGCCGGAACGCAATAATGGTTCATGATGGCAGTCTGCGACCCGGTTCTGCATCGGCGAGAAATGCTCGATCGACCTGCACCGCGCGGTTTCCTCCGCCGTGTGCCGGACGACGATCAGCAACGGAACAATCCGGATGCGGCCGGCTGCGCAGCGTCCAGAGCGGACAGCGGACAACACAGAGGCGAAAATCTCACGCGATGTTCATCGATTTACGCAGTGTGTCCGCCAGCAACCGGAACTCCTCCGCCCTCAGCGACGTCTTGCGCCAGGCCAATCCGATCCGCCGCGACGCAGGTGTGGCAAGACGTGAGAGCGAAATATCCGTACCCAGGGCGATTTGAGCGTCGACCGCGAGCTGCGGAACCAGGGTGACTCCGATACCCGCTGCGACCATTTGCACCAGCGTGTGCAAACTGCTCGCCTCGAACTGCGTCCGCGCGCCCCGGTCGCCGATGCGGCAAACGTCGAGTGCGTGGCCGCGCAGACAATGGCCTTCCTCGAGCAGCAGCAGGTGTTCCCCGGCAAGCGCCTTGAGCGGCACC
Organism: Paracoccaceae bacterium; assembly: GCA_026707935.1. Classification (GTDB taxonomy): domain Bacteria; phylum Pseudomonadota; class Alphaproteobacteria; order Rhodobacterales; family Rhodobacteraceae; genus JAPPHA01. The sequence continues at coordinate 4,146 of JAPOVX010000170.1, forward strand.
ACACCAGCGTTGGCGAGCGGGTGAGTCCGGTCGCATGCGAACAGGAACTCGTCTTCAAGGATGTCCTCGACGGCAAGGTCGCCGGTCTCCCATGGCAGTGCGATCAGCACGGTGTCCAATTCCCCGTCTTCCAGGCGGACGAGCATCGGGGCCGTCTGCTCCTCTCTCAGGTATATGGTCAATTCCGGAAACTTCTCTCTCAGCGTCGGCAGGATGCGTGGCAGGAAAAACGGGCCGATCGTCGGGATGACGCCCAAGTGGATTTCCCCTGTCATCGGGGAGCGGCCAGCGCTGGCCACGTCCATGATCTTTTCGGCGTCGCGCAGCAACGCCTTCGCCTTTTCGGCGATCTCAACACCAACACGCGTAATCAACACGCGCCGGTTCGAACGCTCTGCAACCGGGGTGCCGAGTACCGACTCGAGATCGCGGATTCCTGCACTCAGCGTCGACTGTGTGACATTGCATCGCTTGGCCGCGCGCCCGAAGTGCCGTGTGTCGGCGAGCGCCGTAAGATACTCAAGTTGCTTCATTGTGGGCAGGCGTTTCATCTAATGGCTCCGGACGCGAATATTCGTCAAATACGATTGTAATAACAAATAATAATCGTTGTACACGAAGAAACGAAACACCTACGCTCGCCCTTGCAGCCGAACGGGCTGCTTCCGGAACGTGAGGCCTTCCGATGATCCAGCGGATCGATACGGAAAAGCGGGGTGAAAGGTACCATGCGGGTGCAATCTTCCCCAACTCCGCACGACGGGCGTCAACGGATTCAGCACACTGGATGCGGTCCGCGGCAATCGGCCGGCAGTGCTCCCAACCAGCCATGGCAGGTGCGGCGGCCGCTGTGTGCTTTCACGCTTCGAATGTTGTCACCCGATGCCGGAACCGGCAGGCGGCTTGGCGCGATCGCCAGTGCCGCCTGGAGACAACACATTACATGCAAAGGAGGACATCATGAACGAAGGGAGATGCCCTGTCACGCAGGGGACCCGGGAAAACGCTGCCGGTGCCGGTACGTCGAACCGGGACTGGTGGCCGAACGAGCTGAAGCTCAACGTCTTGCGTCAGCATTCTGCCCTGGCCAATCCGATGGGCGGGGACTTCGACTACGCGAAGGAATTCGAGAGCCTCGACCTCGATTCGGTCAAGAAGGACATTTTCGAACTGATGACCACGTCGCAGGACTGGTGGCCGGCCGACTACGGTCACTACGGGCCGCTCTTCATCCGGATGGCGTGGCATAGTGCCGGCACTTACCGGACCGGTGACGGCCGCGGAGGCGCACGTACCGGCACGCAGCGCTTCGCGCCGCTCAACAGCTGGCCAGACAACGGCAACCTCGACAAGGCGCGCATGCTGCTCTGGCCTGTCAAGCGGAAGTATGGCCGGAAGATCTCCTGGGCCGACCTCATGATCCTGGCCGGCAACTGTGCGCTGGAATCGATGGGGTTCAAGACGTTCGGGTTCGCCGGCGGGCGCGAGGACGTCTGGGAACCCGAAGAGGACATCTACTGGGGCACCGAGGACATTTGGCTCGGGGATAAGCGCTATACCGGCGACCGGGAGCTTGAGATTCCTCTGGCTGCCGTCCAGATGGGCCTGATCTATGTCAATCCGGAAGGACCGAACGGCAAACCTGACCCGGTCGCCTCGGGCCGCGATATCCGCGAGACTTTTGCCCGGATGGCGATGAACGACGAGGAAACCGTCGCGCTCACCGCTGGCGGCCACACCTTCGGAAAAGCTCACGGCGCCGGCGATCCTGCCCATGTCGGCCCCGAACCCGAGGGCGCCCCCATCGAGGCGCAGGGACTCGGTTGGCAGAACAGCTTCGGCAGCGGCAAGGGCGGCGATACGATCACGAGTGGCATCGAGGGCGCGTGGACGTCCACGCCGACAACATGGGACAACAGCTATTTCGACACCCTGTTCGGCTACGAATGGGAAGTGACGAAGAGCCCTGCCGGCGCCTGGCAGTGGGTGCCGAAAGGCGGCGCGGGCGCGGACACCGTGCCGGATGCCCACGATCCGTCGCGGCGGCATGCACCGATGATGACCACGGCAGACATGGCCATGAGGATGGACCCGATATACGAACCGATCGCGCGGCGCTTCCACGAGAATCCGGACGCGTTCGCGGATGCTTTCGCGCGGGCGTGGTTCAAGCTGACCCACCGCGACATGGGTCCGCGCGTGCGCTATCTGGGCCCGGAAGTTCCCGAGGAGGAGCTGATCTGGCAGGACCCCATCCCGTCCGCATCGCACGAGTTGATCGACGAGCGGGATATCTCCGAACTGAAGGGCAGCATTCTTGCTTCCGGGCTTTCCGTCTCCGAACTGGTTTCGACCGCCTGGGCTTCTGCTTCGACCTTCCGCGGCTCCGACCTTCGCGGCGGAGCGAACGGCGCACGAATTCGCCTCGCGCCGCAGAAGGACTGGGAGGTCAACCAGCCCGCCCGTTTGGCATCCGTTCTGGAAACCCTCGAGGGAATCCAGCGGGAATTTAACGGCTCGCGGGCCAATGGAAAGGGGGTGTCGCTGGCCGACATCATCGTGCTGGGCGGTTGCGCGGCTGTCGAGCAGGCTGCGAACAGCGCCGGGTATGCCGTGACGGTCCCGTTCACCCCGGGTCGCGCGGATGCATCGCAAGAGGAAACCGATGTCGAATCCTTCGCCGCGCTCGAACCCGAAGCAGACGGGTTCCGGAACTACCTCAATGGCGGGTACGTCGTGTCAGCGGAAGAACTCCTGGTCGACCGGGCCCAGCTGCTGGGACTGACGGCACCCGAGATGACGGTACTCGTCGGCGGAATGCGCGTCCTGGGCACGAACGTTGGACAGACCCGGGACGGCGTCTTTACCGAGCGGGCGGAAATGCTCACCAACGACTTCTTCGTCAACCTGCTCGACATGAGTACGACGTGGCAGGCAGCGTCCGAGTCGGAGGACGTGTTCGAGGGCCGCGATCGTGCGACGGACGAACTCAGGTGGACGGGCACCCGGGTCGACCTCATCTTCGGGTCGAACTCGCAGCTCCGGGCGATCGCGGAAGTGTATGGATCGGAGGACTCCGGTCAGAGGTTTGTGGACGACTTCGTGGCCGCCTGGGACAAGGTGATGAACCTCGACCGTTTCGATCTGGCCTGAGCGAGGGGAAGCCCAAACCCGCAGCGTGAATCGCCGCAGGCCTTCCCCCGGACCTGGAAACGCCACGATTCCGAACAACGTGGGGCAGACCTCTGTGGTCTGCCCCTCTTCCAGTCCAGGCCTACGCTTCCACCTTTGATGTTGCTGGTAGAGCCGTTCTCACCCATTGCCTCCTTTTGCGTGACTCATGGCCAGTGGACGATACCCGGCACACATTCGGGCGAGGGTTGTGGACCAGAGCCACGTGACGTTCGCCCCCGGGGGCGCCCCGAATCGATGGTTCCACTGTCCCGGGGCGCGATCAGAATCGCCGTGGCCACGGTGTCAGGGGGGGGCCGCGACCCTCGTGGTCGATGGAGGTCGCCAGAACGGGGATCTTCGCGTCGATGAACAGGACATCAGGCGGCAGACCGAGGCGGTCCCTCCCGAGCAGGGTCACGGCAAGGTTCCGCCAGACGGTGGCACCGAAGATTGTGGCCACCCGTTCGATGCTCCCGGCTGTGCACTCGGCACCGTCCTCGACCTCCATGGTCTCTTGCCGGCTGGTAACCGCCTTCCATCTGCCGAGGCCCTGAAGCTGCTCGACCAGGTCCACGTCCGCAGCATCATCGCGCGAGAGGCGGAACACCCCCAAAAAAATCCTGCGGATATACAGTGTCACCCCGCGTGGACATATGAGCGTTCGTCCGGGTTGTCCCGGGCTGCTTCCCTCGCCAGCATTGCCCGCTTGATCGACATGCCCCAATGATAACCGCCGAGTTGGCCGGTTTGCCTGATGACCCGGTGACAGGGGATCAGCCAGCTCACGGGATTTCTCCCGACCGCGGTCCCGACCGCGCGCGCTGCTCGCGGTGACCCGATGTGGTTCGCGACACAGGAGTACGTCGTGACACGCCCGGATGGTATGTTCAGGAGCGCTTCCCAGACCTTGATCTGAAACGGTGCTCCGAGAAGGTGCAGGTCAACGTGCCCGGACCCATCGAGAATCCTGTCGACATGTTCGGCCAACGCGCCGGGATCCTTGATGATCCTTGCGTCGGGCCAGCGTCCGGCAAGGTCGTTGAAGACCGCGTCGGGACCGGTTTCGGCAGAAAATCCGACCCCGCAGATCCCGCGATCGGTGGCCATGACGAGCATGTCATCGAAAGGTGAATCGAACCAGCCGTAGCGAATGGTCAACCCCGATCCGCGGTTCGCGAATTCACCCGGACTCATGGCTTCCCATGTCAGGAAAAGATCGTGGAGTCGCCCGGATCCGGTCAGGCCCGAGGCAAGTGCCGTCTCAAGCACCGTATGCCGATTCAACAGCAGGGCCTTGGCGTTTCCGAGCGTCACGAACTGCTGGAATCTCTTTGGGCTGACCCCGGCCCAACGGCTGAAGACACGCTGGAAATGCGCAGGTGACAGCCCCACCGCTTCCGCCACGTCATCAAGCCTTGGCTGTTCGTCAACCGTTCGGGCGATATGGTCGATGGCGCGGGCCATGAGCCGGTAGTGATACGAGTGTTCCGACATCAGTTCTGACTCCATGTTTATTCATACTGTTCCTGATCGTACGCTCCATAGAGGGAAATGGCCGAATTCACGTCCCGTATCGACCCGAATCCTGCGCATTCGAACCCGATGTGAATCCGGAGTTCATTCGGACTTGGAACCTGACCTTTCGCGTGTCAAACAGGCCGAATGTCACGTCAACTCGACTACCATGGAATGCACGAGGTTTTCACCCGGTTCCGGACGCATCGTACGGAGCCAAAGGGCGAACTTGAGCACGTGAATGCATTTACGCTGCTGGTCGCCGTCGTTCTGTCGGCACAGGCGACAGACGCTGGCGTCAACAAGGCCACCCGGTCGCTGTTTCAGGTCGCCGATTCACCGGACAAGATGGTGCAACTCGGCGAAAGCGGTTTGATCGAATACATTCGAACCATCGGGTTGTATCAGCAGAAAGCAAAGAACGTCATCCGGCTCAGCCAGATCCTGATCAAGGAGTACGGAGGCGAAGTTCCTACTTCACGAGCCGCGCTGGTCGGGCTCCCGGGTGTCGGACGAAAGACCGCAAATGTCGTTCTGAACATGTGGTTTTCCCTCCCTGCGCAAGCGGTTGATACGCATATTTTCCGCTTCGGAAATCGTTCGGGTGTTGCAGTAGGCAAGGATGTGGCCGCGGTCGAAAGGGCGATCGAGGACCATGTTCCCGCCGAGTTTCAACAACATGCGCATCACTGGATGATCTTGCACGGCCGCTACGTGTGCAAGGCGCGCAAACCGGAATGCCCGGATTGTTTGATCCATGACCTGTGTTGTTTCCAGGACAAGACCGCGTGACCCGGCACATCCAGGTTGTCGGAATCGGGAACGCGATGGTGGACATTCTTGCCCACTGCGAGGAGTCGTTCCTTGTCGAGCACGGTGTCCGGAAAGGCGTGATGCAACTGATCGACGGGCATCGGGCTGCCGACATCCGGCGCGTCATGGTATCGCCGAGCGAAGTGTCGGGGGGGTCGGCGGCCAATACGGTCGCGGGACTGGCGGACTTGGGTTGTCGTACCGCCTATGTCGGCAAGGTCGTTGACGATCGTCTAGGGCATGTTTTTGCCGATGATATCAGGAGTCTCGGAGTGAAGTACGAGACTCCGATGACGCCGCCCGGGGAGGGAACGGATACCGGATGCTGCATGGTGTTGGTCACTCCTGACGGTGAGCGATCCATGAATACCTATCTCGGCGCCTCCGAGACACTAGGTTCCCGCGACATCGACCGATCGCTGATGGAACGGACGGGCTGGATTTATCTTGAGGGATACCGGTTCGATGGCCCTGACGGCCACGCCGCGTTTGCAAGAGCCATCGAGTACTGCAAGGCTGGAGGGGGATGCGTTTCGCTGACGCTTTCCGACCCTTACTGCGTTTCACGTCATCTTTCCTCCTTCAGAAGGATGGTCAGGGACGACGTGGATCTCCTGTTCTGCAACCAGCACGAATTGAAGGCTCTCTACGGAATCGACGATCTTGAACGGGCCGTCGAGAAGGCGAGGAAAGAGGTGGCGATCCTTGCCTGCACCCTGGGAAGCGAGGGCGCCGTTGTCGTTTCAGGGAAGAATTTGCGCAGGGTGTCGGCCCGGCCTGGTCCCGTTGTCGACGTCACCGGCGCCGGTGACCTGTTCGCCGCGGGATTTCTGTACGGATTGACTGCAGGGTTCGAACCGGAGCTGTGCGCCCGCCTGGGGTGCCTGTCGGCGGGAGAGGTGATCAGGCATGTCGGGGCACGACCAAGGACGGATCTCCGGGAACTTGTTCACCGCGAACTGAATTCGTGAATTGGGAAATTGCATGAACCGTACCGACAAGACGCGCCTTCCGGAATCGTCGTTCGGCGCGTTTTCACGGACCCGGAAATCCCGGAATTTCCCGTTCCCGGGATTCCGAAATCCGGGGGGGATATCGGGTCATGGGGACGAAGCGAACGGGATTTTAACTGAACCCGTCACGTGATTTCCAGAAACCAGGTGTCAGGAGTACAACCAATGGCTTACGATTATGACAATGACAATATCTTCGCCAAGATCCTGCGCGGAGAGATTCCGAACCGGACTGTTCTCGATACCGGGCACGCGCTCGCATTCGAGGACATTTCTCCACGAGCACCCGTCCATGTTCTGGTCATTCCAAAGGGTCCGTACGTCTGTTTCGACCACTTCCAGTCAGCCGCCACGAATGAAGAGATTGTCGGCTTTTTTGAGACTGTTCGGGGTGTGTGCGAAAAACTGAATCTCTCGCCGGGCGAAGGCGGGAAGGGATATCGGATGATTGCAAACACCGGCAGGGACGGCGTACAGGAAGTTCCGCACTTTCACGTCCACATACTTGCTGGCCGCCCAATCGGCCCGATGGTCATGGCTGTTTGAACCACGCTGAGGAGGACCATCGCCCGAACACCCGAAATTTTTTTCTGGCGGGTTTTTGAATGATTTTTCGGTTTGCTCCGGTCACGGGGTGCCGCGACAACTAAAATCATTTCTCATGCGGCGGTAGCCTGGTTCCCATGGTCATCACTTTGACTGATGCGCCCGCATATACGCGGTCAAAACTGCTGCCATCCGAGCGGTATAACCATTTGGATTATTGGCTTTGAAGAAAGCCACAACCTCCTCATCCACTCTTAGGCTGATGTTGGGCTTGGTGCGTGGTGGCTCCGCCGTCGCGTTCGCCCAAAATCGCGCACCCAATTTCGGTATGTCATCTGTGTTTATGTCACCATCCGGGATCGCCGCGATCTCCTCCAGGGTTAAGGCTTTGTCGTACCGCTTCGTCATATCGTTCCTTCTCGGATTTTTTGGCGGGCCGCGCAGAGATGATCCTGCTCCCCGGCGCTCTGTGCGTGCAACAGCCAAGACTACGACACCGCCCGCAATACCAAGGCTGATGACCCGCTCTTCGCCGTAGTCATAGCGATCATCGACAACATCAAGGGTGAAGCACTCAAAGATGCGTTTTGCGTCGACAAGGCTCACACCATGCATGGCGATGTTGCTTTGGTTTTTTCTTCATCCCACTCAAATTCCATAAACCAGTGTAATGCATTGCCAGAGTAACCGTGTTGCCAGAGTAACCGTGGATTTTCATAAAAACCAGATTCCGACGGAACTCGAACTTGCGGCAGGATCGGTACGTCACGGGTCTCGCTAACTGAATGGAGGAACCGACACCGTGAGACACGAACCCCCACGAAGTAGGGTTCGACAAGTCGGGCCGGCAATTGATGTGTGGTGCCCGCCGACAACGGCTCTGCAAAGGACCATGTCGACGGGAGTGAATGACACTCTTCTGTTAGGATGGGCGCGTGCTGCCAGCCAAGTTCGCTAGCGCCCCGGTTTCGAAATCGCGGCCCGCAGGTTGCCCCGGTCCCTTGCGACGAACGCAATGCTTCGAAGCACCTCCACCCCGTCTCAGAGGACGGTCCTCAGCTTTTCCTCGAAGAACTCCGCCGAAAGTCGCCCCGCCGCGAGGCGGACCGTGGTGGAATCGGGGTACGCGGTTCCGAATTATTTCAGGTGATCAATCGTTGGCGGCACGGGTTCAGGCGGGTTGCGGTTGGACGGTCTCATGCGTCTGGGCCGAGAGATAGGCGGCTTCCACAAGTGCAAACGTCTTCAGGTTATCGGCGCCTGAGGTCGCCGCTGGCCGGCCGGCACGAAAGGCTTCGAGGAAATGGGCATTGGCATTGAGGACCGCCTCCTGCGAGCCGTGCCAGGGCCGGCTGGTCCATGACAGGAGTGGCGAGCCAATGTGTTCGCTCCGCACCCGACCCTCCGATGTCACCGTCATGTTGTCCTCGTGGTCGAGAAGGATAGAGCCTTTCGATCCTTCGATCTCGACGATGGTGGCGGGGAAGGGGTCGGGGACGCGGTGCGCCTCGTACGTGGTTTCGACCACGGACACGGCTCCCGACTCATGCCGCAGCAGCATGGTCGCGGTATCGTCACCTGACACCCGCGGGTTCCGGCGCTGGGTTTCGCAGGTGATTCGCTCGACCTCGCCCAGAAAGAACCGCGCGAGGTCCAGGATGTGAATGCCGTTGTCGAGGATCACAAACCGCTCTTCCTTCAAGAGATAAGGCTGGCCGGTGTAGATGTCGTAGTCGGTCCGGAAGGACAGCCGTGCCCAACCCGGTGCGCCTATGGCGCCCGAGTCGAGAAGTGACTTGATTCGGAGCATGACGGTGCTGAAGCGAAAGTTCTCGTGCACTGCCAGCCAGGCATTGCAGTTGGCAGCGTGGCGGACGATCGCCGCTGCCTCCTCGCCATCCGGCGCCAGCGGTTTCTGGACGATTGCGGCGATTCCCCTGTCGGCTGCCCGTGCCGCAAGGGCGCGGTGGCTGCGCATCTGTGTCGGGATGTCGAGGAGATCGATATGCTCCCGTGAGAGCATGTCGTCGATGTCAGTGTACCAGCGTGCGCAGAAGGTCTCGCCTGCGGCCCGCGCCTTCCCGGCGTCAAGATCGCAGACGGCGGACAGTTTGGCGCCCGCCCGGGCAAGGTCCTTCCAGGCGTGGAGGTGGTTCTGGCCGTAGAATCCGCAGCCTACGACCGCGACAATCGTGTCCTGCTGTTCGTCCTGCATGCTGTCCCCCTTGTGTTCGGCAGTAATGAAATGACAACCCGATCATCAGATTAACATGCGAATATGCTGCCACAAGTGCCCTCTTGTGGCAGCCAGGACTATCCCACGTCGCGAAGTTGCGAATGAATGAGGCCGGGACGTTGGCCCGGTTTTATTCCGGCGTTTTCGGTTTGATTATTCGACCGGTGTTGACGGTTTGAATTCCCCTGGAAAGCGCGAACCGGTTGGGATTCCCGTTATCGCTGATGCAGCGACCCACGACGCGCTGTCTGCCCCGGACAAGGATGGCACCTGCCAAAAAGGAGTTTTGCGACGGACTATCCGCCCAAATGCGTATAAGTTCAAAACGGATATCATGAATGTAATCGAGGGACACATGCACCGCTTACAAGAATTCGCGTCTGCGGCGGCGATATCGCTTGTCGCAGCCACTGCGGCAAGTGCCGCTCCTCCTGACCTCCGAACACCGCCACCTGTCATATTCCTGGCGGACAACCTGGACGAGGTTGATGGCCTCGGATGGTGCATCGATACAATTGGACGCGGGTTGTCCGACCGCCTGCATGCCCACTCGTGCAAGCCACGGGGCGGAGACGTGCAGTTTCGAATTTCCGAGACCACTGGCCAAATCAGATCGGTCGCCTTCGAAGGAAAATGCATGGCATACCTGCATCCGGACGATCCGTCTGAACCGCTCGGTCTGGTTGATTGCGATGCGGCGGCCAGTGCACAAAGGTTTATCTACGATCCCGACTCCTTGACAATCCGTCCGTCGCTTGACGATACAGAGTGTCTGAGCGTCGGAGTCGACAGCCGTTCTGCAGGTCCCTTCATGTCACGCGATCTCGGATTCTCCGGGTGTTCAGAAGCAGACATGCGGTTCCAGCAGTGGATTGTGAGGCCGTGATTCTGGCCCCTTCTCGGCGTTCGATGTTGTGAGGCACTGCCCCGTCTGGCGCGACATCGGTGCAACATGCTGGCCAAGGGACCGTTGCAGTATCGGATGACCGGGCCGCAGGCAGGACGGATCTGACCCTGAGAGTGGTTCGGAAACTCCAATTCTCGGGGAGGGGATTTAATGAATCGGAAGCTCGGGAACACGTGCTCGCAGGAAAGCGCAGTAAACAACACGCTTGAATTGTGAGGCAAAATGGATTCGAAGCGAGGACTCAGGGCCGTAGCAGCCTCGCTCAGGGTCATTTCGCTGCGCTCCTGCCGCTCGCCTTCCCGGTAGACCGGGATGCTGCGCTTGTTGTGGAAACCGCGGACATTCGCCTCCCTCGAGCTGTTGCCCTTGCCGGTGCGCCGTCCCAGCCGGTTCAGCAGCGCCGCGATCGCCCAATCCGGCATCTGTCGCGCCAGTGCCGTGATCGGGGCTCCGGTCCCGGCATCGGTCACATAGCGATGCTGCCTGGACGCTCTCCAGGAAACGAACAGTTCCGTATGGCCGCCGCCGCGCCAATGCAGCAGCAGCCGGGCTCGCCGGTCCTCGACCCAGGCAATGACTTCCTCAACCGCGGCGCAGAGTCTGCGTTTGCGGGTTTTCACCGTGACACCTTCATGGTTCCATGCCCGCTCAAGATCGGCGCCGAGATGCAGACATGCTTCCCATTTCTATTCGTCCATCCTCATGTCCGCATGGGCCGCGCGCGCATGCTCCAGGGCGGACTCGACTGCCTGCGCCGCAATCAGGCGTTCGTTCCACCGGCGCTCCAGTTCGCCAGCCACCATCCGGTTCCCCGGATCGACGGCATTGTACTCCTGACACGCGCGATGGCTTCGTAATGCGCGCGCTTGAGCGCGATCTCATGCCGGCGAACCGCCTCCGACCCGGTGTTGGCATCGTCTTCGATTGCGTGGAGTGCGGCCTCCATGCCGATTAGCTCGAGAACGCGGACAATCTCCCGGCCGACGAACAGAAAACCAGGGCGGCGAAGGTCAATACAAGGGTCTCGGGATGCTTCCGAAACCGGTTCTGCGCCGAGGCCTGGTGCAGAATCTCAAGCTACCTGAGTTCAATGGCCGCGCTCGGATACAATCCCCTCGTGGCCCTCCAGATCGCCCTCGCCGAAAAGGCCGCCGACATGATCAAGATGCACGACCCGCAGACCACAGGGAAAAAGAGGTGAGCAGTTACCAATTCTTGCAGCATTCCGGAATCGATGCCAGCAATGGTTTCCACATACGGAGCCTCGCTGTTTGCGCTCATGCACTACGCTCCGACGATGGCGCAGGGTCTTTCGTTGGGAATTATTTTCTGTGCCTGCTCGCAAACATATGGGATTTTCGGGAGCGGGGGCCGTCGCACCCTCCGTTAGGGCTGCGCCATCGTTTCGGTAACACACGTGCGGAAACCGTCGCATGCGGAATCTCACATGTGTGTGTGCGCAGGTTCAATCCGGCCGATGCCACTTGTGTGACGTTGGCGGCGGCCAGCCCCGTCGTCAGCTTTCTCCACAGGGAAGGGGAACGACCCGTTGCCGGCCAGTATAGTCGTGGCCGCGCAGCATCGCCACTTTGCGCAGTTCATCGGGCGCGTCGCGGGCCCGGTCGGCCCAGTCGCCGCCGGCGTAGCGAGGATTGCCGGTTACTCGGACAAATGGCACGCTGATGCGTGGCGTCAGTCCGATACGTGGTTGCGACGTATGATTGGGGCCCGAGGAGTGCACGGTGTTCTCGTTGAACAGCACGAACTCCCCGGGACGCATGACAAACGCGCGTACCGAGTTGTGGTCGATCGCGTCATCCGGAATCGAGCGTTCGAACTCGTACTTCCCCGGGTCTATGTCGTGATCGAATGTCTGCAAGTGCGAACCAGCGACCACCTTCAAACAGCCATTTTCCTCGGTCGATTCCGTGATGGCGATCCAGGCAGACACCAAAACATGCGGCTGGAGGTCGTAGTATGCGCCGTCCTGGTGCCACGGCACCCTCGTGTATTTCTTTGCATCCCCGACCGCTACCGCGGCCGGTTTCTTCACTTGAAAGTTGGAACGCCAGATCAACACATCCGGGCCCAGCAAAGACGATACCCTCTCGACGAGTTCCGGGCGCCGGCAGATCCTGCAAACGGATTCATGGTCGAGATGGCGGTCGTGAAAATGCATATCGGGGTCGTCGTCGTTCCCGGCCGGCGCCACGATTTCGCGATCTATGATGAACCGTTCCTCCTCCATCTCCTCCGGTGACATCAGCGTGAACGGGCCGATTATCCCGTCACGGTGATAGGCACCCACCTCGGTGTCGCTTAACGCATAGCGAAGATCACTTACGGTCTGTCGGGTGTCCATGGCTCAATCCCAAGTTTGTGAATCATCTCGCCAGATTCGAACGTTGACATGAACCCGGCAAATCAGTCAAGAATGCGTCCGGATTTCGGATGTTCGGCATTTGGCGCCGCTTGCCCCGGAAACCGCAAAGACAAACAATACCTTCATGTTCACGCGTTCAGTTCTCATTGCTTCGCTGTTTCAATCATTGACCATGAAACAGCGGACGGATCCGCCGAGTCTGTTGGCGTGTGCATGTGCGGGAACAGGACACGATCAGTCAAGGTTCGCGTTCCAGCATTGACAAGGGAAATCGACGAACATGCCGTTTGATGGACTGGTTGGTCTGCCTGCGCTGCCCAACGTACGGAAAGCGCCTCAGCCCGTTGCAGGATAGTCTGTGCGGCGGCGTCCTGGTGGCCGCGCGGATAGCCGCGTTTGCGAAGGATGCGCTTGACCAGAACGCGCATTCGGACGCACAGGTTCGCGGCGCTGCCAGTCGGCTGAGGCGTTGCCTTTCAGCTTGTCGAGCAACTCATGGGTGATGACGCGAAGACTTGGCGGCGGTTGCGCGCGGCGGACAACGGATGGTCTAAAGAAGAGGAGGCATGGCTCATTTTGCGCGATGCCGTCGGGCGCAGGAGGTTCCCCGGTATCTCGCGAGCGCCGTTCGCGCCCGGATCATAGCGGGTGAGTCGGGTGACTCTGCGGGAAAAGGCTGGTTGTGGACGCCGCATTGGACGGCAGGCGCTCTGCATTTTGCAAGCCGCGTCCCGCCAGAAACCCGCGGGCCCCACGGCTCAGGCAAACAGTTCGGAATCACGATGTCAGGTCAGTGCCGCGAAAGTGCAGTCGCTGTGTGTGCAGTGACCCGCCAGTCAATCACCGCCCAGTCCCGGCATGACCAACCGGGCGGGAAGGGGCAGCAACGTCACCCGCTGCTGCCCGATCCATTCTACTGGCTGTCCAGGACGTAGCCGGGATGCTCGAGACTGGCCGGAGCTCCGGGCCGGACCGAGACTGTCCCCGTCGCGCCCTCGCACATGTAGATGTTGTTTTCGTTCAGGTACGTGAAATGCTGGTCGGAAAACTGCTCGACAACACCGCAGAACTGCGGTTTCACCAGAACGAAAGTGGTGATGTTCCAAATCGGTATCCCGGGCAGCTCTACGTTGAAGATCTCCTGCATTTTCATAAAGATCTGCCGCTGTTCCTCTCCGCCGGCGCGGCCTGCCGACCTCAAGAGTTCTTCATACTCGGGATTGTTGTACTCGCCGTAATTCCACGCGCCGCCAGTGCCGAAATATGCCAGGTGATTGCTGACCACATCTTTCGAATACCCGGTGAGCCACAGCTCAAGCTCGCCCGCCTCGCCGGCTTTTTCCATGTCCGGCCATTTCATCGCCCGAATAGTGGTCTTCATGCCCACATCGCCAAGCTGCTTCTGGATGAAAGCCAGCCAGTCAAGAGCGTCCTGGTGCTCGTAGTATGTCGCCAGCTCCACGGACTGGTCCGGATCCCAGTTCGCCTCGGCCAGAAGTTCCCTCGCCCGGTCCGGGTCGAAAGGATAGGCCGCGGCATCGGGATTGAACAGGTGATGGTCTTCAGGCAACACGGAATAAATGGCAGCCCTCATCCCGTAGGGAATCAGGAGATCGATCAGCTGCTGACGGTTGATGGCAAATGAAATCGCCTGGCGGACCCTTTTGTCCTTCAGGGCAGGATGGTCGGCGACGTTGATGTAGTTTGCGGCCAGGGGGTTTCCGCGCAGGAAAACATAGCCCTCGGGATTCGTCTCGGCATATCGCGTAACATCCTGGGAAGTGAGACCATCCAGCTGGTCCGCCTCCCCCTTTTCAAAAGCAAGCGATCCGGTTTCATACTCATCAAAAAACCGCAGCACGATCCGGTCCAGATACGGCCGGCCGGCCCAGTAATCCTCATTCGCGGTCACGGATGCGAACTGTCCCTCGACATATTCCTCGAACACGAATGGGCCAGTGCCCACTCTCATCTCGGGCGACCACCAGTCCTCCGTCAGCACATCCTCTATTGGCCTGCCTTCAAAAAGATGCGCCGGAAGGATGTAGACCTTGCCAACCCTGTCAAAGAAATTTCCGTTCGGGACTGCCGTTTCAAAGACGATCGTATGGTCGTCGACCACCGTGATGC
>JAPOVX010000194.1:0-3845 GCA_026707935.1 Paracoccaceae bacterium
TGGACTTGATGTCGTAGGTCAGGCGGTGGCCAAACGTGAGCTGTTCTATGTCCGGTGCCCAATGGCGAACTTCGGTTTCGAGATTTCCGGATTGCTCGGACAATGGAGCGGCCGTCGTGTCGAGATTGACAAACACGAACCCGCAGAACTCCTCAACCTGAATCTCGTCCAAACTGATGGCGCCAATGTCGAAATCGTGGAGGTGTTCGGTATGGGGTGCACGGACGAGTTGACCATCGAGTTTGTACACCCATGCGTGGTATGGGCACATGATCCGGGTCGTGTTTCCCTCGCCGGACAAGAGCTCGTGAGCACGATGCTTGCAGACATTGTAGAATGCCCTGAGGACGCCGTCTCTTCCGCGCACGACAGCAACGGGATTGCCCGCGATTTCCACGGTCACGTATGATCCGCGCTCCCGTGTCTTTTCGACATGGCACACCCATTGCCACGTTCTTGCCACGATGGACTCGAGGTCCGCGTCGAACCAGAACACATCGGTGTATGCGTTCGAATGCAACGAGCTTGAGCGTGAAGGATCCGGTTCATAGCCGGCCGAGATCGGTATTGCCTCCGACATGCCTGTTACCTCCGAACACCGATGCCCAAATTGCCTGCGATGGGCGGGCGGTTCTTAACACTATTGGCAGTGAATTTGACAATTTTTTGCCCGGGTCTTTTCCTCATGGCCGCGATCCGGAAATGAAACAGCGTACTGCTGGATTCAACCAGGCGAGTCCATGGAAAGACAGGACCTGAACGCTCATGGCAGGCCGTGCCATTCCGCCCGTTGGTCATTAGATTTCCGATGACGCAGCCTGCGTCTTTGCGCCAGGTGACGAACAGTCTTCCTTGAAGCGGAGGCCGCGCTAGGTGAGATCGATACCGGGCCGAGATCAGAATGCCCCGATCTTCAATCCGCTCGTGCGGGCATTCGGACTGCCGGACAGTTTGCGATTCGATTCTGCGGGCGAATCCATGCATCGTCAGCGTTTCATCCCGAGGGAAACTTCATCAAGGGCCCGGCCTGCCCACAAGATGTCTTCACGGGCCACCTTTCATGACGGGCCGGGATTCCGCATGTTGCCATGAAAGGGAACGAATGGTCGATCCCAGGCGAAACGCAACTCACGCCCGACCAGGGCCTCGGAACTTGCGTTCGAGGCGACGCCATGATTATTCGGCCTTCGACGGCAGTTGACGTCGAGCTTTTCAGTTCACGGGAGATCGAGATGGACTTGGGTATACGGGGTAAACGCGCAATTGTCTGTGCGGCGTCGAAGGGCCTCGGACGAGGATGTGCAGTGGCGCTGGCTGAAGCAGGCGTTGAATTGATTATCAATTCGAGGACGCGCGAAACCCTCGAACGAACTGCCGACGAGATCAGGAAGACCTACGATGTAGATGTGACGCCGGTCGCATCCGACATATCGACGGAGGAAGGCCGTGCCGCGGTTCTGGAATCCGCGGGCGCTCCTGACATTCTGGTCAACAACGCCGGAGGACCGCCACCGGGAATGTGGAATGACTGGACTCGTGACGACTTTATCACGGCACTCGATGCGAACATGTTGTCCGCGATTGACATGATGACACGCTGCCTGCCCGGCATGATGGAGCGGAAATGGGGCAGGGTGGTGAACATCACGTCCCAGTCGGTGAAAGCGCCGATTCCGGTGCTCGGGCTGTCGAACGCTGCCCGTACCGGGCTGACCGGCTACGTCGCCGGCACGTCGCGACAGGTCGCGGGTTCCGGAGTCACGATCAACAATCTCCTGCCTGGAATTCATGCAACCGACAGGGCGGTGTCTCTCGACACGGATGTTGCGGTCGCGAAGGGAATATCCGTGGACGAGGCCAAGGCCGAAAGATGCGCGACGATTCCCGTTGGCCGCTACGGAACGACTGCGGAGTTCGGGGCTGCCTGCGCGTTTCTCTGTTCGATGCACGCCGGCTTTATCGTCGGGCAGAACATCCTACTGGATGGGGGCGCCGTGGTCTCGACCATATGAGAGACTGGTTTTCGCGCAGCGGACCAGTTTCGAAAACGCGTATTTTCGATGCGAAGACCGCGTTCGGCGTCGGCAACTTTGGCGGGGGCAGTGCCGCTTGCTGTACTGTGCTTCAAGCCTGTGCCCCGAGTGCGCCGTGGAAAGGCGTGTTTTTCCTTGTTGGCGCAATCTTCACTCAGCAGTCTGTCTGTCGCTTTGGTCGGTGGTGAAAAGGTTTTTTTATTTCGAAAGGGGTGCCGCACCCGTATGGTATGACGTGGCGGACGCGGTATCGGCGCCGCCTGCTTCCGATCAGTGAGACCGCTTGCGGCCATTCTGATCCGAAATTTCCTGTTTCAGCCGCATCAACGTCCAGCCTTCGGCCAATGCCTGGCGCAGTACGTCCTGCTGACTGGGAGGAGCCATGCCGGAGAGCGGCGAGTCGTTGTCGAGGTTGGCCGGGAAGGGATAGCCTTCCGCCGACGCTGCGACCACATTGTCGGCTTCGCGCGCCGTGATCGCCCCGGTTTCCAGGAGTCTCTTCAGGTCATCGTAGATTGCGAGCGTGATGCGGCTGCGGTCGACGATCTCGATCGATCGCCCGTATGCCGATCCGACCTGCATCAGGTTCGCGAACCGTTGAACGTCGGTTGTCCGGTTCGCGCCCGCCGCGTGGAACGTGGCGGGGTTGAAGAACAGCATGTCGCCCTTTTCAAGCGGGAGTTGCACGCAAGAGTCCTCGAAACAGGCGCGGAATTCCGGTAGCAGCACCGCGATGTAGCCCGGCAGGTAACTCTGCGAATAGGGCAGCAGCTTCGTCGGTCCGCTGTCGAGCGGCATGTCGCTGTGCGCGATTGCGCCCTGCAGTGTCAGCGATGCCGACAGCGTGTGCTGCGAGGCAGGGTAGTCCTTGAGCGTCTCCACGTCCTGGAAACCCATGTGGTAGTCGCGGTGAGCAGTCTGGGCCTTTCCGCCAGGACGAACGACATTGACCTGCATCGTAATCTGGTAGCCGGAACCGAGCCAGCTCTCGCTTGCCCGCCGGGTCAGTTCGTTGGCGTTGTAGCGTGCAAAGAGTTCGGGTGCACGGATGCAGAGCTTCTCGTGGGAGTTCCAGACCCGGCTGTTGGCCCCCGCGGCGGCGAAATGGTCGCCTTTGCCGGTGTTGCCGGCTTCCTCTTCGGCAATGATCGCGTTCAACTCCGCCGTCACCGCGTCGATCAGACCGAGGTCGTCATAACCGCCGCGAATGGTGACAATTCCGGGCCCGGACTGGAACGACCGGTTCCATTCCGCCATCACGGACCGGGCCTGCGGTTCGTCGGTCATCGCCCGCCGCATCGCGCCGCCGTCGTAGACCGGGATGTTGCCCGCAATCTCGATAGCGTGCGGATAGTCCCTGGCCCGCGTTTCCTGCGTGATGTGGCGCCTGAATGCATCGACGTCGCAGTCCCTGCCATCCAGCCAAACAGGTCGGTACGTGTCATCCTGATCGAGCATTGGCTATCTTCCCTTGTTCGATCCCTTGATTTGCAACCAGGATTCTGTACCCATTTTCCTCGAACCGTTCTAGCGCGTTGAATCGGATCGGCTCTGATTGGGGTCAAAGTCGTCTGGCGAACGACTTGACGGACACGGAATGGGAGGTACCGAGCCCGGTCCTTCCGACCGGCATGCGGTCTCTCGAAATTCGTCATCTGCCCAAAGGTGCCAGCACGCCGGAACTGTTGCCGGACCTCGATCCGGCGCAATACGAAAACCAACGGTTACGAAGCTCGAATCGGCTGAAACCGCGATGTCTGGGATTTTCCGGGATCGTCCTGGAGGTCTTGCGACAACGGTTCTTTGTTGCTA
>JAPOVX010000194.1:3855-18843 GCA_026707935.1 Paracoccaceae bacterium
AGTAACCGACTTGTTTGGTCGGGTAATGCGTACGGGCAGTGTTCGTGGCTGAAGACGAAGTCATTCTCGAGATCCGGGATGTAACCCGGCGATTCGGCCGCGTAACGGCCGTCGACCGTGCCAGGGTCGGTTTGCGGCGAGGTGACTTGACATGCCTTCTCGGTTCGTCGGGCTGTGGAAAGTCGACCCTGCTCCGGATCGCGGCAGGTGTAGACCGCCAGACTTCAGGCCAGGTCCTGATGGACGGGGTCATCGTTTCCGACGACCGGTTGCACGTTGCGCCCGAACACCGGAACATCGGTCTCATGTTTCAGGACTTCGCGCTCTTTCCGCATCTCAACGTCGCGGAAAACATCGCGTTCGGCCTTCGTGGACGGAGACATGACAGGGCAGCCCGGGTCGAGGACATGCTTCGTCGCGTCAATCTGGACGGGATCGGCAAGAAATACCCGGACCAATTGTCGGGCGGAGAGCAGCAGCGTGTCGCGCTCGCACGTGCCCTGGCGCCTGCGCCGCGAATCCTGCTGATGGATGAGCCGTTTTCTGATCTCGACGGCAGATTGCGCGATGAAGTGCGGAGTGCGACGGTGGCCCTCCTCAAGGAAGAAGGCACAACCGGGATGCTGATCACCCATGAACCCGAGGAAGCAATGCTGCTGGCCGACCAGATTGCCCTGATGCGTTCGGGCCGCATTGTACAGACCGGAGCGCCCAACAATATCTACAACGTTCCGGTCGACAAGGCGGCGGCCGAGTTCTTTTCGCAGATCAACGTCATTTCCGGAAAGTCGAATGGCGCGCTGGTCGAAACTCCGTTCGGCCCTTTCTTGGCTCCGGGAACCGAGCCGGGCATCGATGTCGATATCGTGATCAGGCCCCACCACTTGAGGCTGGATTTTGACAGGAATGGCCGGGGGCCCAATCCGACGGTCGAGGAAGGCGTCCCGGCACGGGGAATCGTGCAGCAGGCCCGTTTCCTGGGCGGACACAGCGTCGTCGATCTCGAGATGGAATTCAGGAGTGTTGTCCTGAAGGCATCTGTCCCCGGTATCTTCATGCCAAGAAAAGGCACCCCTCTATGGCTTTCGCTGCGGCGGGACCGTTGCCTGGTTTTCGCAAGGAGTTGATTCATGCACCTGATGAAATGACCGGGCGTCGTTTCAGGGGTCACGCGGCAATGTATATCCGAAGGAGTCGCAAAGCCGGCCGGCACGTCCGGAACCGGACTCGATCGCCGAGGTCCGCGAACAGCGACAAGATCAATGGCGAACGAGGGGCCAGGTCAAACGCAACGGACCGGTTCACTCTTGAAGCCGGGCAAGTCGAAATCCGGGAGAGAACTGCGCGATGGCCGGCTTTCAATTGCGGCTCGAAACTGATCGCGACCGGGACGGAATCGAAGAACTTCTGCTTGCAGCCTTCCCGACCGCGCTCGAAGCTCACCTCGTGCAAATGCTGCGCGAGGATGACGATGTCGTGTATTCGCTTGTCGCTTCGGAACGAACAGGGGTCGTTGGCCACGCGCTTTTTTCGAGAATGCCGGCGCCCGCCGGTACTCTCGCCCTTGGACCGGTCGCCGTCACCGCACCGCGTCGTCGCCAGGGAATTGCCGCAGCGCTGATCAGGGCAGGCCTCGAACACGCAAAGGCAGACGCCTGGGAAGCCGCGATCGTGTTGGGCGATCCATCGTACTACCGACGCTTCGGTTTCAGCCGGGAGGCCGTGAGACGCATGTCGTGCAGGTACGCGGGGCCAAACCTCATGGGGCTGGCCCTGACCAGGACCGCATTCAGCGGATCGCACATCGAGTATGCGCCCGCTTTCACGAAGGTCGAGGATTCGCCCTGAAAAGGAACGGCGGTACGCATCGCGGGGAAGACCGTTTTCCCGATCCTCGGTGGCCCTCAGTTGACCGATATCCCTTTTCGCCCCGCCAGGTCGCAAAAATACTGCCAGGCGACTCTCCCTGACCGGCTGCCTCGCGTTCGCTGCCACTCGATCGCCTCGGTCCGCAGTGTCTCGTCTGAAATCTCGACCCGGTACGCGTTGCAGTATCGTCGAATCATGGCAAGATACTGATCCTGGCTGCATGGATGGACCCCGAGCCAAAGTCCGAAACGATCCGAAAGCGACACCTTTTCGTCGACGGCCTCGGACGGTGAAATCGCGGTCGAGCGTTCGTTTTCGATCATGTCCCTGGGCATCAGGTGCCGGCGATTCGAGGTTGCGTAAAACAGGACGTTGTCGGGCCGTCCCTCGATTCCCCCGTCGAGAATGGCCTTCAACGATTTGTAGTGATTATCCTCGTAACCGAAGCTGAGATCGTCGCAGAACAACAGGAACCGTTGTTCCGGGCCCCGGAGCAAATGCATCAAGCGCCCGATCGAGGGCAGGTCTTCGCGCTGGATTTCAATGAGACACAGCGGTGATTCGGCCGACACGACCTTGTGTACCGCCTTGACCAGGGAGGACTTGCCCATACCGCGTGCACCCCAGACCAGCGCATTGTTCGCCGAATGTCCGTTCGCGAATTGGCGCGTGTTCGCGAGCAGGGTGTCGCGCGCGCGGTCGATCCCCACGAGCAGGCCGAGATCGATGCGGTTGACGAAAGGTACGGGGTCGAGCCGTTCGGGGTCTACGTGCCAGACAAAGGCGTCACAGGCGGAAAGGTCCGGAATATCGGGCGATTGCGGACCCAGTCTCTCGATCGCCTCGGCAATGCGCGAGAGCAGTTGCCTGCTCACAGAATCTTCTCCGCGTCGGAATCGTCTTCTTCGTCGTACAGCCCGGCGGCCCTCAGCCGCGCAATCCGCCGGCGTTCGACCGTGGCCACGAGCTGGATCGAAACCTCGTAGAGTGCGTAAACCGCGGTGAACAATATGACCTGCGTAATGACGTCGGGTGGCGTGATGACCGCTGCGAGGCAGAGTATGCCGACGACCGCGTACTTGCGCATTCGCTTCATGCCTTCTGCCGAAACCAGTTCGGCCATCCCGAGCAATGTCATGAGAACAGGCAACTGGAAGCAGATCCCGAAGGCGAAGATGAACTTGAGGGTGATGTCCAGGGACTCCCTGACCGAACCAAGGAATACGGTCGAAAGTTCGCTATCCGGGTCGGGCCTCTCCACGGGAACGACCAATCCTCCGCTGCTGTTGGACAGGATCTCGGTAATCGTCGGGATGACGTCGGAAAACCCGATGAAGAAATTCATGGCGAGCGGCGTCACGATGTAGTGCGTGAAGGCGGCGCCCGCCAGAAACAGCGCCGGAGAGGCAATGATGAACGGCAGGAATGCGCGCTTTTCGTTGCGGTACAGGCCGGGCGCGACGAATCGCCAGAGCTGGTGCGCAATCACCGGAAAGGACAGGCCAAGCCCCATGACCACGGAAATACGGAAAAGGACGAAGAACTTTTCCTGCGGCGCCGTGAAAATCAGTTGAGGATCCTGGCCCCGCGAACGAAGGATTTCCGCGATCGGCTCAACGAGGAAATCGAGAAGCGTTTCTGAAAACGCGAAACAGATGAGCATCCCCGCGACGAACGCGAGGACCGAACGAATCAATCGCGTTCGCAGTTCCGCGAGGTGCTCGATCAGGGGGGCTGCGGAGGCGTTGATATCTTCTTCGCTCATCCGATGAAGATTCCTCAGCCAACCCGGTCAGAGGTCCCGGCGTCAGCCGGCTCTTCGGTGGAACAACCTGGATCTGATTGAATGACGTCTTCGCCGGTCGGGGAAGTACTGGCGGACGCAGCATTTGCATCGGCATCGGGGGACACGGTTGCGCCGGCTGCCGGCGGAGCGTCCTTGCCATCGTTCGGCTTTCCGGGTGCGGCGGATTGCGGGGCCGGCTCTTCCGTCGGGGCTATTGAATTCTCCGAACCGTTGCCCTTGATCTCGCCCCTGTCTTTCATCCGTTCGGCATGCTCGCGCGCAGCGTCGACCGGCTTGGGTTTCTTCTGGTCCGGAAGTGTCGATGAGTTCAGGGTTTTCCGGATGTCATCGAATCCGAAACTCGTCGTCTTGCTGGCCTCCTGAAACGTCTCCTTGACGTCTTTCACGCCTGCTTCGTCAGCGGCTCGGTCCATCGCACGCTGGAACTCCCTGGCCATGCCGCGCGCCTTCCCGACGAACTGGCCAACGGTCCTGAACAACCTGGGAAGCTCTTTCGGGCCAACAACGATCAGGGCGACGACGCCAACGACGAGCAGTTCCGACCAGCCTATATCGAACACAGTCAGGCAGTCCTTTCACAGCCGCGCTCAACTCTCGCCGGACGTATCCCGTTTCTTCTCAGGCTTGACTTCGACGGTGTCGCCGGACGCATCCTCGATCGCACCGTCAATCTCGTCCTTGCCTTCCTTGACGCCCCGCTTGAACGCGGTAATGCCTTTTCCGACTTCGCCCATCAGCGAAGATATCTTTCCGCGGCCAAACAGTATCAGGACCACGATCGTGATCAGCAAAAGGCCGGGAAGCCCGATATTCTGAATGAGGCCAGGCATGATGGGAAGCATCAATTCCTCCTGTCGTCTTGTGGCGGGCAGGAAGTTCTCAACTTCCTCACTTGATCCCGTTGCATGTATTTATGTCTTTTCTGGCCGTTATACAAAGCCCGAATTCACGCGCACCCTCCGGCAACGGTAACGGCCGCTGCATCTGCATGGTTTCGCTCCAGGAACGAAACGTCGGAAACGGTCGCCTGCGGCGCTCGAATGGCTACCGCGTTTCGCCGTAAAGAAAGGGCACAGGGTCGACGCTCTCGGTGCCCTGCCTGACCTGGAAGTGGAACAGTGAAGGCGAACCTTCAACGACCCGGCCCACGATCTGGCCCCTGGATACACGATCTCCCTTTTTCACCATAACACCCGTAATCCGGCTGTAGACAGTGTACAGATTGTCGTCATGTCGGATCAAAACAATGGTCGTATGGGTTTCCGAGGGTGAGACGAGAACGACCGAACCGTCGTCGGAGGCACGGACCGATGCCCCCGCCGTGACACTGAAATCAATTCCGTGGTTCCCGCCAGGACTCCCGGAGTAGGGACGAGCAATCTGTCCTTCAACCGGTACGAGAAGCCTTGCAACCGTCATGGGGACCTGGTTTCGGACCCTCTGATCCGCAACCGGAACGGTTCCGCCGTCCCCGTTCGTGGCGCCGTCTTCGTTTTCGGGTGCTGACGCGACCTGAACCGGCTCATCCGGGGGGTCCTCGCGCCGTTCAACCTGTCGCGCAACGGGAAGGGTGACCACGGGTTCCGTGATCGCCTCGCTTTCCGCGGTTTCTGCTTCCGTTGCCTCATCGTCGCCCGGGGATTGCGTGACTTCATCGGACTGGATCGCCGGAAGCGGTTCTTCCGTCAGTGCGGAGTCCGTCCGTCCGATCGCGGATTCCGCGATCGCCGCCAGTTCGCTGACATTTCGAACAGTGGTTCCGGTTGGAGGCACGGCGAAAACCTCGCCGGGACGAGGATGATAATTGGCGCCGAGGCCGTTGTATTGCGCCAGTTGCTCGACACTCACCCCGGCGCGCGCCGCGATCGTCGCAAGCGTATCACCGGGCATGGCCAGGATCGCCTTGCTGCCGCCGATCACAATGATCCCGTCCGACTCCGGGCCTGGCGCCTGCGCAGTTTCCTCGCCGCGTCCGGGCACTTGGGGATCCGGGCTTGTGACAGGAACACACGCTGCTGCGACTGCCAGGCACAAGGACAGGGCAATGGCGCAATGCCTGGTCTCCGAGCTTCGTTCGGACCTGGAGTGGATATCTGCGAAAAACGTCATTGCCTCGCCGGGGTGTTCATTCGGACGGTGAAACCGGAATGCCGTCGACCAATGGTACGAACCTGACAAAATTCAGTTCCTCGTAGTGAGGCCCATCATCCGTCATGACCAGTTTGATCAGCCTTTGTATATCATCCGTCTGGCCAACGGGTAACACCATGACCCCACCGACAACAAGTTGTTCAAGCACTGTTGCCGGCGGATCCTCTGCGGCCGCCGTCACGATGATGCGGTCGAAAGGGGCCTGCTCCTTCATCCCGAGCGTGCCGTCGCCGTGGACCGCCGTGATGTTCGACAGGCGAAGAGTACGGAACGCTTCCCGGGCGCCGAGATACAATTTTTGGTGCCGCTCGATCGTGTAGACGCGACGGGCGATGCGCGACAGGATCGCGGCCTGGTACCCTGAACCCGTGCCAACCTCCAGGACCTTGTGATGCGATTCGACCTCCAAAACCTGGGTCATGATTGCAACGACCGACGGCTGGCTGATCGTTTGACCACAGGCAATTGGAAGCGGCCTGTTTTCGTAGGCGCGTTCCCGGAAGCGGCTGGGGACGAAACAATGCCTGGGCGTCGATTCCATGGCAGCCAGGACCTGCTCGTCCGTAAAACCCTGGCTCCGCATTTCCTGTTGAAGTTTCAGCCATTCGGCTGAAGGGTTCATCAGTTGAAGGCTCCCTCAAGTCTTTGCATCGCGTCGCCGGATGTCAGGTCGGCGTGCATCGGTGTGACCGAAATATAGCCTTGAATATTGGCGTGTACATCCGTGCCGGGCCGCGTCGCCCGATCCTGGGGTTGGCCCTGGATGAACAGGAAATTCCGGCGCGAGGGCGAACGATACGGCACGATACTGTATTCTCCATTGCACCTGTATCCTTGCGTGACCAGCCGTGTACCCTTGACGCCGGATGCCAATTCCGGCGGGAAATTGACGTTGTAGAACACGCCATAGTCGCCCGAGCATTGCCAGATGTCCAGTTCGAGAAGTCTTTTGATCAATGGCGTGGCATGCGCGCGCGCAGCTTCGAAGACCGATTTGCCGCGGAGATTGCGCGGACCGCAGAACTGGGACAATGCAATGCTCCTGACGCCGTGGAGTGCCGCCTCCATTGTCGCTCCGACCGTTCCGGAATAGACTGCGTTTTCGCCTGAATTGTTGCCCCGGTTCACTCCCGAGAGCACGAGGTCAGGGCGACTGTCCGCCATGACGTGAAACAACCCGGCGAGAACGCAGTCCGCGGGGGAACCGTGCAGCGCGAACCGGCGCGAACCGCATTCCTCGATCCTCATCGGACTGACGTACGAGATACAATGGCTTGCTCCCGACCGTTCTTCATGGGGTGCGACCGTCCAGACCTCGCCGCCGGTCCCCGCAATCTCGTGGGCGACTTCGTCGAGAACGGCGAGGCCGGGCGCATCTATGCCGTCATCGTTGGTGATCAGGATTCGCATGTGCTTGGACCCTCCGGTTTGGCGGAGCCGATGCTTCGTCGACCCGAACCGTTCGAGCCGCAATCGCTGACATTCCTGCCCGGCCTCCGGTTTCGCGGCCTCCGGAGTCGACATTTCCGTCTTTGGCGCGGGTCAGGCAAGCCGGCCGTCGGCGGTCAGCGTGGAACATCCTTCCAGCCAGTCACCCAATGCGGCGGGAAGCTGGACGCTTCCGTCCTCCTGTTGACCGTTCTCCAGGACCGCGATCAGACAGCGCCCGATGGCGAGGCCCGAGCCGTTCAACGTGTGAACGAATTCGGGGCGTGCGCCGGGCGTGCGCCGAAAACGGGCGTTCATGCGGCGGGCCTGGAATTCGTCGCAGACGGAACAGCTGGAGATTTCCCGATAGGTGTTCTGACCGGGGAGCCAGACCTCGATGTCATGGGTGCGGCTTGCTCCAAATCCCATGTCTCCGGTGCACAGAATGACCGTGCGGTACGGCAATTCCAGCGTTTCAAGGATTTCCTCCGCGCACGCAGTCATCCGGTCGAGTTCGCCGAGGCTGTCTTCGGGCCTCGTGATGGAAACCATTTCGACCTTTTCGAACTGGTGCTGTCGGAGCATTCCAGCCGTGTCGCGGCCCGCGGCGCCGGCTTCTGAACGAAAACAGAGCGTATGGGCTGTCAGGCGCAGCGGCAACCGGTCCCCGTCAAGAATCTGGTCGGAGACGTAGTTGGTCATGGAGACTTCGGACGTCGGGATGAGCCAGTGCCCGTCATTCGTCTGATAGCTGTCTTCCGCGAACTTGGGCAACTGGCCGGTTCCGATCATCGTGTCTTCGAGGACCAGAACCGGAGGATTGGTTTCGGTGTACCCGTTTCTGGTCGTTTGCCGATCCAGCATGAATTGGCCCAACGCCCGGTGTATCCTTGCGACGGCACCGATAAGGACGACAAACCGTGCGCCGGAGAGCCTTGCCGCCAGTTCGAAATCCATTCCGGCCCGGCAGCACTCCAGTTCGTGATGTTCCTTCGGAGCAAAGGAAAATTCCCGCCTGGCGCCCCAACGGCGGACTTCAACGTTGTCATCCTCGTCGGCGCCATCCGGCACGTCGTCATAGGCGGTGTTGGGTATTTCCAAGAGGAGGCTGCGCAGGCGTTGCTCCTCTTCCTGGAGGTTGGCCTCGAAACGGGCGATTTCCTCGCGCATTCGGGCCGCCGTTCCCCTCAGGCGTTCAAACGTCTCGTGATCGCCGTTTGCACGCGCCTCGCCGGCGGATCTCGACGCCGTGTTCCGCTCCGCGCGCAACTGTTCCACGACCGCAATCGTGTTCCGCCGATTCTGGTCGATTTCGAGGAGAACCGATGAAAGTGGATCAATGCCGCGTCGTTCGAGAGACCTGTCGAATCCTTTCGGATCGTGAACGATTTTTCGAATATCGTGCATGATCGACCTCCGGGAATTACCGGTTGATGGAGTGCAGGACGGGCGTTTGACACGAAATCCCCCATTGGTCAAACATGAGATGCCCGGGCGATGGCATCCATGATCTGCAGGAGATCTTTGAGAGGTTTTTGGCACCCCTAATGTAAAGGTTGACGCCATTCACTGTTTCAGGCCAGAGGGGCGATCTATCCGGGAGGATGACAGGTTCACGGAGAATCCAGGTCACTTCATTCTGGCCACAATCTCCCGACCAGTCCCACGACTGTGGCTTGCCAAAAACAATGCCCGGGAGTAGGTTCCCCCGGACTTTTCCGCCGGGGTTACGGTAACGAGACGAGGACAACGCAATGATTGCATCACCGGCCTATGCACAGTCCGCGGGAGGCGGATTGGGCTTATCGAACTTCGCGCTGTTGCTCGTGATTTTCGCGATCATGTATTTCCTGCTCATCCGGCCACAGCAAAAAAAGGTCAAGCAGCACAAGGCAATGGTCGAAGCCCTCCGCAAGGGGGACACGGTGGTTACCCAGGGTGGACTCATCGGCAAGGTGACCCGGGTCAAGGCCGACAACGAAGTCGAAGTCGAGATCGCGAACGGCGTCAAGGTTCGCGTCGTTCAATCAACGATTCAATCGGTTTTGAGCAAGACCGAGCCCGCATCGGGCTGAACGTCAGCCGGGCCGGAATTCGCCATGCTGCAGGTCTCTGTATTTCGTCACGTGCTCATCTGGGGCGTCTGCGTTGCGGGCATGATCCTTGCCCTGCCGAATGCCTTCTATTCGCGTGTCGAGATGGCGAATGACGCGCGCGCCGCCCTCGATGTTGGCGCCAGCCCAACGGCGGAACTGGTAACACGTGCCGACCGGTGGCCGTCGTTCCTGCCGTCGTCCCTGGTCAATCTCGGTCTGGACCTCAGGGGTGGCGCCCACCTCTTGGCTGAAGTCCAGGTTGACGACGTCTACGAAGCCCGTCTGGACGGGATGTGGCCCGACGTGCGGGACGCCTTGCGCGAACGTCGTGACGCGGTCGGAACCATCAGGAGACAGGAGTCGGCCGGTTCGGAGCTTCGCGTTCGCATCTCCAGGCCGGAAGCAATCGAGACGGCCATCGCCGCCGTCGAGGCCCTGGCCCGACCGGTCGGCGGGCTGACGGGTCCGGCATCGGACGACATCGAAGTCCGTGCGGATGGTTCTGACGTGGTCGTGACGTTGTCCGAAGCCGAAAAGGCGCGAACCGATCGCAACACGATGGAGCAGTCTCTCGAAATCATCCGTCGCAGGGTCGACGAGGCAGGGACGCGTGAGCCGGCGATTCAGCGACAGGGCGATCGCCGAATCCTGATTCAGGTCCCTGGCATAGGATCGGCCGAGGACCTAAAGGCCCTGATCGGGAAGACCGCGAAACTGACGTTTCATACGGTCGAGGGACAGACCTCGAACCCGGACGAACGCGTACGTCCAAGGCAAATTCTCTTGCCCTCGGACGAAGACTCCGGAATTTTCTACCTCCTGGAAAAGTCGCCGACGATTTCGGGCGACCACCTCGTCGATGCCCAGCCGAGTTTCGATCAGAACAACCAGCCGGCCGTCAGTTTCCGCCTGAACCCCGCCGGAGGCCGGATTTTCGGAGAATACACGGCGCGGAACATCGGCAATCCGTTCGCCATCGTGCTTGACGGGCGGGTGATTTCGGCTCCCGTGATTCAAAGCCATATTCCGGGCGGATCAGGAATCATCACCGGCAGGTTTTCACTCGACGAGAGTACGCAACTCGCCATCCAGCTCAGGGCGGGCGCCCTGCCGGCGAAGGTCGTCTACCTCGAGGAACGTACGGTCGGGCCGGAACTCGGGCAGGACAGCATCGACGCGGGGCGTGTCGCGTGCGTCGTTGCGTTTGTCGCGATCCTGATTTTCATGGGATTGAGCTACGGGATATTCGGCCTGTTCGCGAATGTCGCGCTGATCATCAATGTCGCGCTGATCTTTGGTCTCCTTTCGGCGATCGGGGCGACGCTGACGTTGCCTGGAATCGCCGGCATCGTGTTGACGATCGGTATGGCTGTTGACGCAAATGTTCTGGTTTTCGAACGGATCAGGGAGGAATTGCTGAATTCGAAGGGTCCGGCAAGGGCCGTCGCCGCCGGGTACGAGCGTGCCCTGTCAGCGATCATCGACGCGAATATCACGACCCTGATCGCGGCGACGATCCTTTTCGCCATGGGGGCCGGCCCGGTCAGGGGCTTCGCGATAACCCTTGGTCTTGGAATCCTGACCTCGGTTTTCACGGCGATCTGGGTAACGCGCCTGATGATCGCGACACTGCTGGCTTATCGCCGGCCAAGGACGATCGAGGTCTGAAAGAGTCATGCGTCTCAAACTCGTACCCGCCGGAACGCGCATAGATTTCTTCCGCTGGTCGGTCGTGACCAAATGGGCATCGGCAGGAGCGATGCTCGCCTCCGTCGCGCTCGTTTCCGTTGTCGGCCTGAATTTCGGGATCGACTTCAAGGGCGGCACGACAATCCGCACCCAAAGCCTGCACCAACTCGACGTGGGCGAGTATCGCGCGGTGCTTTCCGGGCTGAACCTCGGCGACGTCTCGATTACGGAGGTTCGCGACCCGGCTGCAGAGCTGACCGGCAAGGCAGAGAATGTCGCGCTGGTCAGAATCGAGCAACAGGCAGGAGAAGAAGCCGTCAGCGCGGAAACGGTCTCTGCGATCAAGGATGCACTTCGCCGAATAGATCCTGATATGGTTTTTCCCCTTGTTGACAGCGTGGGTCCGAAGGTGTCAGGAGAGTTGATCCAGGCAGCGGTTATTGCGGTCGTCCTGGCGATCTCGGCCGTGCTTTTCTACATCTGGTTGAGGTTCGAGTGGCAGTTCTCCCTCGGTGCGGTGGCCGCGCTCGTGCACGATGTTGTCCTGACGATCGGGATTTTCAGCCTTCTCCAGATCAAGTTCGATCTTGCAATCATTGCCGCGCTGCTGACGATCGTGGGCTATTCCCTGAACGACACGGTCGTCGTCTATGACCGCGTTCGAGAGAATCTCCGCAAATTCAAGAAAGAACCGTTGCGGAACGTGCTCAACCTGTCGATCAACGAAACCCTGAGCCGGACGGTCATGACCTCGGTGACGACGCTGATTGCTCTCATCTCGCTCTTTGTCCTCGGGGGTGACGTCATCCGGGGGTTCGTATTCGCGATGATCTGGGGCGTGGTCATCGGCACCTATTCATCTGTTTTCGTGGCGTCGAGCATGCTTCTTCGCCTGGGCGTCAAGCGGGACTGGTCAAAGAAAAGCGCAGAGGCGGGTCCGGATTTCGCGAAGACCGACGCGTGATCGATCTATTCTACTCGGCCCTGTCGCACGACGGGCTGCCGATCCTCCTGACAGCGGTAACCATTGCGGGGCTGGTTCGGGGTTTCTCCGGGTTCGGTACGGCCCTGATCTACGTTCCCTTGGCATCGCTCGCGATGCCTCCCGTCTGGGTCCTGACGGCCATGATGATCTTCGACATTTTCGGAGTCCTCCCCCTTGTCCCGAGGGCGGTCAGGGACGGACGTGTCAGTGAAGTCTTCGTTCTGGTCGCGGGCGCGCTCGTCGGACTGCCGGCAGGGATGTTTCTCCTGACGCGAATCGGTGCCGATGAGTTCCGGCTGCTGATCAGCCTGGCAGCCTTGATCCTGGTTGTCCTGCTAGCAAGCGGCTGGCGCGTGAAACGGGCTTTGAGCCAGCGCGCGAAAGCCGGGGTCGGGGTCATTGCAGGGACGTTCGGCGGCGCCACGGGGGCACCCGGACCGCCGATCATCCTTCTTTATCTTTCCGGTCCGGATCGCCCGGCAATCGTCCGGGCGAACAACATGCTGTTCCTTGTCCTGTTCGACGTGGCTTTCCTCGCCCTGTTGGCCGCGATCGGCTATCTCGAACCCGAACCGGTCATGATCGGAGTCATCCTTACTCTGCCCTACGCATTGGCCGGTTGGCTTGGCCAGATGATTTTCGATCCGCAGCGTGAGCGGTTTTACCGGAATATCGCCTATGCGATTATCGCGCTCTCGGCGCTGATCGGTCTCCCGGTTTTCGGCTGGTAGTCGCGCGGCACCCTCGGAATTCCGCGAAATCCGATCCCACCATGGAATGACAGGGGCAAGAGGCGGCGAAATCGCTCTGAATCGCGAAATTCGACTGCGAGGTCTACTTTCCCCGACTCAACATGTGATAGAGTCTCGAATCCGGGGGCTCCATGGAGCCCCGGCTGAGTTTACCATGCAAGACGAGGAGGAACCGCGACATGGCTTTTGAACTTCCGGATCTCCCCTATGCCCACGACGCGCTCGCGGATGGTGGCATGTCACGGGAGACGCTCGAATTCCATCACGACCTGCACCACAAGGCCTACGTGGACAATGGAAACAATCTGATCCAGGATACTGAATGGGCAAGCAAGTCACTGGAAGACATTGTCACTGGAACATATTCGGCCGGATCCGTTGCGCAGAACGGAATTTTCAACAACGCCTCGCAACACTGGAATCACATGCAGTTCTGGACAATGATGGGACCAACCGGTCGAAACATGCCAGGAGAACTTGAAAGTCGGATTGCCGATTCATTCGGATCAGTCGACCAGTTCAAGCAGGATTTCACCGCCGCAGGCGTCGGACAGTTCGGCTCGGGCTGGTGCTGGCTTGTCGCCGATTCGGACGGGTCCCTGAACATCACCAAGACCGAAAACGGCGTCAATCCGCTTTGCTTTGGCCAGACGGCGCTTCTCGGATGCGATGTCTGGGAGCATTCGTATTACATCGATTTCAGGAACCGGCGACCGGCGTATCTGGAGAATTTCCTGAACAACCTCGTCAACTGGGAAAACGTCGCGGAGCGTCTTTCGGGAGCCTGATCGACTGATCAGTCCGCCTCTTTCCGGTTAACTCCTGGTGCATCCTGGCGCAGGTGCCCGCCTGCGCCGCAGCCCAGGACCTGGCCGAGCCTTTGAATCAACCTGCCCTCGGCACGGAAATCCTCCAGGGATTCGCGGAAACTCCAATCCGCGAATCCTGCCTTGATCTGGTGTTCGATGAGCTCGAGGAGTGGATCCCAGAAGCCGTTGACATTCAGCAGCAGCACGGGTTTGCCATGCATGCCCAGTTGGCGCCACGTCAACACTTCAAAGAGTTCGTCCAGGGTTCCCGGTCCGCCGGGCAGGGCGACGACCGCGTCGGAATTCACGAACATCACTTCCTTTCTCGAGTGCATGTCGTTGGTGACGATGCAATTGTCCAGGTGCAACTCTGCCGATTCGCGTTGTACGAGGTGCGATGGTATGACGCCGAGCGTCCGGCCGCCGGCCTTCCGGACGGCGGCTGCGATGGCTCCCATCACCCCGGTACCTCCAGCGCCGTAGACGAGTCGGACGCCTGACCGTGCGAGCCAGGTGCCCAGAGCGTTGGCGGTCCTTTCGATTTCCGGATCGGTTCCCATGCGCGAACCACAGAAAATGCATACCGAGGCATTGAAATCTGTCATGATGAGGCCCTTGTGAAGTCCTGAACCCTATAAATTCCCGTTCGATTAATCTAACACGGCGAATACCGAATAACGAGAACGCTGGGGACTGCTACCGATGGCGGAATCGACGAGACCCGGAACGGTGCCAAGACCACTGTTTTTTGCGATTGTTGTCGCGATCCTGGCATTGGTTCTGATCGTACTCGTTCTCCTGCCCGGGGATGAGCCTGACGATACTGAACTTCTGACCGAGGAACCCGGCGTTGAGCAGCAGCAGGATGTCCCGGCGATTGTCACGGATCAGCCTGTCGACGAACCGCGACAGGTGGATGTCATCGAGGAACCCGAACGAGACGGCGAGCCGGACGATGGTGTCGTCGAGGCCGACGATGTTTCCGAGCCGATTGTCGATCAGGCAGAATTGCCCGCGCCTGTCGACACTCCTGGACCGGAAGAGGCTCAACCGGGCTTGCTGGATGTAACGATTGAAACGACGTTACCCGATGTGCAGGACCAGGAACCCGTGCTCGAAACCCTTCTGGACGAGGAAGCCGGACGGGATGACGTTTCCGAACCCGTCACCAGGGAGGTGCCGGCTGAAATCAGCGATGGTCGGCAGCCTCAGGAAGACATGGATATCGATCCGGCGTGGCTGTTGCTCCTGCCAACCGGGGACGAAACAGATCGGGTCGTGGAGCCCGAGATGGAATCGATCTCTGTTGGCGAGCAGCCTGGTCTGACCGAATCGGCGGAACCGGAGGCAGGCGACGCTCCTGTCATTCGACCGATTGTCGTGCTGGAACCCGAGGAACCCG
>JAPOVX010000150.1 GCA_026707935.1 Paracoccaceae bacterium
CTGGAAGAACTTGCAGTGGGAAGAGTTCGCCCTATGGAAGGCCGAACGGATCGCCGCAGGCTAACCAAAAAATTTGGCGTACACCCTTCCGAATTCGCAGTCCATGTCGCAGCTTCTTCCGCAACGACGCCTGATACCTCGCCTGCACCTGCACGGTCAGTTTCGATCCTTTCTGGTCAGGCACCACCACCGGCTGCCGCATCCCGTGCTTGCGTCTACCGGTCAGTATGGCCATCGGCGCGGTCTCGGGAAGATGAACGGGTTCCGTACGGAATCGACGGTGTGCCGGATTCCGTATCCCCGCGTCCGGCTTCGCTTTCGAGAATCGCCTGCGTTGGCCTGCAAAGCGGGGACATCAGCCCCGTCACGTGGCTCCTGCAGGATTCACCCTCCCAGCCGTCAGGAAAGACGTGATCGGGAAGCGCCGGCGCTTTCAGGATCAGCCTCCTCCATCCGTGCACGATCAACACCCTCAATGTCGCCGTCTAGAGCGGTGACAGGGCTTCCGGGTCGGTAATCATGGATCGCAGCTCCGCCAGGCGCCCAGGGAAACCGCGCCCAATCCGGCGGTGCTGCGGAAAGGCAATTGCGGCTGCTGAACTCATAACGCTACGTTGTCCGATGCTCGCACGGGAACGGCTTTCAGGGATTCCGGCGCGAAGAACGTCGGCGTGCGTGCACCCATTTTTCGACTTCGCAAGTCTTTGACCTTCGGGCAGTGTCGGTTCGCACGTTGCAAACCGAGGCTTTACCCCGTCCCGCCATTGTCCCGGCCGGACCCTTTTCGAGTTCGCCAAAGCTTCGGTTCGACGATCGCACGGGCTTCGAATGCGCCCGCGCGCTATTGCGTGATCTCGCCCCCGAGAATTGTCGCGATTACGGGCACCGAATCCAGTTCGCCTGCATCGACTTCAAGCGGGTCGGCACCGAGCACGCAGAAACCCGCCTGTTTGCCGCATTGGATCGAACCGACACGATCGTCGAGCTTGAGGACATATGCCGCACCCATCGTGATGCAGTGAAGAGCCTGCGGGACGGTGAGTTGTTGTGAATGACCCAGTCTCCTGCCCGACTCTGTCTGCCGATTGACCGCGCACCACGCCGTCTTGAGCGGCGCGAGCGGCGTGACCGGAGCGTCGGAGTGAATGGCAAAATCCCCGTTGAAAACCCGCCACGCATCAGCACAGGCATTCATCCTTCGGGCCCTGTCCGGGCCAACGGTGCCGGTCCAGTGAACATCGCCGAAATAATGCAAGTGATTGGCAAAGAGATTCACCGTCAGGCCAAGCGCCCGCATTCGCTTGAACTGGTCGACACCGGCGAGCTGGGCGTGCTCGAGCGTGTGGCGGAGGTCCGGATTCGGGCAGGAAAGCATGGCCGCCTCGAACGCCCGAATTGACTCTTCGGTTGCCTCGTCCCCGTTGGCATGAATGTGGATCTTGACCCCGGCTTCATGGAGGACTCGGACCGATCTCCGAAAGTCGTCCATGTCCATGTTCCAGATGCCGTTGTCGCGCCCGGTCATGTAGCCGGGCGGCTTGAGTTTCGCCGTCCGGCCCTGAATGGTGCCGTCGGTAAACAGCTTGGCACTGCCCAGGAACAGTTTTGACGTCGATCTCTCGCCGAGCGCCCTGGCCCTCGCGGCCGCCTCTTCGGGATCAATCTCGGTTGCGGCCATCACCGGGGCATACCGGATCGGAAACTCCGGTTCCGAGGTGACCCTGAGGAGCATCCGGACTTCCTCCTCGAACAGGTCCGAGCTGAGATCGGCGATCGTTGTGACCCCGCAACAGCGCGCAAGTCGACCGTAGTCACGAACCGACCGTTCGTCGGAGAGTCCGGAGACGGAGATCCCCGCCATGTCCATGACCGGCGTCATTGCCCTGAATTCCTGCAACTCACCCGTGAGCGTGCCGTCAGGAGCCACGCACAACCCCTCGATATCCGCACCGGCGTCCAGTCCTGCCAGTTCAAGGGCCTTGGTGTTGGCGGTCAGGACGTGAAAATTCGAATGGAAAAGAACCACCGGCTGTCCGCGCGAAACCTTGTCGAGCAGTTTGCGGTCCAGCCTCGGTCCTTCAACGAAGGCAGGATCAAATCCCCAGCCCACAACCGGCGCGTTCGTGGACGTCGACACCGCGACCTCCCGAAGTCTCTCGACGATGGCATCGTTGGAGATCGCGCCCTCCCAGACGCCGCCCTCGACACTGGTTCTCGGGTAGTGCCCGACATAACGGTAGCGGGAAATGCCGCCCGCCATGACATGGGCATGGGCCTCGATCAGACCCGGCATGAAAACCCGGTCGGCGAATCTGTCATCGAGCCTTGTCTCTTCGCCCCATCCGTCGGCACAATCAGGACCGCCGACCGCGAGCACCAGTCCGCCGCGAACCGCCACATGCGTCGCCTCGGGCATGTTGCGGTCCATCGTGATGATTTTCTTCGCCGCGTATACGGTGATCATGCTTTCCTCCATCCGAATCCGCGGCCGTATAGCTGTTTTCACTGCCGCCCTGATAGCCTCTTCGGGTGTGCCGGTTCGTCGATTCCGACGTCGCGGGCATTTCCCCGAGCCCGAGGCGTACGGTTGGCCAGTCGATCGTCGAAGGCCCGGTGAACTTCGGCGTTCAGGTCGAGGGGGCTTGGAAGCGGGCAGCGGCGCCAGGGCGGGTCAGTCGTCGGCCTGGCCGTATCGGGCGCCTGTCAGAGCCCTCTATGTCAATCTGAAACGAGTGGGTCGATCGGCCCGGTCGGCAGGTTCAGCCGTTCTTCCACCGCGCGGGCCACCTGCAGCAATCTCGCCTCTCCTCTTGGTGGTCCAATCAACTGAATGCCGACCGGCAGACCCCGCGGCGTAAACCCAGCCGGCATCGCGATGGACGGCAGCCCGGTTGTGGTTGAAAGAAAGGAGAAACGCAGCCACTCGACATAGTCTCCCATTTCGACGCCGTCTATGGACGGGGGATACTCGATTTCGACGGGGCCCGGCGCGATTCCCGTGACCGGCAGGGCCAGGACGTCGTGGCTTTCCAGGAATCGCCTCATGATCTCGTAGAGCGCCGTCTTGTTTCTCAAGGCCCGGAAGATGTCCGCCGCCTGGAGGTTACGGCCGAACTCGGCGTTTCCCCGGAGTGTTCGCTTGAAGTATGCCTTTGCCTCGTCCGGGAGGAAGTCGGCCACCGCACCGTAGTGAATTCCCCTCAAGGTCAAATAGGTATCGTTGAGCCCGGGCAGGTCCGGACATGATTCATCCACGATGACATCTCGATCGGCAACGGTGTCGAGGGATGTTCGCAAGACCTCTCGAATCTCGCCTTCGACAGGAGCGAATCCGCCGAGATCTTCCGCAAAGGCAATGCGAATTCGGCCCGGGTTTTCCCTGACGGCAGCCTGGAACGGGACGCCCGGCGCCTCCAGGCTTATTGGGTGCCGCGGGTCGTAGCCGCACATCGCATCCAGGAGAAGTGCCGTATCCAGGACATCCCTGGCCATCGGACCGTCGACAGCTTCGGGCGCGAATGCCAGATCCCTTGGGCCACCGCCGCATCGACCCGGGGAAGGCCGAAACCCGATGACGCCGCAGAACGCTGCCGGCGTTCGCAGCGAACCCGCCAGGTCCGAGCCGTGGCAAAGCCAGAACTCCCCGGTTGCCAGCGCGACCGCCGAGCCTCCGGACGATCCTCCGGCATTCATCGCGGTGTTCCAGGGATTGCGGGTGAAACCAAAGACGTCATTGAACGTGTTGCCGCCGGCGCCGAACTCTGGAGTGTTCGTCTTGCCCGCGATGACTGCACCTCTTGCTTCAAGCCGGTCGACGAGAGCGTCGCTGCAATCAGGAACATTGTCTTTCAACGCCGGGCTGCCACAGGTGTTGGGAAGGCCGGCCACGTCGATCAGGTCCTTGATTCCCACTGGCAGACCCGCGAGCCAGCCGGGCTCGTGTGCAGCGGCCAGGCATCGCTCATCGAGCCGCGCAATCGATTCCCGGGCGCGTCCTTCGCAGTGAACGACAGTGGCATTGACGGCAGGATTGACCTGTTCGATTCGCTCGAGTGATGCTTCCAGAAGCTCATCGGGACTGATTTCCCGGGCCTTGAGGAGCCTGACGGCTTCCCGGGCGGACAAGGTGCACAGTTCAGGGCCCGTAAACACCGTCTCCGGTCTGCTCATGGCCATTCTCCCGAATTTCGACATGCATGGGCGCAAACCTGCACAGGCGTTCGACCTGAGATCGCCCACGCGTCGATCCTCAACCTCAATAGCCGGTGACTTGCCATGCTGAAATCGACTTTGTAACAAAGTCTAATTTTTCGCAGTGGAACCCCGCCGTTGGTGTTCAAGACCTGGTACGCGTAAAGGGTCTATTTGAAATTGGGCGTGTTGCAAACACGATGACCTTGATCAATCGATACTGGAGGTCCTTGTGGGAGGAGGTTTCTTCGAAAACCGGTGACGAACGTCAAAAAGAGGTCGAATCGGCAACAGAAAAAGTCGTGCCGATGATATGGCTTCTCGGAAAGACGGCAGCGGGCAAGTCATCAATTGTCAAATGTGTCACCGGTGCGTCCGAAATCGAGATCGGAAACGGCTATCGGCCCTGCACCCGGACTGCCGACATTTTCGTCTATCCGCCTGACCGACCCTTGCTGAAATTCCTCGATACACGCGGACTCGGTGAAACCGGATATGATCCTGCCGAGGATATTCGCGAATGCATGGAACATAGTCACGTCGTCGTGGCGGTCGCGAAACTGGACGATCCAAACCAGCAAGAACTTTGTGACGTATTGAGGACGGTGAGCAGAAAGGCCCGTGGCACGGAATTTCTGCTGGTTCATACCGGAAAGGGCTGCGTTCCCGAAGATGGTGAGCGTTCGCGCGCGCGGGGCGAGGTCCAAGAAATGGTCGGGGAAGCGGTCGGCCGGGAAGTCCCGTGGATCGAACTCGAACTCGCTGGCCCGACAACCACGGGGAAAGAAACCCGGGAGGATCGCGACAAACTGGTCGACGCTCTCTGTGACCTGCTCAAGGTCCCGGCATTCGTTCTCGCAAGACGCGAACGCAGTTCGGCCGAGGGAAAGGAATTTTCCAACCACCGGAACACAGTGCTCTGGTACGCCGCCGGTGCCGGCGCAAGCGACACTTTGCCTGTCGTTGGCGCGGGCTCGGTCATCGCCTCACAGAGTGCAATGCTCGTGGCGCTCGGGCGGCGCTACGAGGTTGAGTGGACATTGCCTCTTCTCCTGCGGTTGCAGGCATGCCTCGGTACCGCCTTTCTGCTCCGTTACGGGCTGAATTTCGGATTGCGCCAGTTCGGGAAGCTGATTCCCGTTTACGGCCAGACCGTCGGAGCCCTCGCCGCCGGAACGATAAGTTTCACGGCAACGTACGCCTTGGGCCGCGCTGCGGCCTATTTCCTTTTTCAGGTCCGGGAAGGCCGGGAAGTGTCTCCCGAGGAACTTCGCGCCCTTTACAAACAGGCATTTCAGTCAGGAAAGAATACCGAAAATGACCGGCGCTAGGGGATGGTTCGGCTGGTTCTTGCGTCTGGACATTCTCCTGGGCGTTCTGGTTTTCGCTGCTCCCTTCATCGTGCTCATGCTGGTCGGCGTCCTTTGGTTGTTCCAGAACAACTGGCTGATTCCCTGGCTGGCAAGCCTCGGATTTGTCATCGTTTTGTTGTTGATTCACCGCATCATCCTTGGCCGGGCTCGAAGGAACCGGAAACGGCGGGACACGCCTGCGCTCGAAAACGTCGAGGAAAACCACGAGTGGACCGACCACGAACGAGAAATATATCGCGCGACCTGCGACGACATCGAAACGAAAACGAATGAACCGGCTCCCTGGCCGGAAATGCAGGATCGGGCAATGGACGTGGTCAAGGGAGTAGCGAACAGGTTTTCGGACAACGGCAATGGTGTCCTGAACTTCACGGTCCCCGAAGCCTTGCTCCTGACCGAGAGAGCCGCGAGTCGATATCGCAAGGTCATACGTGACAACATTCCGCTTTCCGACAGTGTCTCTGTCGGCACTCTCTTTTTGGTCTGGGAACACGGAGACGAAATCAAGGGCGGTTTCAGCATTTTGGACAAGGTCCGCCGGACCGTCAGAGCCATTGCCGATCCTCATGTTGCGGTCATTCGAGAGATCGAAGGCTGGATTTCCGGTGATCACTGGAATTATGTCGGCGTGCAGTTTCAGTTGGAGCTGCAAC
Organism: Paracoccaceae bacterium; assembly: GCA_026707935.1. Classification (GTDB taxonomy): domain Bacteria; phylum Pseudomonadota; class Alphaproteobacteria; order Rhodobacterales; family Rhodobacteraceae; genus JAPPHA01. The sequence goes on from JAPOVX010000150.1 coordinate 6,218, forward strand.
GCCGCCTCTTGCAAGAAATCGCGCGTGCTGCGGTGGATCTCTATTCCGGTCGGCTCAAGTATTCCGATGCGGAACTCCTGGAGAAAAGGTTAAACGAGACCCTGGAGGATCTGAAGCGAACCGCCGCGCTGCTGGATCCGCTTCGGATCCTCGTGGTCGGCCAAACAAGTACCGGCAAGTCTTCCATCGTTGACGTCCTGACGACCGGCAGGGTCCCTCCCGAAATTGACGCACCCGCCACGACCGAAGGCCTGGCCACATACGAATTTGCTATCGGTGACCTCCGGTGTCACTTGGTCGACACTCCCGGATTCGATACAACAGGGAAGAAACACGACGGCCTGATTTCGGAACTGACGCAATGTGACCTTGTCATCTGGGCCTTGCGCGCAAACCGGCCGGCGCGCAAACCGGATTACGAGCTATTCAGACTTTTCAACCAGTGGTTCGCCAAACACAGGAAACGGAGAAAACCGCCTGTCCTCGCCATCGCGACGGGAGTTGACCTGCTACCGTTTCCGTCGGAGTGGCCGTCGGACAACCGAATTTCGGGTGATCACGAAACCACGATTGAAAAGGCCATACACGCGATCGCCGATGAAATCGGCGTGGAAAAGCCGATACCGGTCTGTGCCAGGAAACCTGTTTGGAACATCGACGCAGTCAGGTCCGGTATCGAATCCAGGTTGCCGGATGCCGTCCAGACACAACTAAACCGCCGTCGACTGCAAAAGACGGGAGTATGGGATTATGTCCTTGATCCCGTGCGTCGCATGAAAAAGGTGTTCGTATCCTGAACCTGACATGGCTGGATCTATCCGCAGGCAAATGAACCGGTCTTTGATGACGGACCGGCAAGGGATGCACCGTTTGCAATCACGCTGCTGCCGGCACTCCACCTGGCAGTGAACACGCATTCCCTTCCTGCCTGGAGATACGGTTCACCACCTTTACGCTGATTCGATTGATGGTAAGGGGTTCGGCGGGACCTACTTTCCCGGTCGCTGCAAGGAATGACCATGCAATGACGATCTGTCCGGAACGCACTGGAACCGGAACGACCTTTCGGGCGAAGGAAACCGCCCGCTTGACCGGAAATCTTGCGGGAGCCGTTCATCGTGCCTGACAGGAAAACAGCGACTCGACTGGGGGTCGATATCGGGGGCACGTTCACCGATGTCGTGCTTGAACGGCATGGCGAGATGTTCTCGGCCAAGGTGCTGACCACTCATTCAGCGCCAGAAGACGCAATTGTCGAAGGAATTCACCTGGCCTGTTCCAGGGCCGGCGTCACGCCCGCGTCGATCGGCCAGGTCATTCACGGAACGACATTGGCCACAAATGCGCTGATCGAACGGCGCGGAGCCCGGACAGCCCTGGTCACCACGCGGGGATTTAGGGACGTGATCGAGATGCGAACCGAAAGCCGGTTCGAGCAATACGACCTGAATCTCGTCCTGCCCGAACCGCTCCTGCCCCGGCAGATGCGCTTTACTGTCACCGAACGCATCGACGCGCGGGGCGAGGTCATGGTCCCGCTGGACCGCGGCGAAGTCGAGGAGGTGGTTGACCGGATCGGCGAGGCCGGTTTTGAAAGCGTCGCGGTCGGACTGATCCACGCCTATCTCAACCCTTCGCACGAGGAGGCCGTGCGGGAGGTCCTGTACAGCAAGCTGCCGAAGGCGTCCGTTTCGATCTCGTCGGAAGTCTCTCCGCAAATGCGGGAATACGAACGGTTCAATACCGTCGTCGCAAACGCCTATATCAAGCCGATGATGGCCTCCTATCTCGGCAGGCTCGAGAGAAGGCTGCGTGCAGAAGGCATGAATTGCCGGACCTTCCTGATTCACTCCGGCGGCGGCATCATGTCGATTGAAGACGGCGCCGCGTTTCCGGTACGCCTGGTTGAAAGCGGACCCGCCGGAGGGGCTGTCTTTGCAGCCAATATCGCGGCGCGTTACGGTCTCGATAAGGCGTTGTCTTGCGACATGGGTGGAACAACCGCGAAAATCTGCCTGATCAGGAACCAGGCACCGGGTACATCACGCGTGTTCGAGGTCGCCAGAACCTACAGGTTCAAGAAGGGCTCCGGCATGCCGGTCTCGATCCCGGTGATCGACATGGTGGAGATTGGAGCAGGCGGCGGTTCGCTGGCCCGTGTTGATGCAATGCAGCAGATCCGTGTCGGGCCGGAGAGCGCCGGGTCCGAACCAGGTCCCGCCTGCTATGGCCGTGGCGGCAACCACCCGGGCGTCACCGACGCGGATCTCGTGCTCGGGAGACTCGATCCGGGGAACTTTGCCGGGGGAGCGATCCGGCTGCATCCCGGACTGGCCGACTCTGCACTCGAGAAACATGTGGGCAGGAAGCTGAAGATGGACACGGTCGAGGCAGCCTTTGGCGTCACAGAGGTTGTTGACGAGAACATGGCCAATGCGGCTCGCGTCCACGCCGTGGAAAAAGGGGAAGACATCGGCGATTACACCATGATCGCTTTCGGTGGAGCGGCACCGCTTCACGCCGGAAGGCTGTGCGAGAAACTCGGCATCCGCAGTTTCGTCGTGCCGCCTGGAGCCAGTGTCGGATCGGCGATCGGCTTTCTGCGTGCTCCGTTCAGTTTCGAGGCCAATCGTTCGGTCTACATGAAACTGAGTGAATTCGACGCCGGGCGGGCCCGCAAGCTCTTCGAGGGACTGAGGGAAGAAGCCACGAACTTCGTGCGCAGTTGTGACCGGGACAGCGAAATACTGAGTACGTTCAAGGCCTACATGCGTTACACCGGCCAGGGCTGGGAAATCCCGGTCGTCCTGACCGGGGGACAGGCGATGAATCCCGATGACGGGACTTTCCGGGCGCGCTTTGAGGATGACTACACCAGGCTGTTCGGCCGTCCTGTCGCCGGGCTGGACGTCGAGATCACCGTCTGGTCGGTCAATGCATCGACACCGCCCGAGCCGGTCGATCAAATCGAGACGACCCCCGGAGAAAGAGCGGCAAAGACCGATGGTGAACGGATGTTGTTCGATCCGGTTTCCGCCAGTTTCGTCGATGCGGCCGTCATTCACCGCGAGACGCTGGCAACCGGCCAGCAGGCGGAGGGGCCGGCAGCCGTGACCGAAGCCGAAACCACGACCGTCGTTCCTTCAGGCGGCATCGCGGTTCGCCAGCCGGACGGCTGCATCGTCGTTTCCAGGAAAGGGTAAGGCGTGGCTGGAAAGGAGCACTCCCGGGTCGCGTACCAGGTAATGTGGAACCGGCTGATTTCGGTTGTCGAGGAGCAGGCCCAGGCCTTGGTACGCACCGCATTTTCCACTTCTGTCCGGGAGGCTGGAGACCTTTCCGCCGGCGTCTACGACAAACGCGGCAACATGCTCGCCCAGGCGGTAACCGGCACGCCGGGGCACGTGAACGCAATGGCCGACTCCGTCGGTCATTTCATTCGCCGCATCGGGCGGCAGAACATGTTCGAAGGCGACATATACATCACGAACGACCCGTGGGAAGGAACGGGCCACCTGCACGACATCACGATGGTAACGCCGTCGTTTCACGGCGGCGCCCTGGCGGGCTTCCTCGCCTGCACGGCGCATGTCGTTGACATCGGGGGCCGGGGTTTCGGGGCGGATGCGCAAAGCGTGTACGAGGAAGGCCTCTACATACCGATCATGAAGTTCGCTAACTGCGGTGCGGTCGACGAAACCCTCGTCAGGGTCATCCGGGGCAATGTCAGGGAACCTGACCAGCTGATCGGCGACATCTTCGCCCTCGCGACCTGCAACGAAATCGGCCACCGGCGGCTCGGCGACATGATGGAGGAGTACGGCCTTGCCGATCTGGACGGAATCGCCGAATTCATTCTCGAGAATTCGCGACGGGCCACGATCGAGCGCATCGCGGCCCTGCCGCGCCGAAACGCGGCCGGCGAAATGACGGTTGACGGATTTGACGTGCCGATAACGCTCAGGGTCAATGTGACCATCCATAAAGACCGGATCGTCACGGACTTCGCCGGTTCCTCGGGGGTGGACAAAAGGGGGATCAATTGCCCGCTGGTCTACACCAAGGCCTATTGTTGCTACGCCCTGAAATGCGCCATTGCGCCGGAAATCCCGAACAATGCGGCATCGCTTGCCCCGTTCGAGATCACCGCGCCGGAAAACACGATTGTCAACGCGCCGCATCCTGCACCCGTCGCGCTGCGCCACATTATCGGGCATTTCGTTCCGGACACGGTGTACGACGCCCTGGACAAGATCATCCCGGGAGTGGTTCCGGCCGAGGGGGCAGGATGCCTGTGCAATTTCCAGCTGTCTTTGCGTCCGCGTACCGACGCACCCCCTCCACTGGGAGCAAGGCGGTCCGAAGTGTTGACGTTCAATTCCGGCGGCTCCGGAGCACGGCCGGGGCAAGATGGACTCAATGCCACCGCGTTCCCGTCCGGTGTCATGACCATGCCGATTGAAGCGACCGAACATGCCGGGCCCGTCATCATCTGGCGCAAGGAACTCAGGCCGGACAGCGGCGGTGCCGGCCGAATGCGTGGTGGCCTCGGCCAATGCATGGAAGTGGGGGCGGTTGAGGGCCACGAATTCGACTTCCAGGCGATGTTTGACCGTGGCCGGCACGCGGCACGCGGCCGGCGTGGCGGAGGGAGCGGCGCACCGACGACAATCGCGCAGGACGATGGAGCGCCGATGCGGGTCAAGGGCAAGCAATTCGTGCCGCACGGCCGAATTGTGGTGATGGCTTTCCCGGGAGGTGGGGGTTACGGCGACCCTCGGGACCGCGACCCGGCCCGGGTCAAGCGTGATCTCGCCGGCGGATACATTTCGGCCGAGGCAGCACGGGAGCTCTATGGCCTGTCGGAGGCAGGATTCTCTGCCGTGGAAGAGTCGGTGAGAAAAGGGGAAACCGTATGAACGCCATGTGTTCCCATGCCGTCCGTGACATCCGTGCACGATTGGACCGAACGGCGGCCCGAGGTTGCCGGAAGCTGGCCGGGGCCGCTGACGGGGCAACCCGGGAAGCCGCCCGGTGACGGTCCGCGGAACAATACCGGACAGGACCGGCATTGCCATGGAATCCATGGCCCGACCCCGCCGTTGCCTCTGTTCAAATCCTGATCATTTATCCTACACTGGCAGGAATTCCGCGAAATTGCGGCGCGAAATCAGAAATGACCAGATTAGGAGAATCAAGGATGACGAGATGTATTGCTGTCATCGGCCCGTCAGCAGCTGGCAAGTCCGAACTCATAGACCAGATGGCCATGCTCGAAGGCAAGAGGCCGCCTGCAGCACCGCCTGTCGACCTGCGCTGTGCGGAGTTTTCCTACCTCGGTGAAGACTGGGTCGCACTGGACTGCCCGGGATCGCTCGAGTTTGTTCAAACTGCACTTGATGCCATTCTCTGCGCCGATGCGGTCGTCATCGTTGCATCTCCGGACCCCGACCAGGCTGTCCTTGCCGCTCCCTGGATTCGCCTCGCCGAGACCGGAAACGTTCCCCGCTTTTTGTTCGTGAACCGTATCGACGAGTGCCGCCATGACGCCCGCGGCATCATGTCTGCCATTCAATCCTATTCTGAGCGTCCGATCATCCTGAGGCAGGTTCCCATTCGTGACGGTGAACGTATCGTCGGCGCGGTCGATCTCGTGTCCGACCGGGCCTGGCGCTATCGGGACGGTGAACCGTCCGAACTCATCGAGGTGCCGGACGACCTTCGGGACAGGCAGGCAGAGGGTCGCGAAGAACTGCTTGAGAGCCTTTCGGAACATGATGACTGGCTTCTCGAGGAAATCATTGAAGATCGAACGCCCGCGACGGGTGCGGTCTACGGGATCTGCGCCCGGACGCTTGCCGAGAATCTGGCGGTCCCGGCCTTTTTCGGATCCGCCGCGACCGGAAACGGCATCCGCCGGTTGATGAAAGCCCTCCGCCACGAAGCTCCCCAACCCGGTGACACGCGGTCCCGCCTGAACGACGCTGTTGCATCGGCATTCATGAGCCGTACCCGGAAGCACGTCGGCAAGCTTGTCTGGTTGCGCAGTTTTGCCGACGAATTGAGTTCGGGAGCAACGGTCGGTGGAAATTCGATAGGCGGGCTGGTCGATCCGTTCGGGGAGAGGCCCGTTGCGAAGACATCCATCGATGCCGGCGGGGTCGCGTCGGCAGTGAAGTCGGACCATCTGAGTGCCGGATGCCTGTATTCCGAGACCGGTCAGATCGAATCCCCCGAATGGTACAAGGCGTATCCCGCGCTCTGGAACCGGACGATTTCAGCGTTGAACGACCGGGATGACGCCAAGCTTTCGGAAGCCTTGCACAAGATCGCCGCGGAAGACCTGTCGCTGACCGTGATTCATGACCAGGAAAGCGGCCAGGTCATCCTTGGCACCCAGGGATCGCAGCATCTTCGAAGAATCCAGCAGACACTGTCCGACGTCTTCGGTGTCGAAACGGACGCCGGACCGTTTGTTGCCCACTATCGGGAAACGATTACCCAAACGTTCGATATACATTTTCGGCACAAGAAACAGTCAGGGGGCGCGGGACAGTTTGCCGACGTCAAGCTGACGGTTGGGCCTGCCAAGCGTGGAGACGGTTTCGCCTTTTCCGAGACGATTCATGGTGGATCGGTCCCCAGGAATTACATTCCCGCCGTTCAGTTGGGCGCCGAAGAGGCCATGGCGCGAGGACCGCTTGGATTCCCTGTCATCGATGTGCTGGTCAACCTGTACGACGGCCAGCACCATTCGGTCGATTCGTCGGACATGGCTTTCAGGATCGCCGGCCGCGGCGGAGTTTCCGAAGGATTGAGCAAGGCGCAACCGGTATTGCTGGAACCGATTTTCGAGGTCCGGTTCCGGGCGCCATCTGTCTTTACCGGTGCCCTCAATCCGATGATCTCGTCCATGCGCGGCCAGATTCTCGGATTTGATCGTGAAGCCGATGCAGAGGGCTGGGATGTTGTTCGCGCACTCATGCCCGGCACATCCCTTGAAGGCCTGATCAACAATCTCCGGTCGGCAACCCAGGGTGTTGGCAGGTACGAAGCCGACTTTGCGCATTTTCAGGAGCTTTACGGTCGCGAGGCCGATGAAATCGTCGAGAGGCGCGCCGAGGAAAATGCACGCCGGTAATGGAACGACGCATCGGGGCGGCCGTTCGGCACCGGGCGGTGGCGAAAGCGGTCCCCTCTCGTCCGTTTTCGCCGCCCGATTCGGTGGAACGGGACGCAGGCGTTGCGGTCGACTCATGGAACCGGCGTGATGAATTGGCACGACCCGGATTCAATCCATTCGCGTAATCGATGATTTCATGGCAAAAACGCCGTATGCGAGGCACCATTCGATGACAATTTGCATTTTGGCGCCTGCTGTAGCAAATTGGCCGGGTTGGCCGGCACGTACCAGCCCGCCTTGACAATGATCCGCAGCGTCGCAGCTGATGAACCAGGAAAACGGATAGTCAAAATGAGATTCAATGTTTTCGCCGTCCTCGGCGGTTCGGCCGCCACGGTCGCGTTTTTGCTCCACCCGTCCAGCGCCTTGGCAGCCCTCGACGCGGAGGCATCATATGTCCTGAACAGTTTCTCCTTCCTGATCTGGGGAGCACTGGTCATGTGGATGTGCGCTGGCTTCACAATGCTCGAATCGGGGTCCGTCCGGACAAAGAACGCTTCCGTCATCTGCCTCAAGAACATCGGCCTCTATTCGATTGCCGGACTGATGTTCTACCTGGTGGGTTACAACCTGATGTATGTCGATGTCAGCGGATGGATCGGGTCGCTCAAGTTGACCTATGGCGTCACGACCGACGAAATTGCACTTCTGGGTGGTGATTCGTCGGTTGCGCCTGCGGTGCTCGACAAGGGCTATTCGACGATGTCGGACTGGTTCTTCCAGATGGTCTTCGTCGCGACAACGGCGTCAATCGTGTCCGGTACGCTGGCCGAGAGGGTCAATCTCTGGTCTTTCTTTGTCTTCATCATTGCATTGACCGGATTCATATACCCTGTGGTCGGCGCCTGGACCTGGGGCGGAGGCTGGTTGTCGGAAATGGGTTTCCAGGATTTTGCCGGCTCGACGATTGTTCATTCGACCGGGGGTTGGGCGGCGCTGGCAGGCGCGATCATCGTCGGTGCACGGACAGGGAAATTCAGGGACGACGGCAGCGTCAAGACGACCCCGCCGTCAAACGTTCCGGTCGTAACGCTCGGGGTTTTCATTCTCTGGCTCGGCTGGTTCGGATTCAACGGGGGGTCGCAACTCGCGCTTGCGGGCGCCACGGACGCCATCGCGATCAGTGTCATTCTTTCGAACACCAACCTGGCCGCCGCGGCAGGTGTCCTTTTTGCGATTGTCCTTTCGCGCCCGGTTCTCGGCCGGGTTGACCTTCTCGCCGGCCTGAACGGTGCGATCGCCGGTCTCGTCGCCATCACCGCAGGCCCGGACATCGTCAACCATAACTGGGCGATCATTATCGGCGGCGTTGGCGGCATCGTGTGCCTGTTCGGCATGAAGTTCATGGAGATAATCAAGGTTGATGACGTCGTTGGCGCCGTGCCCGCTCACCTGTTCGCCGGCATCTGGGGAACGCTGGCCGTCTGCATCGCAGCCGGGGGAAACCTGTTCGTGCAAATTGTCGGCGTTTTCGCCATCGGTGTGTTCGTATTCGGTATTTCCACGGTTGTCTGGTACATCATCAGCAAGACAATGGGAGCTCGCGTGGCACCGATGATCGAAGAACTCGGCCAGGATGCGGGAGAGCTCGGAATTGAGGCTTATCCCGAATTCGTGCTGATGCCCGAAGATGACTGAATCTCGGTACAACCGGCGTCGACATCCAGCAGAGAGTTTGGCAACTGGCCGCCGGCGTCGTCGGTCGTTGCCCGCTCTCACAGCGACTGGGACTTCAATTGTCGTGTGCAGAAGAGTATTGGCGGATTGCCTTGCAATTGACCAAGTCACCTGAAAACAGCACGGTAACAGAATTCGAGGAGAAAAATGGACGTTCAGTTCGCACGAGAGGGCAACATACTCATAGCGGCTGTTTCGGGCCGCATTGATGGTGGCAATGCCCATGAATTCGCAGCATCCGTCGAAAGGTCATCCCTGCAAGATGACGAGGCCATGATCATCGACTTCGCCGAAGTGGATTACATTAGCAGTGCGGGACTCCGCGCAATTCTCGTGACGGCAAAAAGGTGCAAGTCCGTGAATTCCCAGTTTGCCCTGTGTTCCCTGTCAGAACAAATCATGACCGTTTTTCAGGTCAGCGGATTTGACAGGATCATCTCGATTTTTCCGGACCGGAAAGACGCCCTTGCGTCCATCACGTCGTAATCCGCGCAGGGTTCAGCCCTGAACCCTGATCCTCCATGGGAGGAACGAACGCCCGCCAGTTGCACGACCGTGACCAACTGACTCCTGGAGGCAGGCGTTCGTCAACGCCGACGCATATTGCCGGCATCACTGAATTCCTGACGTCTCCGCGATACCGGAAGGCCCGCGCACGCTGTTGGTACCGGCAGCATTGCGGGCGTCCTCATTCATGACCTTTTCGCTGTCTGCATGACGGGCAAACGGCGTCGGGTGGCAGACGGTTCGTTCGAGCGCCCCGCAGCTACCGGGTTCCGTAAATCCGGTCGCCCGCGTCGCCCAGCCCCGGCACGATGTAGCCGTGGTCGTTCAGGTGTTCGTCGATTGCCGCCGTGATGACGGGTACGTCAGGATGAATTTCGTGAAAGGCCCGGATGCCCTCGGGTGCGGCGAGCAAACAGGCCATTGTCATTCTCCGCGCCCCGGTCGACTTGATCTTCTCGACCGCGGCAATTGCCGTATTGGCGGTCGCCAACATGGGATCGAGAACGATGACCGGCCTTTCACCGAGATCTTCGGGAACCTTGAAATAGTACTCCACGGCCTTGAGCGTATCGGGGTCGCGGTAGATCCCGACATGTCCGACCCGCGCAGAGGGGACGAGGTCCAGCATGCCATCAAGAAGTCCGTTCCCGGCCCTGAGAATTGAAATCAGGACGAGTTTCTTCCCACTCAGGAATGGCGCCGTCACGCTCGCCAGGGGCGTTTCAATCGCGCGGGCCTCAATTTCGAGGTCGCGCGTGATCTCATAGCCCAGGAGCAGAGAGACTTCCCTGAGGAGAGTCCTGAACTTCACGGTCGTCGTTTCCTTCTGCCTCATCAACGAGAGCTTGTGTTGAACGAGCGGATGCCTGACGACCCGGACGACGGCTTTACTCACGACAGGTCACCTTGGTAAACGAACGGAATCAGCTGCATATTCGTAACCCGTTTTTTCGGCCGGTTCCGGACTGCCAGAAGCGGGTTTCGCCGACGCTGCCCAACCTCCGGAAACAAGGTGAACCTCGAACACCGGATTGTCAATCTGACATTCCGTGACCTTTGCCGAACCTCGTTTTCTGCGTGGTGATTCGCGCGTTTCGTCATCGACAAGGAGGGGTCTTGGCGGACCCGGGTTCCTTTCGTTGCGACCGCCGCTGGGAGATTGATGTCGCGCAAGGCGACTTCAGTCTTGACTGTTGGAGAAAATCGGCTTGTGACGGAGGTGGTCACGTTGTCGTCGAGACGGGGTTCCTGAATGGGACCGCGGGGTTCGGTCGAGGTCACCAGGACGTTGGGGTTCGCCTGGGCTGGACACCGCGATCCGCAAATCCGGTGTTCAGTTTGCCCGCGTGCGTGGCGATGCTTGCAATGGTTGGGACTTCCGCCTGCGGCCCGTCCGCAACCAGATGACGCGCCCGGCGGGGCATCCATGTCATGCCGCCTGTTGAAGGGCTGCATGAACCTGTCACCGCGGCACACGGCGATCCCGACAGGTCCACCGGCCCTGCCAATTGAGAAGCCCGCCCGGAGGCGCGCGTCGACCAGCCCCTCCTGATATTCTCTGGCGCCGCCGACGGAGATGCCGAATCCGGAAACACCGGTTTCGGAAAGACCCTGGTGCGCCGGGGCCGCGTCGTATTGCAGGGTTGATGGCGTTCGTGAATCATTGGATGTTCAAGAAACGGCATGGGATATCGCAGGCCAACCAATCAATGTTCGCGCATGACTTCAAGACGGAACCCTATTGGTGGGACCGAACCCCGCGCCCGGAGCTTGCCGTCGGCGACCTCCCGCCTTCGGTTGAAGTCGCAATCGTGGGTTCGGGCTATACCGGGTTGAACGCAGCGATCGTGACCGCGCGAGGCGGACGTTCGACACTCGTCCTTGACTCGGAGGACGCCGGTTTCGGATGCAGCACGCGAAATGGCGGGCAGATCAGCACCAGCGTCAAGCCTTCGCTGGGCGAACTTACCAGGAGATACGGGCCGCAAACCGCATTCGACATCTTGAAAGAAGGGCAGACCGCGCTGTCCTGGATTGGCGACTTCATCGAGCGCGAAGGAATGGACTGCGACTTCATGGTTCCAGGCCGGTTTCACGCCGCTCACAGCCCTGGTGCGTTCGACAAGCTGGTGGGGCAGGTCACAAGTCAGCCGCGCGGACTGGAGGTTCCATACATGATCGTGGAACGCGGCGACCAACAGGCAGAGATCGGGACCGATCGTTACCATGGCGGCATCGTGTTCGAGAAACACGCGAGCCTGGACCCGGCGCGGTATCATCAGGCGCTGTTAGACCTTGCCGTCGCTGCGGGTGCACAGGTTGCCGCCCGTGCCAGGGTCACTTCGATTGAACGGACCGGGCAAGGGTTCGTTTTGCAGGCCAGCCGCGGTGAAGTCTGCGCACGGGATGTCGTGATAGCGACAAATGGCTACACGTCTGGCTTGACCCCCTGGTTGCGGCGGCGTGTCGTTCCAATAGGCAGTTACGTGATCGCAACGGAACCGATTGAAAGGGACCTGATGGACCGGCTCATGCCAAGGAACCGGATCGTCAGCGACAGCCGCAAGGTCGTCTTTTACTATCGCCCGTCACCGGATCGTCAGAGGATCGTCTTTGGGGGGCGCGTTTCGAGCGCCGAGACGAATACGAGACACAGTGCGGTCCGACTCAAGCGCAACCTTGACAGACTTTTCCCGGAATTGCGTGATGCCAAGGTCAGCCACAGTTGGATGGGGTTCGTTGCGTATACCTTCGACACGTTGGCCAATACCGGCAAACACGACGGCATGCATTATGCGATGGGATATTGCGGGTCAGGCGTCTCGATGGCGAGTTACCTGGGAATGCGAATCGGGCAACAGGTCCTGGGCCTTAGGGACGGGCGGACCGCATTTGATGGCATTCCCATGACGACAAGGCCGCTTTATTTTGGCAGTCCCTGGTTCCTGCCCGCTTCGGTCGCATGGTTCCGGTTCATGGATTGCCTTAAACTATAGCCCGCAAGACACGGGTCAGCAAACTTCCGTTCTTGCCTGGGTGTACGCCAAATTTTTTGGTTAGCCTGCGGCGATCCGTTCGGCCTTCCATAGGGCGAACTCTTCCCACTGCAAGTTCTTCCAG
>JAPOVX010000217.1 GCA_026707935.1 Paracoccaceae bacterium
GGAACCATCGCGTTATCTGGTCTCCACCGGTTGTCGACACGCCGGACAGGGATGACATGAGTGTCAGCCGGATGTCGTTCTTGCTGGCGTCGCCGGGTTGGCGGCTGGCCAGATCCGAACGCCTGTCTTTCGGCGTTTGCGGCTGTTGCGGGTCCGTCACGACCTGATCACCCGTTCCGATGGCCGTAAGCCGCGACCGTCGTCTGGCTGGATATCAACGGTTGGCTTCAGCGAGGGTAACCGCCGTGGTCAGCCACCGCGGGAGAATCATCGACAAGACGACGATCGCCGTTTCCGGATCGCGCCGATTGTCTCCGGGCCTGCGAGCAACGCCGGGCCGGTCGGGAGGGCGCTTTCAATTGCCGTAGACCTGCGCCGGCAACCAAAGGATGATCTGGGGGAACAGGATGCAGATGAACAGTCCGAGAGCCTGGAGCGCCAGGAACGGAAGGGCCGAACGGAAGATGGTGCCCATGCCGATCTCCGGGGGCGCGACGCTCTTGAGGTAGAACAGGGCATATCCGAAGGGCGGGGAGAGAAACGACATCTGCATGTTGACGATGTAAACCACCCCGAACCACAGCCGCAGCGCTTCATTCGCCTTGTCGGGATCCGTGATCCCGGCCGTTGGGCCGGCGAAACCGAAAAGACCGTTGAACTCCATCTGCAGAAGTATCGGCATGAAGATCGGAACCGCGAGCAGGAGGATTCCGACCCAGTCGAGGAACATTCCCAGGATGACCAGGATGACCATCATGACGAACAGGATTCCATACGGGCCAAGACCGGTTCCGATGAGCACGTCGGCAACGAACTGCTGACCACCTTTGAGGATATAGAATCCCACGAAGATGCTGGCCCCGAAAATGATCCACAGGACCATGGCCGACGCCTTCAGCGTCGTCATGACACCCTCCTGGAGATTCGCCCAGGACAGACGCCGGTGCATGGCTGCGACGAAGATGGCTCCGAACGTGCCGATTCCGGCCGCTTCGACAGGGGTGGCCACGCCGGTGAAGATGACTCCGAGCACCAGCACGATCAGCAGAACCGGCGCGATGATGCTGCGCATGAGCACGATTTTTTCGCGGAAACTGACACGTTCCTCGACCGGGAGCGCAGGCCCCGCGGCCGGATTGATGTAGCAGCGCACCGTGATGTAGAGCACGTAGAGGCCGGACAGGAGCAACCCCGGGAAAATCGCGCCGATGAACAAGTCCCCAACCGACTGCTGGGCAACGACGGCAAACAGAATGGCAAGGATCGACGGCGGGATCAGGATTCCGAGAGTTCCGCCGGCCAGAATGGACCCGCAGGCGAGGTGAGGGTCGTACCGCCGCTTCAACATCGCGGGCAGGGCGAGAATGCCCATCGCGACCTCCGCTGCCCCGATCACGCCGACCATCGCCGCAAGGATCGTCGACGAGACGATGGTCGCGGATGCCAGCCCGCCTTTCAGGCCGCCGAGCAGCTTGTAGATCACGTCGAAGAGTTCCTGGATGATGCCCGCTCGCTCGAGCATCACGGCCATGAAAATGAATAGCGGGATGGCGGACAACTGGTAGTCCGTCATGAAGGGAAATATCCTGGACGGAAGGATATTGAGCTCGCTCGCCGTACCGAAGACGAACAGGAATATGCAGCCAAGCCCCCCTGTCACGAAGGCGAGCGGCAGACCGGCCATCAAGAGCGCCCCGAGGACGCCGAACATCAGAACGGTCAGCCAGACCAGTTCGATTTCCAGTCCCACGGCCTAGCCCGCCTGACGGGTTGAAAGGTAGAGCGCGTTTCGCATCAGCGCTGCGAATCCCTGTAGAAGCATCAGGATGCCCCCGATCAGGATGGTGAATTTGACCGGCCAGTACTGGATCGCCCACTCGGTGAAGGATACTTCCAGAACGTCAAAGGCGTCACGCGCGAAGAGAAATCCGGTCACGATCAGAGTCAGCATGAAGATGAAGAAGACGACAGACGTCGCAATGTCGAGCCGGGCGCGGGTGGGCGTCGACAACTTGTTGTAGATCACGTCGACCCGGACATGCTTGCCGTCGCGAAGTGTGCAGGCTCCGGAAAGCAGGTATTGCATCCCGAACATCAAGAACATGGCCTCGTGAGCCCAATTGGTCGGAGAATTGAAGACGTAGCGCGCGATGACCTCGAAGTAATAAACGAAGACGGCCAGCACCGTCCAATACGCCACGAATTGTCCCGAACTGTCACTAAGGCGCTCAATCGCCCGAATGGTCCGGTTGGACACGGCCTCCCGTTCATCGGGCACTGTGCCACGCTGCATGATGTCGATCTCGGAGCCCAAGGCGAGGCCATGTTCACGCTGTTCGCAGCTGCGCACGAGACCCGGGATGCGGAAGGCGTCGACGGCGAGCAGCAGCAGAATCAGCACAAAAGCCGTTCCCACGAAACTGCGCCACTCACCTTGTGTCCTTGCCGCGAATGCCGCTCTGAGAATGGCGGAATCGCGTTCCACGAGCGCAGCGGCGAGGCGTTCTTCGGCACCGGCCCGTTTTCGGTCGACGTCCTTCTGGTGCTTCGTCACCATGAACTCCGCCATCCTGACGTCGTTGTTGAACGCCGACTGGACATTGCGGGCGTCGGTTGTGTAGCCGTTGCCAAGCAGCAGCAGCACGAAAAGCGCAACATAGATCAGGCCGACAGGGCGCGAAGACAGGTAGAAACGGTGCAGACCGGCAAATCCCCCCCACAGCCAGAGCAAATAGGCCGTCGGCACTGAAATCCGCCGGGTCTCTGCCTTTGCCGCCCGCCAGGTCAGGACCATCGCCGCCGGAGGGAACAGCAACAGTCCGAACCAGTATAGGGCGTGCGGCAGCGAAAATGTAAGGCTTGGGAGGACCAGCCACGCGGGAGCGATGTCGTGCAGCCCCGCCGCGATGGGACCCAGCACGGACTCCATGGAAAACTCAGCCACGGCTATCACTCTCAGCTGGCAAAAGGAGGCACCCGACGTGTTCCGCCGGATGCCTCTGCCGCGTTGTCGAAACTCACAAGTCCAGCATCTGGCCTTCGATTATGTCCGGCGTCACGTATCCGAGGCTACCGGACATCATGTAGTCGAGCTGGATCTTGAACACCCTGGCGGCGTCCTTGTCCTTGTTCGCCCATTGGAACCAACGGGGAACGGCAAAGCTCGTAAACGCTTCGATATCGTCCTGAGAGAGTCGAGTCACAACGGTTCCGGCTTCCTCGAACTTGATCCAGGCTTCCTGGTCGGCCTTCTGGATCTCGGCGTGGTGATGATCCGAGTAGACGCAGACTTCCATCTCGACGAATTGTCGCATCTCGGGAGACAGCGCGTTCCAGTGATCCATCCCGACCGTCAGATCCATCAGGTCAACCGGCTGGTAGATCGACATGAAGCCCGGAGGACCCATGGAGATGTAATTCGTTGCCTTGTGGAAGCCCAGAGCGTAGTTGACGGCCGGTCCGACGTAGTCCGCGACATCAATGGTGCCCTTGTCGAGGGCCGGGAAGATTTCCGATCCCGGAAGCAGCGTCGTCTTCGCGCCCACGTCCTGGAAAACCTCGGCCACCATTCCGCCCGGGAGCCGCATCTTCCGGTCCCGAAAGTCATCGATCGACAGGATCGGAACCTTTGAATGGATGATGTTGGGTCCGTGGTGAATGTGTCCGACGTAGTACATGTCGTGTTTGCCGAAGATCTCTCGCGCGATTTCCCGGCCACCGAGAGCGAGAAAGAACACGTCCCACTCGTGGGGATTGCGCAACCCGAGCGGGTAGGAACTGAGGAACACCGATGCGGGAATCCGTCCCGCCCAATACAGGGTGAACGGGTTCATCGCCTCGATCACGCCATTCTTCACGGCATCGAAGAGCTGGAAGTCTCCCACCACATCCCTCGCGCCAAACGGTTGGAAGGCAAGCTCGCCACCGGTCTTTTCAATGACGGTTCCGCACCAGTTCTTGAAGATGTCGAGGCCGATTCCGCCGGGCCACGACGTCTGGATGCGCCACGTTGTCGTTTCTGCAGCACGAGCGTCGCGAATATACGGGGTCGCCAAACCGCTCGCACCGACCGCCGCGGCGCCGGCGATTGCGGCACTTCGCCTAAGGAACGCCCGCCTGTCTTCGGAGGTGGACACTGTATCCGGATGTTCCCGGATTTTTGGATTGAGTTTTGTCATCGTTTGCAACCTCCTGTTGGGATTGAAGACAAGTTCATGGTGCGCTCGCACCGGGAAAAATGCAACTGTTTTGCATCGGTTCAATCAGATTTGAACTGTCTGGATGATGATATGGTTTCCCATGGTTTCATCCGTTTCTTTTTCAGGGGTCAGCTGCCCAGGTGAACCGGCGCGTGAATGCGCCGCAGGGCAGCGAGAATGGAAGGCGCCACGATACGGCTCGTGCGATTGTTGCGTTCGGAAGGGACATGTGATGCCGTCATCTCGAGCGTCACGTCGGGCGACCTGACGTGGACCGTATGCCTCACGCCGGGCAACCGGCCGTCGGCCGAGATGTCGACCACTGTACGGTCGAGCCCGATTCCGGCCAAACCGAGCGCAACGGCAACGTTGAAGTGCCGGGGAAAATGTTGCGCCGCTTCCCGGGCCGTACCCTGGAATATCGGCACCCTGCAATGCATGGCCCGGGCGAGATCGATGCTGCGGTCGCGGATAAATCGTTCTTTTTCGAGCGACTGTGGCAACACGGAAGTCACCAGGCGCACCTCGTCAATCCCGGTCTCCCTCGCTGCGCGCAGGATGTCGAGTCCGGGAAGCGTGCCACTGGCGATCTGGAGCCTGGCGTGCTTCTCTTCGGCGAGATCGATCAAGTCGAGGTTTGCGGCAAGCGCGCCGGAACTGATCACGATCACGTGGGCACCAGCCCGTAACCCGGGCTCGACGATGTCGCGAAAACTGTCGTGGGTGCCGGCCTCAACAATGACCGGCGCGTGATCCGGGGCCTCGAGCGCGTTAACCAGTGGGACGTCGAGGCCCAATTCCCGCATGGCGGCTCGTGCCTTTGCACGGTCACGGGCCACGATCGCCGCGACTTCGAGTTGTCGGGTCTCGTCCCGAACCACGTATTCTGCGACCTGCTGTCCGACGTTGCCGAAGCCGGCAATGACGAATCGTGTCTTGCGGCTCATGTCAGCAGTTCCTTTCGAAACCGTGCGAGCTTGTCGGGATCCGGGCGAACGCCGAGCCCCGGACCCCTCGGGACATGGACGTAGCCGCCGTTCACCGGGAACGGCGTCTCGGCCAGATCGCACTCGGCGAAATAGGTTGACATGTAGAACTCGCAACCCAGATGCGGGTCGAGTACCGCGGCCATCAGGTGCGCTCCGGCGGCGTGGGCGATGGATGTTTCGAACATGCAGCCACCGTAGACGCCGATACCTGCAGCGCGGGCGATTGCGGCAACTTCCAAGCTACGGCGAATGCCTCCAGCCTTGTTGGTCTTCAGCGAAAAGATGTCCGCGATACGTCCGGCCGCAGCGTCAAGTGCTTCTTCGGGATTGAAAACGGATTCGTCGGCCATGATCGGGACATCGACCGCACGGGTGATCCCGGCCAGTGCTGCACGTTCGTGCCTCTTCACCGGTTGTTCGACGAAGTCGGGGCGGAATGCCTCAAGGTCGCGAATCCGGCGGATCGCGTCATATCCAGGCAACCCCTGATTGTAGTCGATGCGTAGGCCGATCTCGTCGCCGAACAGTTCGCGGAGCCTTTCCAGGCGCATCAGATCGAAACCGTGATCGAGAAAACCGGTCTTGAGCTTGAAGAGCCTGACGCCGTCACGCCAGAGTTCCCTGACGCACTCAAGGTCTCGTTCGAAATCCCGGTTCGCCACCGAAAAGCTGAGCGGGATCGACTCGCGCTGCCTGCCACCGACGAGTTCCGCGATCGAAAGGCCCGCGATTTGTCCGGTAATGTCCAGGAGCGCACACTCGAGTGCGCTCTTTGCTTCCGGGTGACCGACGAGAACGCGGTCGGCGCGCGCCATGACCAACTCGGCCTGTACCGGGTCCGCGCCCGTGATGCATGGCCGAAGATGGACATGAAGTGCTGCCGCGCTGCTTTCAACGGTGCCCGTGAAGACTGGCCAGGGCGATGCTTCGCCCCAACCGGTCAGACCGGTATCAGTGGCCAGCTCGAGCAGGACGGCATTGATGCCCGAGACATCGCCCGAGCCATGCGAGTGCTCCGCGTTCCCGGGTATGCTGACAACGTGGACCCGAAGACCGGCAATTCTATGTTCCGGCATTCAGGCAATCCATTCGCTGACCGGTGCCGCCGCTTCTTCGAGCGGTTGGCTGATCACGTCGACGAGTGTCGGGCCGGGATGGTCCACGGCCCGTCTCAAAACCGCTTCCAGGGCGCCGGGATCCTCAACGCGCCAGGCCTTCAATCCGAATGCCTCGGCAACTGACGCGTGATCGGTACGGTCGAAGTCGACCGAAAAATAGCGCCCGCCAAAGCCGGTCTTCTGCCCAGCCTTGATCCAGCCGTAGACCGCGTTCGAGAAGACGACGAAAGTGATCGGCATGTTCCTGCGTACGACGGTTTCCAGTTCGCCGCACGCAAAATTGAAACTGCCGTCACCCATCAGGGACACGACTTTTCTGCCCGGCGCACCAACGCAAGCACCCATTGACGCCGGCAGCGCATATCCGAGCGCCCCATGTGCGCGGTTCGAAAACAGCCGTCGGCCCGACGACCGCAATTCATAGTAGGCAGAGATATACGGGCACGGGGTCCCGGGGTCGCCGACGAGGATTGCATCGTCATCGAGCACGGAACGGAGCGCGACGATCGTACGTTCCGGCCTGATCGGCCGTTCGAGGCTGCCGGAAAGCGCATGAAATGCATCCCACTTTCGTGCCTTCAGTGGCGCCACGGCTGCGGCACCCCCAAATCGATGTCTGGGATTGCGAAGCCCGAGCTCCCTGTTCAGCGCCTCGAGTGCGAGACGCGCGTCGGACACGACAGCGACCTCGGTTTCATAGGATGCCCCAATGACTTCGGGGTCACAGTCGAAGTGGACAATCCGCGTGCCCTTCACGGGATACCGCCAGAGTTCCGTCGTAACGGACCCGGCGCGGCAACCGATGAAAATTACGAGGTCGGCGGCCTGTACCAGTTCCCGGGTGGCCGGCACGCCACCGTTCGAACCGACGACGCCCACACAGTTCGGGTGCGTCTCGGGAATCGAACCCTGCCCTGAAATCGTCGTTGCGACAGCGATATCAAGGGTTTCCACGAAAGTTCTGAACCCGGCTTCGCCGCCGGACGACACGATGCCGCCACCGCAGACGATCAGGGGAAAGGATGCGGAAAGGATAGCGTCAAGAGCGGCTTCGAGAGCGGCAGGTTCGGGACCGAAGGGGTGCGCGGGAAAGGTCGCATGGGCCGGATCCGCCCAAATATCGTCCGGATTTGCCTGACCTCGCTGGACGTCGATCGGAAGTCCCAGGTGCGCAGCGCCGGGGCGCCCGGTCGTCATCTTGCGGAAAGCGGTTCGCACCATATCGGGAATCGTGTCAGCATGCTGAACAACCGCGCTGAACTTGGTCAGGGGGCGCATCAATCGCTCCTGGTCCAGCTCGGTCAGAGGATAGTGACCTTTTGATCGCGTCCCGACATCCGAGGTAATGGCGAGGACCGGAATCGAGCTCTCGTTTGCTTCCACCAACCCCGGAAGAATATAGGTTGCCCCGCCGCCGGAAGGGCCCTCGCAAACACCGACTTTCCCTGTCACCCTGGAATAGCCATCGGCCATGTAGGCTGCGTTGCGCTCATCGCGGGTCAGAATGTGCTCGATGTCGTGATCAAGCCGGTAGAGTGAATCGTAAAATGGCAGTGTGGTGTCTCCGCACAGGCCGAAGACATGGCGAACTTCGTGTGCCTCGAGCATGCGGACCAGGGTGTCCGCCCCAGACAACGTGTTGGGTTTGGCAGTTTCAGGCACGATTCACCTTCCGCTTTTCGCCGACAAGCTGTATTGACATCGTTGTTTAATGCTGTATGCAGGATAAAATACGCAGTCAAGCGGTGATGCGACAAAGAACTTGGCACATGCGAAGGAAGCGGAAGTCTTGATGGCCCTTGGACCGGTCACGGGTTCTCTCGCTGCCCTGATCGCGAGTCTTGCGTCATACAGGGTACCTGTCGATGTTCGGGACTACGCCCGGATAGTCGTCTTCGATACCATTGGAGTCCTTGCAGCTGCCAGCCATCCTTCCGTGACATCCGCATCGCGAATTGGCGTGTTCGCCGAAACCCATGGGGGAGCAGGTCCGGCCACGCTCGTCGGGCGCAATCGAAAGGTGGATGTCGTCAGCGCCGTTCTTGCGAACGGGACGCTGGGATACGCGATCGATTTCGAGCCCCATCATCCTGAAGCCGTCCTGCATCCTGCTGCCGTGGTCGTACCTGTCGCACTGGCACTGTCGGAGGCGTACCGCAAGAGCGGAACCGAAATGATCACCGCCGTGATTCTTGGCTGCGAGGTGGCCTACAGGGTCTCCATGGCCCTCGATCCCCGCGAACTCTACGCGCTGGGTTTCCATCCCTCGGCGGTGGCAGGGGTGTTCGGCGCATCTGCCACGTCTGCCTGCCTCCTGGAGCTCGACAAGGAGGCATGCGTGCGTGCGCTCGGGCTTGCAGCATTACAGGCTTCCGGCCTCCTGGCCTGGCAGGACGATCCCTGCGAAGACGCGCGTCCGTTTCAGATGGGGATGGCAGCGCGCAACGGAGTGACGGCCGCTCTGCTTGCAGGTCAGGGTTTTGGCGCGCCGGACCGTGTTTTCGACGGCGGACATACGGTTCTCAGGGCATTCAGCCGTTCGGCGGATCCTGCGCCGCTTACCGATCAACTCGGCGAATCCTGGAACGGAATCATAGAGCTGGCGATCAAGCCATACCCATGCGTGTCTTTCCTTCACCCGGCGCTTGACGCACTCGAGAAACTGCTGGCGCGGGAACAGATCCACCCCGACGAGATCGAAAGCATGGATCTGCGGTTTGCCGATTCGGGGGCGCATTGCGTCGATGACAACCCGCTCAAGGGGCATTGTGCGCAATATATCCTACCGGTCCGCGCAGCGACCGGCCGGTTGACGTTCCTGGATCTTTTTGAAGATCTCCGTGGAAGCAATCCCGGGGTCGCCAGGTTGGCAGCAGTGACGACGGTCACCCGTGATCGCGGCGATTTCGACGAGATCTTTCCCAACTTCTATGCATGTGAAGTGACGCTTCGACTGTCAGATGGCCGAAAACTGACGGAGCGGCGCGACATTGCGCGCGGTTATCCGCAAGCGCCACTTTCAGATGAAGACATAACCGACAAATTCAGGTCCGTGGTGTCGAGTGTTGCCGACACTGAACGCGTTGAAAGACTGAGCAATGCCGCATGGGATCTTGGCGATGCGGCCAATGTCCTGTCGCTCACCGCGCTTCTTGGAAAGGAGCCGGCGGCATGAACCGATGGAGAGCAAGAGTCCATCCATCGGAATATCAATGATGGAGGAAATGATGAAACGACTTTGGAAAAGACTGGTTGTCGCCGCGGGGGCGGCGCTGATTGCGCTCGGTTCAACGAACGGTGCCGTTGCGCAACAGGATGAAAGTACGTGGGAACGTATCCAGCGCACCGGCGAAATACGTTTCGCGGTATTCAACTATCCACCCTATTTCGTCAAAGACCTTTCCACAGGCGAATGGGACGGGTCGCTGGTCGATATGGCGCGAGACGCCGCGGCCGAACTGAAAGTTGAACTCGTCCCGACCGAAGTCGGCGGCTGGGGCGAACTGGTGCTTGCGCTGACGACCAACAAAATCGACCTTGCCGCCGGCATGCAGGCTACGCCTGTTCGGGCCACGGCGATCGATTTTGCCGGGCCGATCTACTGGATCGAGTGGGTAACGGTCAATAATCCGAGCTTCGGCGGCGGCGAAAGCTGGTCGGACTACAACGATCCGGACGTCAAGATGGCCGTCATGACCGGCACATCCGATCAGCTCCTGCTGTCGCAGAATGCTCCGAAAGCCACGCAGCTTCAATTCAAGGAACTGAGCCAGATCATTCTTGCCGTTTCTTCGGGCCGCGCCGACGCATTTACGACCACGGTGCTTTCCAGCATGATCGCGAAGGAAAAGAATCCTGGTCTCGGAACAATCAGCTCGCCGAAACCCCGGACTGCCTTGCCAGGGTACTTTGGCATACAGGCCGATATCGATCAGCGGTTCAAGAACTACCTGAACTGGTGGGCCGAGTGGAACAACAAGCTTGGACACAACGAGCGCCGAATGAAGGAAGCGATGCTGGCATACAGCGGAATTTCCAGTATCCCGGAATCGATCTCCTTCAAGGAATGAGAGCACGGGGAGCACGGTTGACCGCCGTGCTCCCCAACCAGCGGGCACCGTCTGCCGACGGTGCCAAACCTGATCCTTCCATGCACGCGAGAGAAGAACGGCAATCCGGCGTGAACTCGAACCGCAGCCTCATCGCGGTCGTTGGCGCCGGAATGGTTGGCACATGCACCGCGCTGTACCTCCAGCAAAAAGGATTCTCCGTCGCGCTGCTTGACCGAAAGGCGCCGGGTGAGGAAGCCTCGTTTGGCAACCTGGCCTGTTTCGGCATCGCCTCCTGTGTTCCGCCGGGAATGCCGGGCATCCTCAGGAAGGTCCCGGGCATGCTGCTGTCCCGGGAAGCACCGCTGAAACTGAAATTGCGGCACCTGCCCGGGCTCGCAACGTGGTTTCTGCGCTACGTGCCCAACACCACGCAGAGGCGGGTGGAAGTCATCGCTGCTGAGAGACAGTCACTTCTCGACAGGGTTCACGAAACGCTCGACCCCCTGGTGGCAGAAGCGGGAGCGCACGACCTGATGAACACGCGTGGAGGCCTCCTGTACACGTTCGAAAGCCGTGAAGCATTCGACGACGCGTCCTACGCGTTCGACCTGCGTCGGCGGAACGGCGTGGAGTTCGATGTACTCGAAGGCAACGAAGCGAGGCAGCTTGAACCGGCCCTGTCTGAAAGGATCATCCGGGCCATTCGGGTTCCGGACCTGACGCACACCTACAACCCTGGTCAACTCGTCAAGCGGCTTGCCGGCCTCGTGCAAGCACGGGGAGGGGAGGTGCTCCGACGCGACGTTCGCGGTTTCGATATCGGGCCGGAAGGGGTCCGTTCGCTCAGGACGGACCAGGGTGAAATACCGGTCGGAGGAGTCGTCATCGCGGCAGGCATTTGGTCCCGCCGGCTCGCAAGGATGCTTGGGACCAACGTACCTCTCGCGCCTGAGCGCGGTTACCACACGATGTTCGAGGGTACGGGCGTTCGCGTGAACAGCGCAATCCTGTCTGTCGACCACTACCTATCCATCACACCGATGAACTATGGATTGCGTGTGGGAGGCATTGCAGAGTTTGCCCCGGTGAATGCGCCGCCGGATCCGCACATTTCGGCGACGATCCGGCGTTTGGGCGAGCACCTGATTCCCGGACTCGTGGACGACCCGGGCACACGGATAACAGAGTGGGTCGGTTCACGCCCTTCGCATCCCGACAGCAAGCCTTCGATCGGGCGTGCCCCGAAACACGGGAATGCCTGGTTTGCGTTCGGTCACGATCACCTGGGCCTCACCATGGGATCGATAACGGGAAAGCTGATCTCGGAACTTGTCGCCGGCAAACCGCCGAGCGTCGATCTGGCGCCGTTTCGTCCTGACCGTTTTTGAAAGGAGAGAAGAGTGTACGACTGGAACTGGAACATGGTCATAATCGGCTACGTACCGTTGTGGCTGAATGGACTGCTCACGACACTCGCCTATGCGCTTGGAACCGTGGTTTGCGGCCTTGTCATCGGCGTTTTTTGCGGCCTCGGGCTGCTGGCCAGGAAATGGTACATTACGGTCCCGATTCATGCCTACGTCGAACTGTTCCGGTGCACGCCGGTTCTCGTTCAGATCGTCTGGTTTTTCTTCGCGTTGCCGATCGTCATCGGGGTCGAAATCCCTGCCTGGCTCGCCGCCGGAATCGGGTTGACCCTTTACATGGGTTGTTTTGCAACCGAGATCTTCCGTGGCGGCATCATTTCCATTGACAAGGGACAGTGGCAGGCGGCGCGCGCCGTCGGCATGACCTATGTGCAGATGATGTGGCATGTCGTCCTGCCCCAGGCCATCCGCCGGATGATACCGCCGTTCGTCAACCAGTCGGTGATCCAATTCAAGAACACGGCGCTTCTCTACGTCGTTGCCGTCCCGGATCTCATGTACACCGGATACCTTGTCGTGTCGGAGACGTACCGGCCGCTGGAAGTCTACACGGGAGTTGCCGTGATGTATTTCATCCTGCTTTATCCCATAACCCAATGGGCAAAACGCCTGGAGGCGAAGAGCGATGCCTGAGAACGATACACCGGTCCTGGAACTCCGGGACGTCCGGAAAAAATACGGCGACTTCGAGGCGGTTCGTGGTGTTTCCCTGGAAGTGCACAGGGGACAGGTCGTTGCCATCATCGGTCCGTCCGGTTGTGGCAAATCCACGCTTTTGCGATGCATCAATGCACTGGAGGAACCATCTGGAGGAAGCGTCCGGCTCGGCGATCAGGTCATGGATTACGACGACCCGAGGTCGCTGCCAAAGGGTCGCGCTCTCGCGCTGTTCAGATCACGATTCGGAATGGTCTTTCAGCAATTCGACCTGTTTCAGAACAAGAATGTCCTTGAGAACGTCATGCTTGGTCAGGTTGTTGTCCAGGGCAAGCCGCCCGACGAGGCCGCGAAGGTTGCCCGCCGTTACCTGAAGCGTGTGGGGTTGTCCGACTTTGAGACCCGGATGCCAAAGGCTCTCTCCGGCGGCCAGCAGCAGCGTGTTGCGATAGCCCGTGCACTGGCCCTCAATCCTGAAGTCCTGTTATTCGACGAGGTCACGTCGGCACTGGATCCCGAACTCGTCGGAGAGGTGCTGGTCGTCATGCAGGATCTGGCACAGGAAGGAGCAACGATGATTCTGGTTACGCACGAAATGGCCTTCGCGCGAGACGTTGCGGACCACGTTGCCTTCATGGATGTCGGAGAGGTGATCGTCGAAGGGCCGCCTTCCGATTTGCTTGTCAATCCTGAAAATGTCAGGCTGAAGACGTTCCTCTCGCGATTCCACGGCGAAGACAGCAAGACTGACAGGACGACGTGAGACTGACGAAAGTGTGAGCCTGAAGCATGGCCAGTGAACAGAGCGTTGTTGATCGGGTCTACCTTGAAGTCCGGGCAATGGCCGTGGGATTCGAGTTCAAGCCCGATGAGCGCATCAACGAAATCCAGCTTTCGCGGAAAGTCGGAGGCAGCCGCACGCCGTTGCGCGAAGCCCTGAACAGGCTCGTTGCTGAAGGATTCCTGACCTACAGGAGGGGACAGGGATTTTTCTGCCGCTCGCTCGACCCCGCAAGCATCCTGAACCTCTACGAGGCTCGTCAGGCCATCGAGTGCGAGGGCATTCGCCTCGCATGCGGGCGTGCAACTGAAACCGACATCGCCGGGATTCGGGCGTTCCTGCTCGACATCGAGCCGGTCTACCAGGGTGACGCCGAAGTCTGGACGCTTGTGGACCTGGACGAGGAGTTTCACATGCGGATGATCCGACTGTCGGCAAACGCCGAGTTGGAGCGGATGTTGTCAAACCTCAATGCCAGGTCCCGATATGTTCGCTGGATCGACATGGAAACCCGGCGGTCAATCACGCCGGCCGCTCACATGCGGATTGTCGAAGCGCTGGAACTCAGGGACGCTGACAAGGCCGCGACACGGATGAGAGAACACATTTCGCGCCGCCAGGAAGAAGCCATGGAGTCCGCACAACGCGCCTTTTCCCGCCTGTATGTCGGCGACAATATCGTGAGAAGGAGTCCCTCAGGCTCCGCCTGTGTCTGACTCAGGGGCCTGGCGGTCAGTTTCATTCGTTTGGGCGCATGAACTATCAAACGGATGAAGTACAAGCCCCTGAGGTGTGTTTTCCAGAAGCGGTGGACACACAGAATGACGCTGAAAAATCAGTCCCGACAAACCAATGGGGCCAGCTGTCAGGTGAACGGTCGTTTTCAATACGATATTGTTCGTGGATAAAGTGGGTTCGGCCCGATGATTGCTCGCCGAAGCGATTGTGATTTCAGGTCACTACATCCAACAGATATTGAACAGGCGAAAAATCGCTAGACGGTCGCGGTAGGGACACCGGTTACCCAACGCCCCCCGCAGGGATCGGAAGCTGGTCGGGACCGCGTAGTAACGCAGCCAGCCGCCCACAACCCGTCCGAGCCACATGACCACCTCGAAGATGTTGTCATGCATCCGCCAATGCAGTTCGGCTTCGATGCGCTTCAGGGTTAGGTTGACACGCTTCCCGATCGCAAGATTTGTCCTGCCATCTATCAGCGCCGGGTCTTATAGACAGTCCTGGTCGCGAAAAGAACAGGCAGATTTGCAGGAAGAGATGATCTCATCCGCCAGGCGCAGCAGACAAACATTCGAACGGCAGACGATGATGTGGCTGTTCGGGGATTTGCCGAACTGGCGAAGGGCCAATTCCGCTTTGGAGCGATCCTGAAGGACCGTTTACCTCGGCTCTCGCAAAAGATGATGCACATCGCGTCGGGTCAGCCGCACGTGTCTTAATTCACACGCAGGTAGTCAACAAGGAACTCGTCAATTCTTGGTCCAGGTTAGATCAGACAACTTCTTGAACAACCTCGCGGCTCAGGGCCTCTTTCACGGGACAGGGAACAATCCACACGCTCACAGGGAAATCGAAATAGGGAAGCAAAGAGCGACTTATCCACTGGCCTTACATTACGAGCATGCATAAACGCCAGGTGGTCGAGCCTCGCGATGACGGCCGTGCGGCGTGTTCGTCCCGGAACTTGTCGAACCATTTTCTGAAGGTCTCGGATTGCATCAGCGTGTTCTTGGCCTTCTGGCTCCGAAAGCTTGGAGGGAGGCCCGTTGTCAATCTCGGAAATTTTGAAGTCTGGAGATTTGGAGCCGCTCGTATTGACATTCATTCCGCTCCAGACCTTTTTCAAGTATCCCGAAGTCGTTACGAACCGTGCTCAAAATAAACGGACCTCCGATCGGAGAATCCTCTTGTCGGCATCAAACCAACAACATCTTAGCCGATGTTCCCCGCCCGGAATGCGATCACGATCACCCCTGCCAAGGTTGCAAGATTGATCGCGGCGAGGATACCTACCATCCACTTGAGGGCATCAATGCGAACGTTGAGGGCATCGATATCGCTCTTGGTTGCCAGATCGATGCGGCCGCGGATAACAGCGCTGGCCACGGCTTCGGCCTGCCTTCGCTCCATTCCCGCCGTTTCCAATTCCCGGACAGTTGCTGCTGTGTCGATTATCGCCATGCACTGAGTATGTGATTTTTTGTTGTAAAATGGAAGCCTTGTTTGCTCCTTAACCATAAACTCATGCACCGAACCGGACCAGGTTCGCCGAGCGGTTGCACTTAACATTTCGGCTAGTGGCCGTTGCACTTGATGTTGTGCACGTGGGCCTTCCCGCAAGCGCCAGCATCGTCCAATGGCGGACGTGCTTTTCCTGACCGCTCGGCTTTCGAGTAACAACAATACGGACCGCCGACGCCAAGCTGGTGACCATCAAGCGGGCTGCCGAGATCCTTGGCGTCGCAACCTCGACAGTTCATCGATGGCTCAATGACGGATTCATCGATGGTGGGCAAACCACGCCGGGAGCACCATGCCGCATTGCGCCGAAGATCAAGGAGTTTCCGTAGGCGAAGGCATGATCCGGTCGGAACACAAGGTGGAGAAGGTTCGCACGCCGGTTTAATGAGCGGGTGACTGGAATCGCGGTCAAGGGAGCCGGACTGAGGAGCAAAAGCGGCGTACAAACCACCGGACCCTAATGCTGGCGCTCCAGCCCCCGACTATACCCTCTTGCATAACACCAGCCACCACCTCCCGCGCGCCGTGGGCCATGTCGCGAAAGTGAACAGGGTATTTTGCCTCGGCAGAGAGGATGCTTTGCTGGTCCTGCATTGCAATCGGGGCTGCGGAGGCCGGATAGCCTTTGGCGTGCATTGGCGCCCGTTCAAGAGAGTGGCCCGAACCACAAGCGGCCTGTGTTATTGATGGCACGGGTTCGATCGTGATTTCGTTCACAAGATCAAGCGTTGGCCGTGGTTCCATCCGAATCGGAGCGCAGCGAGAGGGGGAAGGGAAGGGGAATTGGCCGCAGGCATTGCAACACAGTTCATTTTCCTCAGGAATTTTCCGCCCCTTCCTCATACGACCCAATGTTCTGATCACACCCGCCCTTTGGGCCTGTTCCGCCCGCTGCGAGATGGCTCCATGCGCCTGCCTGCGGTTCGATCGTCGCTCCGACAACCGGATCGCGCGGCCCTCGTGGTTGACCGCTCGGAACAGCGGGGCGTCCGGTTACTACTGCAACCCACCAGCCTCCATCCAGCGAACGAATCATGCGATGACGCAAATTTCGTTCAGCAGACGCAACTCCAGAATCTGCAAGGCTTGCACCGCCCTCAGCCGCCCCATCCCGCCAGCCTGTCGAGCATTGAGCCCGGATCGTGGGGCGCCTCATCGCCGCGCCAGGCAAGGTGCTGGTCCGGGCGGACCATCAGCAGGCGGTGCCCGATCGACTCATTCGGGCGAACTTCGACATCCAGCACCGCCAGTGGGAATCCCCTCGTCCTGGCTGCGGCCAGGATGCGGTCGACCGCGGTCGACCGGTCGAATCGCACCAGCGTGTATTCCGGGCCCAGGGCGTCGTAGAAGCTGCGGCCCTCGCCGAGCCAGAAGTGCGGTACCCGGCACCCCGGTACGGTCGAGGGCGTGTAGCCGGCCATGCTGTAGGGCGGGTGGGCGCCGCCGTCATAGGCGATGATCGGAGAGCGGTCATAGTAGTAGCCGAAGTTCAGCCCGGCGCAGCAATACTGCTGGACGTTGAGGTCGTAGGCGCGGGCGCCCAGTTCCGCACGCGCCGCCTCGCCAGCCGGGCTGTCCTCTTCGAGATTGACCGGCACGCTATCCCGCTGCTCCGCCATCGCATGGGCGTGGTCCAAGGCGAAATGCGAGACCTGATGCGTGATCGGCAGACGCTCGGCCTCGTAAGCATCGAGGATCGCCGGCGCGGCCCAGCCGTTGAGATGGGCGGCGAGCAGCCAGGCGAGGTTGGCGGCGTCGGCGATGCCGGCATTCATGCCATAGCCGCCGTAGGGCACCCAGATGTGGGCCGCATCGCCGCAAAGGAAGACGGGACCGTCACGAAACCGGTCCGCCACCAGGCGACGGCCGAACCAGTCCTCCTTCGCGATGATCTCGTATTCGAAGCTGTCGTCGACGCCGAGGATGGCGCGGAGCGCCCGGTCCCGATCGACGGCAGCGAAGTCTTCTTCGTCGGGGCGCAAGTAGTTGTGGACGATCCAGGTCTGCCGGCCGTCGATGGCGTAGACGTTGCCCGACCGACGCGGGTTCAGGGAAAATGTCGCCCAGGCCCTTTCCTCGTGCTGCAGGTCGATCAGGGCGGGCGCCCGGATATAGGTCGACTGGGCCCGTTGGAC
Organism: Paracoccaceae bacterium; assembly: GCA_026707935.1. Lineage (GTDB taxonomy): Bacteria > Pseudomonadota > Alphaproteobacteria > Rhodobacterales > Rhodobacteraceae > JAPPHA01. The sequence goes on from JAPOVX010000217.1 coordinate 17,618, forward strand.
GACGGGATCGCCGTCAAGACGCGCGCCGATCTCCTTGCGCACCATGGACGAGCCACCGTCACAGCCGACCAGGTAGCGGCAGTCGACCGCCAGGGCTTCGCCGGTCTTCAGGTCCCTGACCCGTGCCCGTGCGCCGTCAACCGCGCATTCGACCGCCTCCAGTTCAGTTTCGCACAGGATGTGCAGCCTCGGCATCTGGGAGGCATGGTCGAACAGGATCGGCTCGAGGAAGATCTGGTTGATGCGGTGCGGCGGCTCCGGCGTCGGCCAGCCGATGTCCGGCCCGCTGGTCGCGACATAGCGGTCGCGCCGGCAAGGGATCGGGATGCGCGCGAGTTCCTGCCCGGTGAAACAGGTCCGGTAGGACACGTCGTTCGGATAGTCGGCCGGCAGGCCGGCATTGCGCAATTTTCCGGCGACACCCAGGCGACGGAATATCTCCATCGTTCGCGCCGACACATGGTTGCACTTGGGCGGCGGCGGCGCGGCCCGGGGGCGCTTCTCGACGACCGTCACCTCGATGCCGCGCCAGGCAAGGTCCATCGCCAGCGTCAGGCCGACTGGGCCGGCGCCAGCGATCAGGACCGGAGTTTCAAGCGATGTTTTCATTTCCGTTTATGGTTGTTGGGGGACCCCGGGAAAGTTCCTTTCGCACGACATCGCTATCGCGTAGCAAGTAATCTAGTTCGGCGTTTCGCCGAAACAAGGAGCATTCCCAATGACTCTTTCGTACACGGGTTCAGCGTTGTCCAACACTCACGATATTTCCGGAATTGCCGATACAGCAGCTGTGAGGTTTTCGAACGTTTTGCCCCGGCAGATCCCGCGTGCGACTTAGCCGAGGTTGAGATGCTGATTTCCCGGGGGGGGGGGGGGGGGGGGGGGTTCCCCGGATTCTCATGTGGAAAACGAGGTGGTCCAGGGCGACATCCATTTCACCGATGAGCGGGGCTTCATGGAAGCC
>JAPOVX010000123.1 GCA_026707935.1 Paracoccaceae bacterium
AGGGTGGGTCAATTTTGAACGCGAATCCTGGGTCAGTTTTGAACTGGACTTGACACGCATGCCACTCGGGTTTGCGACATTGTTGAGGACTTGCCACGCGACAACCAAGACCATGACGACGGTCTTGCCGGATCCTGTCGCCATCCTGGTGCGCAGCCGTGCAAACGTTTCACCGTCGGATTGGATATCGACGCTCACCCGGTCGGATGGTGTTCCCCCGGTAAACCAGGGCAGAGTTTCCGCGGCTTCCAACTGGCAGAAGACGAAGCGTCACGATTCGAACTCCTCCGGATCGTTCGAGTAATCCAGCAGACGCTTCGTGGGCTCCGTTGTGCCAGGATATCCTGCTACGCGTCGCGCCCCACCTGGCCACGGATTGGGTTGACGAGGGGAATCTCTGCAATCACGCAGGGATCGCCAAAAGCCGTGGAGTCCGGGGAGGCGACGCCATATCCGGCCTGCCCTTGGCCCTCCACGAGATCGAAGAGTTTCGGTCTCGGGTTGTGACGACAGTGTCGCACCAGCTCCTCCCATGGCGGGATTACGATCAGCGGTCCGATGGTCGTCTGGACGGCTATTTCGACTCCGGCGGGACGAGAGCTTCGAGTTGCGAGATAAGAACGGGAATGTCCCGCTTCACCGTTTCCCAAACGCGCGTCAAGTTGACGCGAAAATACTCATGTACGAGACGATTTCGCATTCCCGTGATGTCGGCCCAAGGAATCTCTGGATGTCTCTCCCTTGTGCCGGCATCGACGCGAGCCGCCGCCTCGCCGACGGTTTCCACTGCCTTCAGAACCGCGAGTTGCACGGTACGGTTCCCCTCAAACGACGAGAAGGTCAACCCTTCTGCCATTTCAACCGCCTCCCGCGCCGATAGCAGCATATCGAGAAACAGGATTTCACTACGTCGCATAGATAGTCTCGGACGCTTCGAGGATGGCTTTTCGGCGCAAGTAGTTTCGGCTTCGCTCGATATCGGCACGCTCAACCAGATCCACGTCGCGCCCGAAAATCGTTTCCAGTTCACGTTCCATCCGGACCATGTCGAAAAGCGAATGGCGCGCGTCTTCCCTGAATGAAACCAGGAGGTCGATATCGCTTTCCGGGCCGAAGTCGTCGCGCAAAGTGGAACCGAATATTGCCAATTCAACAATCTGCCAGCGTTCGCAGAACGCGGCGAGCTTGTCGGACGGCACGGTGATGCGTACGGTCATGAAAAAAAAGCCCAATTTGCGTCAATGTTGAATTCGGATTCCTTGAACCTCCGGACGTGATCCATCCGCCTGCCGCCGTTGTCATCCATTTTGGTATAGACAACGCCATCGAAATTCGACGGAGATTCGACATCGACCTTGACGAGGACGAAGACACGCTTCCTAACAGCCCTACCGACGACGCGCCCGGGTACGAAAATGACATTCTGCGGCACGCGGGATTTGAGATTTTTCCAGTTCTCCGAGGGTGCGCCCATGTCGTCGGAAGCGAGCAGACCGACAGAGAAAACAACATCCGCGTGGCCCCCGAATGTCTCGACGATTGTGCGGCCTTGGTTCGACAACTCGTGTAGGGAAATCGGTGTGACGTCCAATTTTTCCGGGAAACTTGCGACCGATTCCCTTGTCAGTCCGTCGTGACCATGAATGATGAAAACCGCATTCGAGTTCTTCAAGACCTTGACTTTTGAATCCAGGACATTGTGTGAGCAATCGTCGTCGTCCCAATGATCATTGATCTCTTCGTTCAATGACTCAAGCGTGGAAGCAGTTGAGGCCAAACCTCTACTGTTGGCCGCATGATAATCTGCTTCGGGGGCCAAATTAGAAAATATCCCCAACGAAAACCTGGTTCTGTCGAAGTCCTTTGCGTGATCTGAATCGATTTTCATCATAGGGTCGGTCATTGGCCACCTTTGCAGCTTCCGTAGTTCTTGTATCTCTTGAAGTGATTTACGCAAGCTTTCAACCGACTTCACCTTGGTCCTCCGTGGCATCAGTCCTGCACCACGATTGTCAGGCTCTATTTGCGCCGGTCGTCCACGGTCTTGATTGCGGCACGGTCGTGCTCACCAACCGCGAACGGATAGGAGACCGTGCTCCGTTATGCCTCGATCAGGTCAGTTTCGATTTCAGCCCTGAGGTTCCTTGCGAACTGCGCCCATCCGTCCTTGGTGACGGCCATCGTTAAGAACACTTGGCGCGGGAACAGGTTGCGACCGTCGCAATTGGGATCATCTCCGTTGGCATGGCAATCTTTCCCTTGGTTGGGATTCTTGCCCAAGTATCGTGTGTCTGGTTGGCGACAGCCGGGGTGGATTAAAGGGGCGACGATGCTGGCTGGGGCATATCTCGTGGCAAAAGGCACGGAAGCCGCCGTAGGCGTTGCAGTGAGCAGACAGGCCGGAACTTGGGAGGGTGCCAAGCACGTCTCGAGCCGATAAATCGGGACTTGACTCGCTTGGGAACGAGAGAATGCCAATTGCGGAATGAAAGACAGGCGACAGACTGACTTGACTGCCGTTCCCTCCCGCGTAGTGGCAACCACATTTCTGCAAAACTGAAGGCGTTCCCAAAAAAAATCGCGCTTGAATCGCGATTCCAAGACCCGCGTTACAGGTCGATCTCGACGACTCCATTCTCGGCGGCGGCCCTGCTCTGGCAGAGGATGATCGCCGATTCCCGTTGCTTGTTCGAAAGTACGAAGTCGCGGTGTTCGACATCGCCCGAAACCAGCCCGCACTTGCACACGCCGCAAATCCCGTCGGAGCACTTCACGTCGATCCGGATACCGTTCCGTTCCAGGACATCGGTCGCAGACTCGTCGGCCGGCACCACGAACTCGTGCCCTGAATTCGCCAGTTTCAGCGTGAACGGGTAGTTGACGTAGTCGGCAACCTCGGGCACCGAAAAATACTCGAGATGCCTGGCCTCCTCCGGGAAACCTGCGCGCTCCGCGGCCTCCAGGACAGCCTGCATGTAACGATCCGGTCCGCAGGTATAGACGTGCCATCCGGGTTGGTAGTCAGCCAGGATCGCAGCGGGGTCTGCACGGGTCCCTTCATCCGAGAAATGATAGTGGACGCGATCGGCCCAGGGAGTCGCGGCAAACATGTCCATGAACCCGGCATCGCGTTTGCGGTGGGCGGAATAATGCAGCTCGAAATCTGCTCCCAGTGCCTCCAGGCGGTGGGCGAACGCGACCATTGGCGTGATTCCGATTCCGCCTCCCATCAGGAAGGTCCTGGTCGCACTCTCGTCGAGTTCGAAGTGATTGATCGGATGGGAGATGAAGATCTTTCTCCCGGGGACGAAAATCCGGTGCATGAGATCGGAACCACCGCGACCTGCCTTTTCGCGCAGGACCGCGATCTCGTAGGATGATCGATCAGACGGGTCCCCGCACATCGAGTACTGTCGCAGGTACTCGGGGGCCACGACGATGTCGAGATGTGCGCCTGCAGTCCAGCAGGGGAGTTCGCGGCCGTCGATCGGCCGGAACACGTAGTGGTTCGAATCCCCGGATATCCTGTTGGCTTCTGCAACCTCGACCCGGATGACGGGCGAAGGCCCGTCGTTCGAATAGATGTGGAGGTGGCCACGCTCTCCGCGCGCCAGTCTTGCCTTGTATTCCTTGGCCGTGATCATCGCCTGGTATGCTTCGATCCCGGCCTCCCGATCCATGGGGAAGGGATAAGGCCAGGGGTGTGGAGCCAGGGGCGCGGGATAAACGGCCAGTGTCTGATCCTCGTATTTCAGGTCGAGATCCGTTTGCAGGTCGCGCCGGTTGACCGGTTCCGGCGTCGGATGATAGCCGCCGTCACTTTCCAGCCTGATGTCCCACCACCACTTCTTGATGTCGTTCAGGCGGCCATTGCCCACGGCATCGTCGAGCCTGGCCAGGAGCGGCGCGGCGGAGGGAACATTCATTGCGGTCCAGCGGAAGGCATTGTCGGAAAACAGCCCCTCGAGGTTCCATGGACATGTCTTCATGCACCGGCCGCACATCGCGCCGCCGGGCGTCGTGATGCGATAGGTGGCACATTTCTGGCTGTCCGACTTCCAGATCTCGTAGCCGTTGAACATGAGCTTGGGACCGGCGGTAATGGCGCCGCTCGGACACTCGCGGGCGCACTTGTTGCAGCTTTCACAGAACGTCTGCAGGCCAAAGTCGATCGGCCGGTCATGCGCCATCGGCATGTCCGTCGTGACCACGCCGGACTTGAGGCGCGGTCCGAGAAACGGGTTAAGGATCACCTCGCCGATGCGCGAAACCTCGCCCAGGCCCGACAGCAGGAGCAATGGCGGTTGCAGGACTTCACCATCAAGTACGGAATGTGCCTTGGCCTTGTAGCCGAGGTTGCGGATCTGCCTGGCAAGGACTCCGCCGAGGAGCGAGAATCGCAAATACGCACGCATGGACTGGGCGACGCTGATCCAGTCATCCCCGCTGGCACCCTCCATCGTTTCGTACCCCTGGTCGATGATCATGCTGACGGATTGATCGTGGGGCGGGTCGAGGACAGCTCCCGTCGCGTCGTGGCTGTACCAGGTCCATTCGGGGCAACGGCTGAGGCCGACGGCATCGGCACCGAGCCAGTACGAGGTTGCCTTCAGATTCGCGGCGTTCCGTTCGGCGTCATCCGGACGCGGGCCGGCGGAAGGGGTTCCATCCTGCAACAGGACGAACGCTCCGAGCATGTGGCGCTGTGCCATGGACGGCGCGGACTTGCGCCCGTAGTACCCACCGGCTGCATTCTCCTGGTTTGCCTTGCCCATGTCCCCGAATTGAGCTCGTGCGAACATGTCTGTTCGCTTGGGCACGCGGGCGACATTGGCTTCATCAATGTAGGTTGTCGGCAAATCGACCCGTTTCAGCCGCTCGAAAGGATGTGCGCCGTCGACGTATCTTCGTTTGGAATACGGATCGCGGGACAGCGCACTCTTGGTGAATCCTTTCCCCAGCCACCATGCCGGTCCCCTCGTCCGGAACCATGGCTGGGCTCTGGCCGGGGAAAGCGGGCGGTCGGCTGCCAACTCCATCGTCGTCGTGATCGCCGCAACGCCGAAACGGGTCCCGACGTAAGGATTGACCACTTCGCCGTTTTCGACACTGGCGAGACCCGCGGCGACAGCCAGCTGGTTGAGGTCCATGTCGGTTGTCGTTGCCGTATGTGCGAGTGCATCGAACCCGAGCAATCGAATGTAATTTGCCAGGACAACCGCGGTTTCGGTCGCCCGCAGGCATGCCCGATGCTCCTGTGCATCCTGAATCCACTCGGTTCCCGGCTCGCCCGGCTGGGGGTCACGCAAGTGCTCGTAAAGATAGACGATTGAATGCGTGTGATGCTCCGATGTCGCGGGCGGCGCCTCCATCGCGTCCTTGAGACCTGCCATGATCGTGTCGATTCCGGATGCCAGGGTCTTGGTCTGGCGCGTCTTCAGATCATGCGCGAGGCGGTCGATGTCGGGATTTCGCGTCGGGCGCCCGAGTCTCGCCGACGGCGGAAGAACCGAAGTGCCGATCATGGATGCATCGGCAAAGTAGCCGAACGCCTTGAGATGGTTGGCGCGTTCTTCAGGGCAGGCAGGTATGGTTGCACGCACCGGATTCACGATCCCGTCCCGGATTGCATCCATCATCGCCTGGTGTCCGGTCATCGCGTTGACGATGGAATCCGGGTTCTCCGGTCGGTGAAAACTCAATCGGGTCATCGGTGGAACTTCACCAAGGTCGACCGTATCCATTCGCCCAAGTCGTTCCAGGGGGTACGGGCCAAGGTGAATCGGCCGTTTCTTGGTGCTGAAAAACCGCGTCATCGTGACACCGGATCGGCCACTGAACGAAACCGCTCGCCCGGGTCCGGCAAAACGGCACCAATGTGGGTGGCCGGAGCGAGAAAACCTGCACCCGGTGACGGTTCAGGTGGCGTGGCCTGGAAACGGATCGTCGTCATTTCTGCGAACACGGCTGTCGAAAGTCGTCCCATTCAGTGTCGACGCGGCCGGTTTCCCGCGTCTGCCCCGACCGCTTCGTCTGCCCCGAACCCTCGTGCCAAGGCCCAACGACCTGCGGCACCGGATGGGGAAACCCGCGCGGCGTGCGTATCATCACCCATGGCCGGAAAAAAGGCCCGATGGCAGGCCGGCGATCATGATGGCCGGGTTCCGGCAGGTCCTGCTTGGCCCTGCGCCCGTCGCGTCCCGCCGGATGCAGGCGGCGAGGGCATCCCTGTGCCCGGCTGGCTCACGCCCCGGCGCCTGATGACTTGCGAAGCCGTTCGTACGACTTGATCTTCAGCGGAACCGCGTTGCCGTACCAGGGACGCCCCGACATGTCCGCATGTTCGAGATCCGGTCCTCTTCGACACCGGACAGTCCGGATTGAGGCTAACCGTCCGTTCCGCGTTCCGGGAAGACCTGCTGCAGGATCCCCGCAAACGCGAGATAAATCGTGCTCAACGTCAGGGTCGCGGTAACCAGCGGGCCGGGATTGAAGGCCAGCCATGCGGCGGCACCGGCGCTTGCAGTCCAGATGCCGGCAACCGGAAGGCTGATCAGGCGCCATCGGGCCGTTCTGATCGGATGGATGAACTTCAGGTTGGTGAACATCGAGGCGGCAAAGACAACCACGACCGCGAGAATGACCCAGAAATTGGGCTGAAGCGCAAATAGCACAAGCACAACCATGTTCCAGCAGGCAGGGAACCCTGCAAAGCTGTTGTCCTTGGTCTTCATTCGGGTATCGGCAAAATAGATTGCACTGGCGTAAACGATGACGACGATGCAGATCCAACCGGTCCAGCCAGGAAGGAGCCCGCTCTCGAACAGGGCGAACGCCGGAATGAAAACGTAGGTCAGGAAGTCGATGATCAAGTCGAGAAGACTGCCGTCATACTGGGGCGCGTTCTTTGAGATCTCGTATTTTCGGGCGAGCGGGCCATCGATTCCATCGACGACGAACGCGACCATCAGCCATAAGAACATCAACTCCCATTTCCCGTTCGCCGCGGCCAGCATGGCCAGAATGGCGCAAACCGCTCCAGTCGCGGTCAGGTAGTGAACGAGCAGGGCCTTGATTCGCACCGTCATGCGCGTGTCCTGTTATGGATCCGGCCTGGGTGAGGGGTAACATCGCATGTTCTTTCTACAAGTCCAAACGAGATTCTCGGAATGATCCGCCGATCCCGTGGTTCCGCGAAAGGGTTGCGCGTCCGGGACGGCGTGGCTCCGCCACGTTGGCGGGAATTCGTCTGCACCGGGGGAGGGCGTTTGCAATCCATCGACCGGGACCGACCTCGACAAGGGTCAAGTCGCGGCCCGGGGCTCAGGCTTTCGGATGGGCCGATCGATAGACATCCATCAACTGGGCCTGGTCGACCGCTGTATAGATCTGCGTCGTTGACAGCGATGCGTGTCCGAGAAGTTCCTGAATCGTCCGCAGGTCGCCTCCAGCGGCGAGCAGATGGGTCGCAAACGCGTGTCTCATGGCGTGTGGTGTGGTGCCTTCCGGCAGACCGAGTTGCATCCGCGCGCGTTCGATCGCCTTTCGTGCGATTCTCGGATTGAGAGGTCCTCCGCGCTCACCCAGGAACAGCGGATCTTCAGCTCTTGCCGCGAATGGACAGATCTCGAGGTAGGAATCAACCGCTTCCCGGACCCGTGGCAGGACCGGAACAAGGCGCTGCCGCCCTCCCTTTCCGGTGATCCGCAGCGTGTCCTTCAAGGGCGCATCCTGGCGCCGCAGCGCCAGGGCCTCCGAAATTCGCAACCCGCAACCATACAGGAGGATGACCAGGGCGGCATCCCGTGCACCGACCCACGCCTTGTTTGCCTGACCTTCGAGCGTGTCCACCAGGGATCTCGCGTCGTCGGGCGCGACGGGCCGGGGGAGGCCGACCGCGAATCTTGGCGCTTTGGTCGCGAGGACCGCCGGCGCGTCGACTCCCTCGTTTTCGCCAAGCCAGCGGAAGAATGCCTTGACCGATGACAGCGACCGGGCAAGAGAACGCGCCGAAATGCCGCGCGCGCGTTCCCGCGACATCCATGCCCTCATGTCGGTTCGGTCGATGCGTCCAAGGAGTTTCAGGCTGACGGGCCTGGCAAAGTGACCTTCGAGAAATTCCAGGAATCCGCGAACGTCGCGTCTGTAGGAGACAATCGTGTTTTCCGAACGGCCGCCGACTGCCGAGAGCGCGTTCAACCAGCGGGAAACGGCCATAGCCGAGAACGACTTCGTTACACGTTCAGCCATTTTTCGAACATTCGCCCCAGGACCTGGCCGAGAAACCTGAGAAGGTCGGGCTTCAGGCTGGGGACAAATTGATTCGGGTCGGCAGAACCGAGCACGATCATGGCCCCCGTGCCCTTTCTGCCGGTGTCGACTCGAATGACGGCCTCGGAGCGAATTTCGGTTTCCAACTCTCCGTAGACGGCCGGGTCCGCTTCATGTACGCGACGGAGCGTAACCGATCTGGGCTGCGTCATGCTGCCCCTTGAGACATAGTCGTCGATGCCGCCCGGCTCGAGCCTTGCGACCTTCGGGTTGACGATCGAATCATTCAGGAATCGATCGGATTCCAGGCAGATCCGGACTTCGGCAACGTTCAGCACTTCCCGGAACTCGGCGTCCGACATTTCGACAAAAGATTTCCAGTCCCTGGCCTCGAGGGCAATGAGAACAGCCCTGTGGATCTGGTTCGTGCTGGCGACATTGTCGTACGCGGCGGCGAGAACGGCATTGTGGGTGTCTTCGAGTGCCGACAAACGATGTTCCAGCCGGTTGATGGCGACGCCCCTGAGATCGACGACATTCGTTCCCTGCTCCGAATCGGAGGTGGCCACGAGCATTCTCATGATCTCGCGGTCGTGAAGGACGATCTCCGGTTCAGACAGAATCAGGGCCCGAACATGCTGGAGATCAATCGTCATCTTTGCTGGTTCCGTTCCGATGCCCGGTTCGGAGTCACGGCACGATATTCTGACCGGTCTTCGCCCAGTCCGCGAGAAAGGATTCCATGCCTCGGTCGGTCAACGGATGATCCACGAGCTTCCGGATCACTCCGGGCGGGGCAGTCGCCACGTCGGCGCCGATCCGTGCGCATTCGGCGATGTGATTGACGCTCCGGATGGACGCAGCGAGAATCTCGGTCTCGAACCCGTAATTGTCATAGACAAGGCGAATGTCGCCGATCAGGTCGAGGCCATCGAGGTTGATGTCGTCAAGCCGGCCAATGAAAGGGGATATGAAGCTGGCGCCCGCCTTGGCCGCCAGCAGTGCCTGGTTGGCCGAGAAGCACAGCGTCACATTCACCATGCAGCCGTCGTCCGCCAACGTCCTGCATGCCTTCAACCCGTCCCAGGTCATGGGGACCTTGACCGCGATGTTGTCCGCGATCTCCGCAAGGCTCCTCCCTTCCTGAATCATGCTGGCCGAATCGGTCGCAACGACCTCGGCGCTGACCGGGCCGTCCACAAGCGCGCAGATTTCGCGCGTGACCTCCCGGATGTCCCGCCCGGCCTTCAGGATCAGCGACGGATTTGTGGTCACGCCGTCCACCATGCCTAGCCCGTTGAGTTCGGAAATCGCGCTGACGTCAGCGGTGTCGACAAAAAACTTCATGAACCTGATCCAGTCTGTTCAAGGAGGTTGGTTCCTGTGCCCGTGACAAAGATATATGCATATGCGGGGCTGTGCAAACCGTATGAAGTAGTTGGGTGAAGATCATGGATCCTCGGGACGAGGTCATCGGGTTCGGGCCGGGCGACACGGTGGCCGTGTTGACGCGCCAGCCCGTCAACCGGCTTCTCGATTACCGGATACCCGAAGGAGGGGGACAGACCGGTTGTTTCGTCGAGGTTCCTCTCGGGCCTCGCACGGTGACGGGGGTCATCTGGGGGCCGGGACAGGGTCAATTCGATCGCTCGAAGCTCCGCGCGATCAAGCGCATTCTCGATGTTCCCCCCATGCGTGCGGAAATGATGCAATTCCTCAGCCGCGCATCCGAATACACGGTCTCCCCGCTCAACTCGATGGTGGCTCTCGCCACGCGCGTTCAGGGACTCGGCGACCTGCCGAAGTTTCGACAGGTCTATGTCGCCGGAGAAGGCCGTCCCTCCAGGATGACCCCGGCCAGGCAACGCGTGCTTGACATCTTCCGGGGGCAGCCGGACGCCGAGTTTTCCCTCGGAGACCTGGTTGACGAGGCCCGCGTGTCTGCATCGGTGATAAAGGGACTGGCAGATCAGAACTGCATCATTCGCGCTCAGCGCCCCTGGTATGAACCTTTCCCGACGCTGGACCTCGAAAGACCAGGCCCCGAACTGACCGCTCAACAGCTGCAGGCCGCGGAGCACGTCAAGGGACTCCTGAGACGGGGCGAACACAAGGCATGCCTGCTGAAAGGCGTGACAGGGTCCGGCAAGACGGCCGTCTACCTCGATGCTGTCCGCGCGTGCCTCAAGGGCGGGCGACAAGCCCTGGTCATGCTACCCGAGATTGCCCTGACCGAAGAGTTTCTCAATCGGGTCAGTGAACGATTCGGGGTCACACCGGCCGTCTGGCATTCTTCCGTGTCCTCCCGTGAGCGGCGGCGCTGCTGGAGAATGGCCGCCGAAAACCGGGCGCAACTGGTTGTCGGCGCGCGATCTGCTTTGTTTCTGCCATTTGCGGACCTCGGGATCATCGTCGTCGACGAGGAACACGACAGTTCATTCAAGCAGGAAGAAGGTGTCCTTTACAACGCGCGTGACATGGCGGTTCTCAGGGCATCGATCTGCCGGGCCGTGGCCTTGCTGGTCTCGGCCACACCGTCACTCGAAAGCTGGGCCAACTGGAAGTCGGGGAAGTATTCGGGAGTCAATTTGCCGAAGCGATTCGGCGCGGCGACGCTGCCGGAACTGCGCGCGATCGACCTTTGCCAGGAAGGGCTTGATCCCGGCCATTGGATTTCACCGTCACTGGCCGAGGAAGTCGAGTCGAGCCTGAAACAGGGCAAGCAGGCATTGCTGTTTCTGAATCGCCGCGGATATGCGCCGGTCACCATCTGCCGGGCATGTGGACACCAGATCGGGTGCGAGCAATGTGACGCCCGGCTTGTTCTGCACCAGATGCGAAGACTGCTGATGTGTCACCAGTGCGGAGAAACGAGGGCGGTGCCGACCGTCTGCACGAATTGTGGTGCGCCCGACAAACTGGCTGCGATCGGTCCTGGCGTCGAGCGATTGGCAGAAGAGGCATTCGATCGATTCCCGGATGCGCGCCTGACCGTGTTTTCATCCGATCTGGCCCAGTCAGGCCTTGACATCCAGAATCGCATTCGGGAAATTTCAGACGGCAAGGTCGACATTGTCATCGGAACCCAGATGGTTGCGAAGGGGCACCATTTCCCGCTGCTCAGGACGGTCGGCGTCATTGATGCGGACCTTGGTCTCAGGGGCGGTGATCTTCGGGCGGCCGAACGGACGTTCCAGTTGATTCACCAGGTGTCTGGTCGAGCGGGCAGGGATGGCACGCGCGGGGTTTCGCTCGTTCAAACCCATCAACCCGGGCATCCGGTCATCAGGGCGATTCTCTCCGGTGACGGAGAGGCGTTCCGGCGCACCGAGGCGGATCTTCGCAAGGCAGCCGGCGCCCCGCCTTTCGGGCGATTTGCGGCCGCCATTCTGTCGGGTGCGGATCTCGGCCCGGTCAATCGCGTGGCGCAGGAACTCGCCCGGAATGCCGGTATCCTTCGAAAAGGGAAAATCGAACTCTTCGGTCCGGCCCCGGCCCCGATTGCGCGTGTGCGGGGACGGTATCGCGTTCGATTCCTGGCGAAATCGGCGAAGGGAATCCCGATCCAGGAAAAATTGCAGCAATGGCGGGACTCGGTCAAGGTTCCGTCGGGCATCCGAATGCAGATAGATGTAGACCCACAGAGCTTCCTTTGACGATGTCGGCTTCCGACGGCCAAGGGTCTCTTTTCCTGAAATCCCGGCGACCAGGATGGCGCTGCCTTTCACTTGTGGTGGCCGGGCCGATTGTCGCCGGGCGGGAACGCCTGTCGCGAGCACGCGGCTTGACACCCAGGCGGAAACCGGGTCCTGGATTTCGGATCCCGAAGACCCGGCCCTGGTTCGGGCGAGCGTCGGCATTTCCGTATTCGGAACGGGTGCGATTGGACTGGAAGTGTCAGGGGCCTGCCGGTACAAGGCCGTCTGTTTCGAGGCGAGCCGAGGTCGGATGAGTATTCCTGCCAGACCACAACCGCACCCCGAAATCCTGAAGATCGCGGCTTATGTCGGCGGACGCAGCGACGTCGCGGGCGTGAGCGGCGTGGTCAAGCTGTCGTCTAACGAGAATCCTTACGGACCATGTCACTCGGCCCGGCAGGCGGCCCGGGCAGCGCTGGAAGATTCGGCCGTGTATCCCTCGGGTAGTCACAGCGACCTCAGAGCCGCGATTGCCGAGGTCCATGGCTTGCCGGCGGAACAGATCGTATGTGGCGCAGGATCCGACGAACTGATTTCGTTGCTGTGCCGGTGTTATTCCGGGCCGGGCGACGATGTCGTCTTCACCGAGCACGGCTTTTCGATGTACCGGATTTCAGCCTTGGCCGCCGGTGCGACACCACGCGCGGCCCGGGAACGCGACAGATGCCTCGACATCGATCTGTTGGCGGAGGAATTCTCCGAACGAACGCGCCTGGTTTTCGTCGCCAACCCGAACAACCCGACTGGAACGATGGTCACGGAGGAAGACGTTCGCCGACTTGCCGATGCGGTTCCACCCCGGGCGATTCTGGCCATCGACGGCGCCTATGTCGAGTATGTTGACGGTTCGGACGGCGGTGCATCGCTCGTCCTTGCGCGCGACAACGTGGTCATGTTGCGCACGTTTTCGAAGCTTCATGGCCTGGCGTCGCTCAGGGTCGGGTGGGCGCTGGCGCCGGCCGCGGTGACAGATGTCCTGAACCGCGTGCGGGGACCTTTCAACGTCACGGCGCCCGGGCTGGCTGCCGCTGCCGCTGCTGTCAGGGATCGGGCCTATGTGACGCATTGCCGGCGCGAGAACGCGCGCTGGAGAGACTGGCTGTTTTCCCGCCTGTCCGGTCCCGCGCTCGAAATCGACCGGTCCCAGGCCAATTTCCTGTTGCTGCGATTCGGATCTCCCGGGACTGCGCAGGCGGCATACGTACATCTGCTGGCGCGTGGTGTGATCACGCGCAAGGTCGATGAATACGGATTCCCTCACGCCTTGAGGGCAACGGTCGGTGACGAGGAAGGTTGCAGGCGCCTGGTCCATGGCCTGGATGCCTTTTGGGCGGAGACCACGTAGTGGCCCATGTTTACGACCGCATTGCCCTGATCGGGCTGGGCCTGATTGCCTCCTCGATGGCCCACGCCATCAGGAAGTTCGACCTTGCCGGGTCGATCGCCGGGTATGCACGTTCCAGCGAAACGCGGGAAACCGTCCGCGAGATCGGGTTCTGTGACGAGGTTTGTGAAACCGCGCCTGAAGTGGTTCGCGGTGCGGACCTCGTTGTCCTGTGCACGCCGGTCGGGGTGATGGGAGATGTGGTTGACGAGATCGGGCCATGCCTTGAGCCGGGAGCCACGCTCTCGGAGGTCGGATCGGTGAAGATGGCGGTGATCGAGGCCGTCGTGCCACGGCTGCCATCCGGGGTTCACTTTGTCCCGACCCATCCGGTTGCCGGAACCGAAATGTCCGGTCCCAGTTCCGGATTCGCCGAATTGTTTGAAGGTCGATGGTGCCTGTTCACGCCTCTGCCCGGAACCTCTCCGGAAGCGGTCGAAAGATTGCGTAGCCTGTGGCGCAGAATGGGTGCACTGATCGACGACATGGATCCGGAGCGCCACGACATGGTGCTTGCGGTCACCTCCCATGTTCCCCATTTGATTGCCTATACGATGGTCGGGGTGGCAGACGACTTGCGGCGGGTCAGCAACGCGGAAGTGGTTCAGTATTCGGCAGCCGGGTTTCGGGATTTTACCCGAATCGCGGCGTCCGATCCGACGATGTGGCGCGACGTATTCATGAATAACCAAAAGGCCACCCTTGAGATTCTCGGCCGGTTCTCGGAGGAGCTGTCCGTGCTGCAAAGGGCCATTCGGGGTGGGGACGGGGAGCTTCTTCACGAGCATTTTTCCCGGACCCGCTCGATTCGCCGCGGAATCATTGAAGCGGGGCAGGACACCGGCTTGCCGGATTTCGGGCGATCCCACGGCATCGAAGACTGAGGTCACGTGGCCGCGCGAGAGACGCGGGTCGACGCAGTGACGGGCTTACTCGCCGGCACGGGAGGCCAGTGATCCCGAAATCCGGAGGTGCGGTTCTGTCTCGGTCCCGGCATCGGAAAGGCCAGGCCGCACCCGGAATAACCAGCGGCGGCCTGGCCAATGATCCGAAGGGTCCATCGGATCGCGCCGACTCGAAATCAGCCGGGCGTCGTCGAACGTGTCAGGCGGGGTCTCCGCCAAACTCCATGAATTCGCGGTCGATCTTTGGCAGCGGGAGGTCCTGGATCGCTGCCTCGAAGGCCTGCAGACGCTTGTAGATGGAGATCAGCTCGACAATTGTCGTCCAGGAATTGACCAGGTACTGGAACGAGTTTTCCACCCGGCCGAACGCCCGGATGATCTGCTGCATGACACCGAGCGTAAACCCGGCCGATACGATCGTGGGCCCTAGCGCAATGTAGGGGACCAACACTCCGGCTTGCAGGTAACCGTAGCGCACGATGTTGAAGTACAGGTAGTTCAGATAAAGGCGGAAGTAGTTTCGCCGCACGTTTCCGAACAACTCGTCGACGGACGGGGGCTGGGCCCGGGCAATGTCATCCTCTCCGTAAACCAGTTCCTTTCGGTACGCTGCCTCGACACGCTGATTGCGGAATTCCAGTCCCGGCAACCGGATTCCGGCAAGGGCCAGCAAGGCCGTACCGACGACCGACCAGAGAATTGCGATGAAAACCAGGGCCTGCGGCACTTCTCCGACGATCGGGAGTACCTTGACGAAACTCGACAGCCCCCAAAGGATGGGAAGAAATGCGATCAAGGTCATCACTGAATCGATGAGCCTGACACCAAGGCTTTCCATGATTGCCGCGAAACGCATGGTGTCTTCCTGAACGCGCTGGGCGGCCCCTTCAATGTGCCGGACACGCCCCCACATCTCCATGTACCGGTCATTCATCGCGGTTCGCCAACGGAAGATGTAGTGGCTGACGAAGAAGTTCGTCAGGACCGCAACGGTAATCGCGACCAGGGCAATCTGGGCAAATGTGAACAGTTCCGAGAAATAGTCGCCGGCCGTGACGCTGTCCGGTTCGGCGAGCGCGTTCTGGATCAGGTCATAGAACGACCCGAACCATTCGTTGATCATGACATCAAGCTGAACCTGGAACCAGGTTACAAACAGGATCAGTGCCGATCCAAAGAGCGACCACCGCCCCCACTTGTGCGGCAGGTACCATTGCCAGAATGCCAGGAACACGGCGTAGGAAACGACCATGAACTGGTAGAACCAGAAGGTATTTGCCGCCTCGATGGCGGCGGCATGTGCGGCAACAGCCTCCTCGTCGGCCCCGGCCTCGGGAACCGGAAGGAATTCGTAACCGAATATCCAGCCAATGCTGAAAGTCCCGCCGGCATCCTTTGCCATGAAAAACCAGACGATGACGCAGAAGATCGCCCATGCCGCAAAGGCCGGGAAGAAGATCTTGGGTTTCGGAAAAAACGATTCAAACATGGTTGACCCTTTGCATTGATCACGAATTGCGGAATGTACGGACCGAAATACGGCACGGATGAGCGCGGCGTACCCCCCGAAACGGTCCGGAGCGATCGTGATGGTTGTCAGGTGAATTCGCCGTATCCGGGCAGAGGTCGCGTACGGATCCGGCCGATGTACCAGAAGGTCCGACCGCGGGGCGGCAATCCGGGCGTGCCGGTGCCGGGACCCTGTTGTCTGTCGGCGTCGGTCGGGAACGTGGACGGACAGTCGGGTTACCGTTCACCGAAGCGTCTTGTCCGTACGAGGAAAATCCGATCCCGCATGAGCGTGCATTCATCGTTAGACTGTATTTGTGCGAGTATCGATTCATTGCCGGATCAGGATGTGTCTTTCGGTTCGGGTTAGTATTGCAACCGACAAGTATTTTAAAGTCGAACACAAGCTGTGCTTCACTTGGGCGGGCCCTCGGTTGAATCCGGTCAGCATGAAGGCTGCGAACGTCTCTTGACGGTCCAGCGCAGTGTAGAGTGTCTTTCCTTCACGAATGTGCACATCTCTGTTCGGAAGCGTCACCGGCGTTGAGCAGTTCCAGTGGTTCGCGGTGACTCCACGACAACTGCCCGTTCATGCCGCTCCTGCAATGCAAGACCGGTCGAGGGTCGGCGCGGAGACCGGTCAGCCGGCATTGCCGTTGTGGGCACGGGAGCAACGCGTCGTGACCAGGACCGGATGCATCGTTCGTTTGTACGCGTTTCCGGGACGGGTCGGCGGCGGGCAAGTCCGGTGTGCCGTCCGCCGTCTTCCTTCTCGTCCAAGGCGACCTGGTTTTGCGCGGCAGGGGGGAGTTGGCGCCATTCCCGTGAGGCAAGACGCGGACGTCCGTACAGGATGGATGGTGAGAACACCGTGGAACTCGCCGTCCTTGTGAGCCTCGGCGACGTCAATCTCGTCCCGGGACCAGATACACGGGCATTTGCGCGGACCCGTTCCGGCGCGGGTCTCGCTCCGGACGCCCGGAATCGTCTTTCGCGTTTGACGGTGAAGCAACCACGATTCGAGTGCACCCTGGTTCCGCGTCCGCCGATATCCGCCGCCGCGGCAAAAGGATCGTGCTTGTGATTTCATCCCCATACCCGGGTTGCTGCTGGATCCCGCATCCCCGGAACCGGAATTCCCTGCGAAGAGGCGACGTCCCCATCGACCATGACCGTCGATGCCTTGCCGGATCCATCATCCCTCAGGCCATGTGCGTCGCCAATGGTGTCGTATCTCCAAGCCGGATCATTTCGCGCAACATCGCCTCGGTCATGCTTGCCCTTTCACTTGAGAAGCCAGGGTCCGACCACAGGTTTCGCAACTCGTGAGGGTCCGTGTTGCGATCGAACAGCTCGCCGCCCGACATTCCCTGCCATATGGTCATGCGCCAGTTGTCCTCGATATAGGTCCTGGTTCGCATGCCCGCCTCCGTTCCCAGGTGCGCGCCCAATCCGTCTTCTTCGATCAGAATGCCCCTGCGGGGATTCGGCAGGGTTTCATCGAGGAGGTCCGGCAACGACAGCCCCTGGTTGCCATTGAAAGGCGCCAGTCCCGCGCGGGACAGGATCGTGGCGCCGATATCGAGCGAACTGCCAGGCAGGTCGGTTCGGACGGAGCCCGGGCGGCAAGGATCGGCCCAGATAAAGGGCACGCGCAGGACGCCCTCGTAATGCAGCCCGTGTTTGAGAATGATCCCGTGGTCACCCATGAAGTCGCCGTGATCGGAGGTAAAGGCGACGACAGTATCGTCGATGATCCCGCGCTCCTCGAGATGGGCGAGCAGCCCCGCCACGGCATCGTCGATACAGCTGATCATACCGTATGTCAGGGCGATGACCTGCCTTGCTTCCTTTTCCGTCACGCAAAACGGCATCGCTCCGTCGGTTCTTGCGGCACCAGCTGCCCGTTCCGCGCGCAGGCGCTTCAGCATCGGCGGCGCATCCGGATCACGGGAATCGAAGGATGGCGGAAGAGGAATGTCCTCCGGCAGATACATGTCGAAATAGCGTCCCGGCGGGGTGAACGGGTGATGCGGGTCGGTAAAGGAGCAGTGGAGGAAGAACGGATCCTCCGGTCGTTCGCGCAGGTGGACATCGACGAATTCACGTGATTCCTCGGCGATGTAGTTCGTCGGATAGAGTTCCTCCGGAATCGCCGTTCGCCAGGCCTGGGGTGCCACCAACCCGGGCGCGGGCAGGGCATTCTTCGGGCCGCGGAGCATGCCCTCGTCGCCGGTGCGGGCATTGAGCCATGCGGTATAGTGACCTTGCACGCGGTCCGCATGACCATTCGCAAAGCGAACGTGATCGAAGCCGTAATACGGAGAGTCTGGAGCGTTGCGTCCCGGGTCCGCACGCCAAAGGGGAATCAGTTCGGCTTCATAGTCGGGGCCCCGCCGCCGCTCCCGGCCGGCTTCGGCTATGGCCTCTGGCGGTGGTGTACCCGTCGCCGATTGCGGAAAGATTGCGGTCACTTCCAGGGGTTTCCCGGTGATGTTCTGTGCATGACACTTGCCGACGAGACCGGTGTGATAGCCACCCGCACGCAGCACATCGACGAATGTCACCGCGTCCCGGGCGAGGGGGATGCCGTTATGCCGTGTCCCGTTCACGGTCGGCATCCGTCCGGTCAGGAT
>JAPOVX010000129.1 GCA_026707935.1 Paracoccaceae bacterium
GGGACGATTTCCTGCAGCCGATTCTGTCCTATTACCGCTCGCCGGAAGGCAAGCTGCTGTCGATGCCTTTCAATTCTTCCACACCGGTCTTCTTTTGGAACAAGGATCTTTACAAGAAGGCGGGTATCACTTCGCCGCCAAAGACCTGGCAGGAGTTGGGCGAGCAGATGACCAAGCTGCGCGCGGCTGGCGTCGAATGCGGCTATGCCACGGCGACCGATCTCTGGGTTCATGTCGAGAACTACAGCGCCGTCAATGACCAGCCGCTCGGAACCAAGTCCAATGGATTGGAGGGGCTCGACACCGAACTCGTATTCAACAAGACCCGTGTCGTCGACCACTACAAGAGACTCAAGCAATGGCTGGGTGATGGGCGAGCGCAGTTCTTTGGCCGGCAAGAAAAACGGGGTCAGCATAAGGCATTCTTCTCCGGGCGCTGCGCGACCGTGGTCCTTTCGACCGCTTGGCAGGGAACCCTTGAGCGGGACGCCGAGTTCGAATGGGGCGCTGCGCCGTTGCTGTACGAGTCGGACCTCGAACGTAAGAACAGTACCATCGGCGGCGCGACGTTCTGGACGCTCAATGGCCACAATGCGGAGGATTACAAGGCCGTTGCGGCGTTCTTCAATTATCTCGCGACCCCCGACGTCCAAATTGCCTATAGCAAGGAGACCGGCTACGTGCCGGTGACCACTGCCGCCTACGAAAAGATGAAAGCGGAGGGGTATTTCCAAGAAAAACCCGGGCGAGAGGTTCCCATCCTCAGCCTGAAATGGGCACCCACAACGAAGAATTCCTGGGGTACGCGGTTCGGTAATTGGGTCCAGGCGCGCAAGGCAATCGGAGCCGAACTGGAGAACGCCTTGGCGGGCACCAAGACGGTGGACCAGGCATTCGATGACGCCGTGCGTCGCGGCAACGAAGCCCTGCGTCAATTCGAAAAGCAATACAGGTAAGGGTTCCCTTGCGGGCGGGGCGTGCCGCTGGCCGATCGGCGCGTCCCGCATAACCTGACGCCAGCCAATGAGAAAACGGATAACCTTCGGGAACAAGAGGGTTGCCTATGCCCTTCTCGTTCCTCAGTTCACAATTATTTTCGTGTTCTTCTACTGGCCGGCGGTCCAGTCCGTTTATCAGGCCTTCACTCTGAGCGACCCCTGGGGCCAATCCGTCAAGTTCGTTTGGTTCGACAACATCGTCCAGCTCTTCAGAAGCCCCGAGTACTACGACTCGATCTTCGTCACCTTCGTCTTCAGCATCTGCACCTCCGCCATCGCAATGTCCCTGGGCCTTCTCTTCGCGGTCTATGCGGACCGAGTGATCCGTGGACAGACGGCCTATCGATCCTTGCTCATCTGGCCCTATGCAGTGGCCCCGGTGATAGCCGGCGCCCTGTGGTTGTTCCTTTTTCATCCGGCCTACGGCGCGGTCGCCTTCACGCTGGAACGCGGCCTCGGATTGAAGTGGGATCCGCTGCTCAACGGCGTGCACGGCATGACGCTGGTGGTGGTGGCTACGGCCTGGAAGCAGATCAGCTACAACTTCGTATTCTTCATGGCCGGGCTCCAGGCGATCCCCCGATCCTTGGTCGAAGCGGCAGCGATCGACGGGGCGGGACCGTTCAAACGTTTCCTCACGATTGTGCTGCCGTTGCTCTCGCCCATAACCTTCTTTCTCCTGGTGATGAACATCGTTTTCGTGTTCTTCGACACCTTCGGCATTATCGAGGGAATTACCGAAGGCGGACCCGGCGATGCAACCAACATCCTCGTCTACAAGATCTACACCGATGGTTTTCTGGGCCTCGATCTCGGCTCGTCGGCGGCCCAGTCGGTTGTGCTCATGTTCATGGTCATCGCCTTGACGGTGGTGCAGTTCCGCTACATCGAGCGCAAGGTTCATTACGCGGGCTAGGAGTCTGTTCGAGTAATCACTTGGCACTGAAAATCTTGCAACATTCAAAACATATAGAAGCGTTCAAGCGTCATTTAAATTCACAATTTATTGGATTTTTGATGGACTGTCGCTATCAAAATATTGCTCGGACAGGCTCCTAGAATGGTCGAACGCAACCGAGCGCTGGACTGGCTCACCCACACCATCCTGATCGGCGGGGCGATCTTGGTGGGCTTTCCCATCTATTACGCATTCGTCGCGGCCACACAGCCCGTCTCGGAGGTGGTCAAGGTGCCCATGACCCTGATCCCGGGCGATCAGTTGCTGAACAACGTCGGGACCGCGTGGGAGCAGGCTAAACTCGGACGCCAGCTGTTCAATTCCTTCGTGATGGCCTTCGGCATTACCGTCGGCAAGATCACCATCTCGATTCTATCGGCCTTTTCCATCACCTATTTCTCTTACCGCTTCCGGGTGGTTGCATTCTGGATGATCTTCATCACCCTCATGCTGCCAATCGAAGTGCGAATCGTACCGACGTACCAGGTCGCTGCCAATGCCCTGCTGCCGCTTCAAGTGCTCGTGGATGTGTTGAATCTGGAAGGCTTGTTTGCTGGCCTGTTCGGTCATTCGATCGATATCTCGCTGGGATGCTCCCTCCTCGACAGCTATGCCGGCCTGACGATGCCGCTCATGGCCTCGGCAACGGCGACCTTCCTGTTTCGGCAATTTTTCCTCACCGTTCCCGAAGAGTTGTGCGAAGCGGCAAGGATCGATGGGGCAGGCCCCATGCGCTTCTTTCGCGACATTCTCCTTCCCATGTCGGTGACCAATATGGCGGCCCTTGCCGTCATCCTTTTCGTGTTCTCGTGGAACCAATACCTGTGGCCGTTGCTCATGACGACCGATCCGGAGATGAAGACCGTCGTGATTGGCGTGGCTCAATTGGTGCCGGACATCGAGGGCGAGCCCGACTGGCACATTGCCATGGCAGCCATGCTGTTGGCGCTGTTTCCCCCGGTGGTCGTCGTTGTCGTTCTGCAAGGACTGTTCGTCCAGGGTTTGATCAAGGGATAGGCGCAGATCGTCGCCAGGAGACACATCTGACCGTCATGAGCGCACTTCACTATAGGACGACCCCGGTGATTGCGGCGATCGACCGGAAAAGGCGAAAACAGATTCGCGATTCGCCCGGCGATCTGGTCCTTCACGACAACCTTCTCAAGGAGTTTCCGGCGTTCGAGGAGGTCGAAGAGAGACTGCCGGAAGGACCGGTCGGACCGCCCTCGGAGGCCCTGCGTATCACCGCGTGGAACCTGGAACGGTGCAAGTTTCTTGACTCTTCGGCGGCCGTGCTGGCGCAAAGCGGCGGCGATGTCCATCTGCTCTCGGAGATGGACCACGGCATGGCGCGCTCGGGACAGGGCCACAAGACGAGGGAACTGGCCGAGCGTATCGGCTGCGGATATCTCTTTGGTGTCGAGTGGCTGGAACTGGACATTGGTGACGAACGCGAGCGGGTCCTGTTTCGCGGACAGGAAAACGACGTCGGATTCCACGGCAACGCAATCCTGTCCGCGCGTCGGTGGAAGCGGCCGGCGCTGATCCGCCTGGAGACCGACGGTTTTTATTTCGAACCGTCTCGCCAGGATCGCCGCGTCGGTGGCCGGGCGGCCTTGGCCGCGACGTTCGAGATTGGCGGCGTCGACGTGACCTGCGCGTCCGTGCACCTGGAGGCCCACAGCGACCCCGGGATTCGTGCCCGCCAGATGCGTGCCCTTTTGGATGGCATCGAGATCTACAGCCCGGGCGCTCCCGCCGTTATCGGCGGTGATCTGAACACCACGTCGCTGGCGCGCCGCCACATCAATCGCAAGAACCGCGACTTGCCGGCGGTGTCGCCACCGGAACTAATGGAGGCGGACGCCCACCGTCTGGTCGATCCCGTCCCGTACGAACCGCTCTTCGAGTTGGTCGCGGCGGCCGGGTTCGATTGGAGGGCGTGCAACAAACTCGGCGTCGCGACCCAGCGGACCCGGCCGGACGGTACGCCGCCGCCGCCCCTTGGGAGACTGGATTGGTTTCTGACCCGCGGCATGGTCGCCACAGACCCGCGGATCACCGCCGCCGTCGAACCGGAAGCCGGGGCCGCGATTTCGGATCACGAGCTTCTGGCGGTGACGGTTTCGCCAGTTCTCGTGGCGTGACGGCGTCCTTGGCATCCGGCGACTGAGGTCCTTATCATGGCCGATGTGGAGCTGCGCGGAGTCCGGAAGAGTTTCGGCGACATGGAGGTCGTTCACGGCGTCGACTGTGTCATCCGGCATGGCGAGTTCGCCGTCATCGTGGGACCCAGCGGTTGCGGCAAATCGACCTTGTTGCGATGCATTGCCGGGCTGGAGGAGGTGAGCGACGGGGAGATCCTGATCGGCGGGCGGAAGGTCAACGACCTCGAGCCGAAGGATCGGGACATTGCCATGGTGTTCCAGAACTATGCGCTTTACCCCCATATGACAGCACTCAAGAACATGGCTTACGGGCTCCACGTCCGCGGGTTTTCCCGCCAGGAGACCGAGGGGCGCGTGAATCGGGCGGCGAGGATCCTGCGGATCCAGGACTTCCTCCAGCGCAAGCCCTCCCAGCTCAGTGGCGGCCAGCGCCAGCGGGTAGCCATGGGACGCGCCATCGTGCGGGAGCCGAAAGCGTTCCTGTTCGACGAGCCATTGTCCAACCTGGACGCCAAACTGCGCACGGAGATGCGTGTCGAGATCAAGAAGCTGCATTTGGACCTGCAAGCCACCAGCATATTTGTCACCCACGACCAGGTCGAGGCCATGACGCTGGCCGATCGGTTGATCGTTCTGAACGATGGAAATACCGAGCAGATCGGCTCCCCGCTCGAGGTCTACAATGCGCCCGCGACCACGTTCGTGGCCGGCTTCATCGGCTCGCCAGCGATGAATTTTCTCCCCGCAGGGCTCGATCCAGATGGCAATCAGGTCGAAATTCCAAATGGCCAAAATTTGATCCTGGGCAATAGGTTCTCTCCGCCAGCGGGCAGCCGCGATGTTACCGTGGGTGTGCGCGCCGAGCATTTTCGCGTAACTGGCGAGGGCGGACCCAACACGATGGCGGTGGGAATCGAACTGGTCGAGGAACTGGGCGCCGAAGCGATTCTCTACGGACGGATCGGCGCCCACAAAATCGTGGCGCGAATCGCCACCCAAGGCACGGTTCGGGCCGGCGACCACCTTCATTTGAAGGTGCGGCCTTCCCATATTCATCTATTCGACGCCATCACGGGCGCGCGATTGCCGAGCGAAGGCGGTGGCGATGCCAGTTAGACCCGACTTGAACAGTGGAGGTGCGGTGACGCCCCGAACGCAAAAGATAACCTTTGCCATCGGAGTTGCTTCCAGCGTCCGGTTTCGACGGACCCGGGCCGCTTTCGGGTGAGTTCGGGATCGGAATAGAATGGCGAATAGTGATCATGTCCTCGCTGACCTGCACCTCTTTCACGAGGAGCCGGACATTACGCTGCCGGTCGGCGACGTCCAGAGTTTCGGCGGACAAGCGCAGCCGGTCCAGGAATCCCGTCAGGGTTTCGGCCAGCCTGAGCCAGGTATCCCGGTCCTTGACCCGTCCATGGCTGATTGCAGTTCGCGGCTCAGCGCCTGTTCCTGACGGTGGAGGTCCGGCGTCCGGGCACGCAGTTCGTCGATCGTGATCAGTTCTTCCTGATCGGCAGTGACCAGGCGGTCAAGGCTCCTGCGGACTCGGGTCAGACGATGCCGCAGATCGGTCTCGCGTTTGTGGTTGGGATCGGAGGTGCGGGCCGCTTCCAGCCGACGATCGATCTCGGCACGGATCAATGCCGGGTCCTCGAGCAAGCGGACGACTTCGGTCCAGACGATGTCATCGAGCAGGTCCATCCGCGCCGATCTTGAGCGACGTCAGCCTTGCGGGTGAAGCTAGACGGCCAGCTTCATGATCTCGACGGTCGTTTCACCGGCCTCGATCCGCCGCACGACCTCTGCCTCCGCGGCGATGCGCTTGCGGCATCGTTCGAGCACAGCCGCTCGGTCCTCGAACGGTATGAACGTCAGGCCGTCTTCGTCGCCGATCACAAGATCGCCCGCCTTGACCGCCGCTCTGCCGATCTGGACGGTGACGTTGATCTCGCCTCCCCAGCCCTTGTGAGGACCCGCCGGTACGTGACCCCTCGCATAGCAGGCGATGGGAGATGATCTGATCTCAGCGACGTCTCGGATGCACCCATCGACCACGACACCAACGACACCGCGCAGCCGTGCAGCCGTGTGAAGGATACCGCCCCAGACTGCGTTGCGGTCGTAGCCTCCGGCATCGATCATCAGAATCGACCCCGGCACGGCCCGCGACACCGCATGGTGGAGCGCCAGATTGTCGCCCGCCATGGTTCGAACCGTGAATGCCAGCCCGACCAGCGGAGTGTTCGACGAAAACTTCTTCAGACCGGCATCCGGAGTGCACGTCCGGTTGAGTTCGTCGCTGGCGATGGACGCGGGGATCGCCCGCCACGCCTCGAGTTCGGCATGGGTCAGCGCGTGGTCGGGGAACGCGTTGATGTGAAGCGCCATGATGTTTCCTTTTGTGGCTGTTTCCGGTTGGCGGATGCGTGAAACCAGCCGCGCGCCAAAACCTACCGGATCTACGGGCACGCCGTGTGGCGTTAGTCGTAGCTGGACGCATATCGACTGATTGGCACCGCAACCGACGGATATCGCCTCGGCGGTGTGGTCAAGATTTTCGCGTCAGGTCCTGGCAGATCGCCTTTCGCAAATTCGGAGGTGGAGCACAGCAGGTCTGGCCGCTCCACGGGACCGCTTCCGCCGCACTGGGGATTTTCTGCGGCCGACAGCGGAACATCCCGGAGCTTGTTCGCGAAAATTTCCATGGCGTCGAAGGTGGCAGTCACTTCGGTTTGCAGCCCGTCATCCGCGATTGCCGCCATAGGCGCCGCTGAACAGCGTCCCTGCCGCGATACGATCATGGGAGAGCTGGCGGAAGTCATCGGCGGGAGCCCCGGTGACGATCCAGTTCGCTAGTTCGCGGCCGATCGCTGGCGCGATCTTGAAGCCATGACCACTGCCGCCATTGGCATCGACATATCCATCAAGACCCGCGCGGGGGCCGACATAGGGATACCAGTCCACGGCCACGTCGTAGAGCGTGGCATAGCAATGGATGAGGCGCATGCCCTGCAAGCCCGGGTAGCGATACTCCGCACGGTCGGAAATCAGCGAGGCGAAGGCGTCTTCGCCGGTCTCCTTGTAGTTGTTTGGATCGACGTCGAAATAGTCCTTCGGGAAGCCCTGGCCTATCAGGATGCGTCCACCTTCCTGCGGTACGCTGTAGATGGCGTCGACCGCGTTGGAGATCGGGTTCTGCGGCACCGGACGGCCCTCGCGCGGCTCCCAGATCGAATCCTGTTCGCGAACGATGCGCATGTTCAGTTCGATGCCGGCGCCTTCGGCGAGGTTCTTCGACCACGGTCCGGCCGCGTTTACTACCGTTCCCGCATAAACATCGCCGCTGTCCAGCACGACGCCCGTCACGCGGTCGCCGTCACGCAGCAGGCCGCGGGCAGCGGTCTTCAGCCGCACTTCGCCGCCGAGACGGCGGAATTGCTTGAGGAACAGTTCGGTCGAGCGTATCGGATCGGCATGCCCGCCGCGCGGCTCGTAAACAACGCCGGCGATGCCACGCGGATTGAGCCAAGGCCAGTGCTCGGCCCACGTCGTCTCGTCGACCCATTCGGTGTCGACGCCGACTTCCTGCTGGCACTCGACGTTCTTTTTCGCTGCTTTCAACAGTTCCGGCGGAACGAGCATGTGGTAGCCGGTCTGGAAGAAGACGTTCGGCGCCTCGAACTCGCTTTTCATCGTCTCAAATATCTCGACACTCTGCAGCGCGAGTCGAGCCATCAGCCGGGTCGAGTAGTGTTGGCGGACAATAGCCGCGCTCTTGCCAGTACCGCCCGCCGCAGGTGCGTTTTTCTCAATCAGGAGAACACGGCGAACGCCCAGCCGTGCGAGATAATAGGCCGTACTGGCCCCGACGATGCCGCCACCGACTATGATCGCATCATACTTGGACGACATAGTGCGCTTCCTGGTCACCCAAGGCAAAGAAATGGAATAGCCACGAACGCACACCTGTGTAACTGTTGCGGTTGTGAAAGAAAAGAGATATTTATAATTCTGTTTCATGTATTTTTGGAATGATTTCGGTAGCATGATCACGTTGCGCCAGATTGAAGCTTTGCAGTGGATCGTGATGCTCGGAACGTTCGACCGGGCCGCAAGGCGGCTGGGGCTCACCCAGTCCGCCATCTCGAAGCGGATTCATGAGCTCGAGGCGGCGACAGGCATCACGCTCTTCGATCGCAGCGGACGCGGAGCTTACCTCACACCCGAGGGGGGACGCGTCCTGGCGATGGGGCGGGAGATGCTTTCGATGCGGGAGAGGATCGTGCAGATTGGCACGCAGACCTCCCGGCCGCGGCGTCTCGTCCGCCTCGGGATAACCGAGCTGACCGCGCTCACCTGGTTGCCGCGCCTAATGGGCGCCCTTCGCGCATCCGGATCCGCCAACATTGATATCAAGCCAGAGGTCGGTCTCTCCCGCCACCTCTTCCGCGGGCTCGTGAACGGCAACCTCGACCTGATCGTGATTCCGGAGGTTTTTTCGGATCCGGCCGTGTCGTCAATACGCCTTGCCGAGGTCCACAATGCTTGGATGGCCAGCCCGCAGCTGGTCGCAAAGCAAAAAACGTATTCGCTGGAAGAACTCCGCGCCTTGACGGTCCTGCTCCAGGGCTTGGACTCCGGATCCGGCGCCTACTATGACCGTTGGCTGAAAAGAACCGGTGCCACCTTCGAACGCGTGCTGTCGAGCAACAGCCTTATCGCCTTAGTCGGTTTGGTGGTGGCCGGATTGGGGATTACCTATCTGCCGACGCTTAGCTTTTCGCGCATGGTTGACGAGGGAAAGCTAATGATCGTGCCGACAAAGCTCGTCCTTCCGCCCGTTCCCTACGCTGCAATGACGTCGAACGCCCGCAAAGACAATGCCTGCGACGAGATAGTGCTGCTCATGGAGAAGTCTTGCGACTTCTCGTCGCAGTACCAGCTCTGAGCAAAGCTCTCAGCGACGCGGATCCGACAGGATTTGCTTCGACCTCTGGCGTTTCGAATTGCCGAAGACTGCGGCCGCCTTCGCCTCTTCGAGGCTCCCATGGCGGCTTCCCTGGCCAAGCCCATCTCACGGGTGACACAGACAATGGCTTCCGAGGCCTGCAATTGTTGAGGCCTGCCGAGCGGAATCCCCATTTGGGCGCCCCACCTTAGTCAGATGACGCCGGATAGCTGTTTGCAACGAACCCACGCGGTTCATCTCAAGTCGCCTTCGCGCCGGGAGAGCCGTCGATAGATGTAAAACGTCGCTTTGCTGATCTGCTGTCGAAAGCCCGGCCCGATGCTGCTTCAGCGCCGAGATGAACTGCTCCTGGGTGTCGCGGCTCGTCTTCATCTAATGGAATGGACGCCCCTTTCACCCAAACCGATAGTTCTTTGGTCAACCAATTCAAATAAGAGGAGTTCATGAAATGCAGTTGCTGGCGATTGATCTAGGCAAGCAGTCGTTTCACATCCAAGGGATCACTGATGACGGAGAAGTGATTTTGAAGAAGGTCAGCCGATCAAGATTGGAAGGCACCGTTTTGAAATTGGCACCGGAAACCCTGGCCATGGAAGCCTGCGCCAGCGCGCATCATCGGTGTCGGCAGTTCGAAACTGTGGGGTGCGTTCGTCTCATTCATCCCCGTTTCGTCAAACCCTTTGTCAAAGGTTCCAGGAATGACGCGATTAATGCCAAAGCGATATATGAGGCTGCGCTTCGTCCGACAATGCGATTTGTGCCGGCAAAATACGATCGAGCAGCAAGACTTGCAGATGCTTCATCGAACGCGCGACCGGCCCATAACACAACGCAAGGGACTGGTTAATCACATTCGCGGCCTTCTGGGAGAGTACGGTGTTGTCATGCCTGTCGGCCCTTTTCGATTTCGTAAAGACATCAATGGCGCGGTCGCTGATTCCCCGCTACCGGAATTAGCAACGAAAACTTCAAAGCGCTCATCGCCGAATTCCAAATGTTGGATACGCGCATAGTCGCAATCGACCGTAAGCTTGATGAAATCTGCCGGAAGGACGAACGGTGCAAGCGCTTGGCAACGCTGCCTGATGTGGGACCGGTGGTTGCCACTGCTCCGATTGCCGCCGTCGATGACGGTCGGCACTTCACGTCTGGTCGGCATTGGCGGCCTGGATTGGGCTTGTCCCTCGGCAATACACGACCGGTGGAAAGCCCCGGCTTGGCGGAATAGGGAAACGAGGAAACCAATATTTGCGCCGCCAGCTCATACACGGCGCTTGATCCGTTTAATTCACGATTGCCAAACATAGTGATCAGCACTCCAAATGGGCTCAAGACCTGCTTGCGCGCGCGAGCCACAATAAGACGCTTGTGACGATGGCAATCAAAACAGCGCGTATTGCGTGGGCGACGTTGCGCAAAGGAGAAAACTACAAAGCGCCCTAGCGCACGGCCGAAGCCCCTCCCGAGGTTTGAGCGCATGAGCCTGCGAGGTGAGAAATCGATGGTGTAACGGCAAGGGCCGCCGATTCACAGCCTGTAAGGAGCGATGGTCAGGAAAGGCCGGTCATCTTGGAAGGCACTGAAACAAGCGGATCCCATCGAGACCAGAAGCCTGATTGCTTCAATCAAAGGCGGGATAGATTCATGTATCCAATGCGATAGACACGATCTTGAGTACACCTTGCGCAGGGGGTGTCCATAGATCCGTCTCCTTGTTCGACGCAGTCCAAATCATACCGAGGTGCTTCAGTAGGCAACGTCGCGCCTGCAGAAGTCCAAGGTTGGCGATCCTGTACGTCGCCATTCGCTGCTTGAGCGATCGATGCCAAAAAGTCACTTATAACGACAACTATTTTTCAATTTTAGGAATGCTTCGTATTTGTTATGCTCTCGGGAGGCACTCCAATCAGCGAGTGTTAAAGGCGTGACGTTGCGAAGATCTGAACTTCTTCTTCATCCACGTCAGATCACAAGGGAGGTGAATCATGACACACGTTCGTACCGGGTTCGCTGCAGGCGCAGTGGCCTTTCTAGCGATGTTTTTCGCTAGTGCCGACGCGGTAGGTCAAAGTGGCTCACCCAAGAGGCTCGTCGTCGGCCTTGACTCGGAACCAATTACGCTCAATGCGCACGCGAATTCTGAAGCAAAGGCGCTCCAGATCGGTCACCTGACTACCTGCTTCTTAACGACGCTGAACGACATAAACGGTGGGCCCGTTCAGCCTGGTGTGGCGACCTCCTGGGAGTTCGTATCTCCCACTGAGGTACTCTTCCACCTGCGCGACGATGTGAAGTTCCACAATGGCCGGCAACTAACGGCTGACGACATTGTCTTTACAATCAACTGGACCCAAAATGTGGACAATGGCTCAATCCACAGGAACAAGAGCCTACTGATCGACAGGGCGGAAAAGTCTGATGAATACGCCGTCACGGTTCATCTGAAGTCACCATATCCTCCTCTGATTGAGTTGCTGGCATACCTGCCCGTCGTCGCCGAGGACACCATCGACACGCTCGACACTGCGCCAGTCGGCTGCGGGCCGTTCAAGTTCGTTCGCTGGGATCGTGACCAGCAGATCCTGTTCGAGACGAACAAGGAGTATTACGGCGGTCCCATTGCCTTCGATGAGCTCGTTCTTCGTGTCTTCCAGGATTACAATGCCGAAATGACAGCGTTCCTGGCTGGCGAGGTCGATATCTTCCAGTTTCTTTCAAGCGTCGATATCCCGACTATTGAAGCACGCTCTGACCAGTTCTATGTCCAGAGCATCGACGACTATGGCTACTACCTGAGCACCAACACAAAGAAAGAAGTACTCGCGAATTCGAAGGTACGCGAGGCTATCAAGTACGCACTTGACAAAGAAACGCTCGTCAACCTTCTCGTCGCTGGGTCCGGTACGCCTGTCTCCCAACTCGTTGTAAGGACAAACCCGTATTACAACGACTCGCTCGACTGGGAACGGGACGTGGAACGTGCTCGCCAGGCATTGATCGATGCCGGACATCCGGACGGTCTCGATCTGAAGATCAGCTCGGCGGATCAGGTTGTGAACCGCGACATCGGAGTCGTGTTGAAAGAACAGCTGGAGGAAGTCGGTTTCCGAATTGATACGGAAGTGCACGATTCTGGTTCGTTCTTTGCCGGATTCAATGAGGGCAAATACGAACTTGCCACCGGTGGATTCGGCTTTTACGCCGATCCTGGTCTCCGCACCACCTTCATCCTTGGCACAACAACGGTCTGGAAGCGTTATGGCTACCAAAACGCAGAATACGACGAACTCTATGCTCAGGGCCTTGCAGAAACCGATCCGGAGGCGCGCAAGGCGATTTACACGCAGATGGGGAGAAAGGCCATCGACGAAGCTGGCTTCTTCATGCTCTTCAGCTCCACCGGCAATGCAGCTGTGAAGAATTCGGTGCGTGGCCTTATCTATCGTAGCAGCGGCAACTCGGACTTCACCAAAATAACATTCGACGAGTAGCGATTAAACTCGATGGGTAGCAAGGAAGGGATACGAGAGAGAAAACGTTCTCTCTCGTATCCCACTTACGTCCTCTCGGATGTGTGTGTGTTGGCGGATGTGCAGCCAGACCTTTCCTGCCTCATGTAGACAGACCAGAATGGCCCGACACACATTTGAACCGGCACGCTATTTCAACTCAATCGGTTCTCATTCGACCGCACTGACGATCGCGCCAGGCGATACCGTGGCAACTACAACGGTCGATGGTCGCGGTTTTGATGCTCAGGACAATCAGGTTACCCAATCCGGGAACCCGGTAACGGGCCCATTCTATATCGAGGGAGCGGAACCAGGCGACACGTTGGTGGTGAGCTTCGACAAACTAAGGCCAAGTCGCCGGCGAGGATGGTCATTCAAGATGGTATGGCCAACGGCCGTTGAACCCGAGTATGTGCGCCATCTGCCGTGGCCCGACGAGAGTGATCGGTTGGCGACCTGGGAGGTCGATGCAGAGGCCGGCACGGTCGAACTAGTGCGTCCCTCGGACACCAGTTTGGGAGCACTTGTCCTGCCAACCGCGCCGATGGTGGGTTGCCTTGGCGTTGCTCCGATACGCGAACAAGTGATTTCCACCCGAACCTGCTCAAACCACGGCGGCAATATGGACTACCGTGGCTTTTGCGAGGGGGCGACGATTTATCTGCCCGTCTTTGTCGCGGGCGCGCTATTCCACCTGGGCGATGGTCACGCTTGGCAAGGACAGGGCGAGATTATGGGGACCGGCATTGAAATCTCGCTTGACGTCGAATTCACTGTGAACTTGCGGAAAGGCAAGGGTATTTGCTGGCCGCGCGGTGAGAACAACGGTTATATCTTTACGGTCGGAAATGCTCGTCCACTGGATCAGGCGACTCAACACGCAACAACGGAAATGCTCCGCTGGATTCAGGAAGACTTTGAACTGGACCCGGCAGGAGCGCACCTTCTACTCGGCCATTGCGCTGAATACGAGCTGGCGAACATCTACAACCCGTCGTTTACAATGGTGTGCAAATTGCCAAAGAGCAGGATTGCACGCTCGCAGCGCGATGGCCCGTGAAGCCAGGGGCAATCAATGAAGACGTTCATCCTGGGAAAAGTCCTCTCGGCCCTTGCCGTGATCTTCGTACTTACGATCATCATTTTCCTGATGGTGCGGCTCCTGCCGGGCGATACTGCGACGATCATGTTGGGCGCTGAAGGGACTCCCGAACAGATTGAGGCGGTGCGGGCGAAATACAATCTTAATGAACCATTGCCGAACCAATACGTGGCGTGGCTGACGAACGTCTTTCGCGGTGATTGGGGGGTCTCTTTTGCGAACCGGACCCCTGTCATGCCGCTTGTGCTCGAGCGTTTGCCCCGCACGCTATTGTTGGGTTCGGTTTCTACGGCGCTTGCGTTAATTGTTGCGATTTTTTTTGGCGTGGTGTCGGCCGCCAAGCACAACTCCAACACGGACCTCGGCATATCGGTTGGATCGCTCGTGCTGCTTTCAGTCCCTGAATTCTGGATGGGCGTGCTCTTCATGCTGCTATTTGCGGTGACGATCCCGATCTTGCCTGCGGGTGGTTATGTAAGACCTGATGTCGACTTCGGCAAATTCGTGCTTTCAATGATATTGCCGGTCGCAACTCTCACAATCCATAACATTCCTCCAATGATCCGGCTGGTACGCAGCAGCATGCTTGAAGTTTTGCGCGAAGACTACATTACGCTTGCTCTGACGAAGGGCAACTCTCCTGGGCGCGTCTACTTCGTGCATGCTCTGAGGAACTCGCTGATCCCAATCGCGACAACTATCTCCCTTCTTGTGACTTCTCTCATGGCCGGCGTCATCGTGATTGAGAAAGTCTTTCAGTTTCCGGGCATAGGACTGCTCCTTCTCAATGCGATCCATGTGAGAGACTATCCGATGATCCAGGCGTGCATCCTAATTTTTTCGGTCATTGTTGTGGTCATAAACATGCTCACCGACATCGTGTACGCCGCGATTGACCCAAGAATTCGATTCGAATGACGCAAATCCTCCACTCATATCCATTTGATACGAAGCTCTTGAGGACAAATCCAAAGTACAAGTTCAATCCATGTATCGATGCGCTCGCGCCTGCTGCTTCCATTCGACTTGCGGAGAAAGCAAAGACGTTGGCTGCCGGTGGCCAAACCATATTTGATCTGACGATCGGTGAACCGGATTTCGACACGCCGGCGTCCATCAAAGAGGCGGCGATACGCGCAATATCCAGAAACAATACCCATTACGTTAATGGACGAGGCATTCTGCCGCTCCGCGAGCGGATCGCCGCCAAATTGCGCGAGGAAAACGGCATTGCCTGCGCGCCTGAGAACATCCTCGTGACTCCGGGCGCCAAGTCCGCGATCTATGTCGCCGTACGCACGCTGATAGGCGCCGGGGATGAGGCGATTGTGCTTGATCCGAGCTGGGTTTCATATGGGTCGATCATTCAGGCATCGGGCGGCATCGTGCGCAGTGTCGAACTTCCGTACGACGATGGTCACCGCATTAATTTGACAAAACTGGAGGCAGCCCGATCAGACCGCTGCCGGCTTCTGATCGTCAATTCTCCGAACAACCCAACGGGGAGAATGCTCAACTCGGGCGAGGCGCAGGCGATTGCGGACTTCGCGTCACGACACAAACTGTACGTCGTTGCTGATGAAATCTACGAGAAGATTGCGTTCGACGGGCGTCCGCATATCAGCCTTGGGGCAATCCCCGAGATTGCCGACTGCGTCATTACCGTCAACGGTCTCTCCAAGTCCGCAGCAATGACGGGCTGGCGGGTTGGATACCTTTGTGCCGATGCGGAACTGGTAGACAAGATGTACATGCTCTACCAGCATATGTTGACCTGTATCAGCGGGTTCGCTCAGGAAGCGGCAGTTGTCGCCTTCGACTGTGCCGGCGAAATTGAAGCAATGCGCGCCGCTTATGAACGGCGGCGGAACCTGTTTGTTGAATCCTTGCGAAATGTACCTGGCGTTGTCTGCCGCGTGCCCGAAGGAACCTTCTACTCCTGGGCATACTTCGACCATCCCGCAATGACCTCGGCGCAAATCTGCGATTTTCTGCTTGAAGAAGCGCGGGTTGCGAGTGTTCCTGGCGAAGCATATGGCCTCGGAGGAGCTCATTGCGTCCGGTTCTCTCTCGCCACCTCCGAAAATCTGCTGCAGGAAGCAGCAAAACGAATTGGCGTTGCCGTGAAGAAGGTCATGGCGCAAGAAACGCCAAAACTGGCAATCCCGGGACATGGATCCGAAAAGAGCTTCAGGCGCTCTGCGCCATACCCATCTCGGCCACATCGGCGAACTCTCTCGGACCTTTCGCGTTAGAGAGTTGAAACCATCGGCCTCGTGACCGACGAGGACACCATTCGCAGGAGAGATCAAGAGTGAAAACGACACCCCGCGTCATCTACAATTTCGACCCATCATTTATTTCGGCGGTTCCGCCCCGTGATGGCGGCTATGCACGGCCGATTACGCGTGAATATGTAGAGAGTTTCGTTACCGAAGTAGCGCACCGAGACGTAGACGCGTTGTTCTGCTGTCCATCCATGCTACGCAGGCAACTGTGGCTTTCGAAGATCGACGCGCACTGGGAAGACGAGGCACCTAACCTTGAGGAGCCACCAAACCCATACAACTGGGAGTGGGACGATAAGCTCTACTTTCGCATGCGCCACTACATACTCTCGGGAGGCAAGCCAATCCACGAGTTGTATGAAGCATCGCGTCGGGAAGGCCTGAGCTTCTTTTTTTCATATCGGATGAACGATTGCCACTACCTCGAAAAGGCGTCATCTCCGGTTTTGGACAAGTTCTGGCGCGACCATCCCGAATTCCGCATCAATGACTACGGCGGCGTTCACCCCAATATGCACCCGCAACTGGTAAATTTGCTGCAGAACTACATGCATCCCGAGGTTCGCCAACACTACCTGCAGATTCTGGAAGAACTGCTCGTCAACTTTGATGTGGATGGGCTCGAATTGGATCTCATGCGCAAGCCCTGCTTCGTGCCTCTGCCGAAAGTTGAAGAAGGGCGCGAAGTCATGACTGGCTTTGTGCGTGATGTCAGAAGCCTGCTCGACCGCTATGGCGCGGAGCGTGGCAAGGACCTGCCGTTGTGTGTGCGTGTGCCGCACACCGTCCAGTCCTGCTACGACCTGGCAATGGATATTGTTCGGTGGGACGTTGAGGAACTAGTACAGATGGTGAATGTCTCAACCAGTTTCTTGACCAATATTTTTGCCCTCGATATTCGCGGCTTCCGCGATGAGCTCAAGAATGCGCGCGTTTATGGGGAGATGCACGGCACGATCGCATACGGAAAGAAATATCCCAACTACGGTCGCAGATTCCTGCGCCAGACAACTGTGCAACAGTACGAGACGACGGCCTACTACCTGATGAAACGGGGGGCCGACGGAGTTTCGCTCTTCAATTTTGTGTCCAGTCGGCAGCATGAATTCAATGACCCGCGGGCACTAGCGTACCCTGGTACGGAGCCACCTCTGAAGGCATTAGACCACCTGGGAGATCGCGAATACCTGGAGACTTGCCCCAAACACTACGTCATCAACCGGATGATTGTAGACGGACGTGAATACCGCGTATGCGCCGTGCCCGCACAGGATGATCTTGTAACTGAAATCGAACTTTTCGAGGAAGAATTGACGAAAACCTATGGCGATGCCGTGCTGCGGGTCGAAACAGAAGATCCCAGCCGTCACTTGCCGATCGCTTCCTACATTAATGGTCACAAATTGGAGCAATTTGAAGGTACGGGGGAGTTGTTCCCGCCCCTCTCCATCGAAGGTTTGGCGTCACTCGAGAGTCTGCGGTATTTTCGGGTACCCGTCAGTGTCCTCCGAACCGGGGCCAACGCACTTGAGGTGCACAACGAGCAGAGGACGCACCCCAAGGACTTCACGATCTTCGTATACATCGAACTCGCCTTGTATCCCCGAGTGAGAAAGGCGACGCAATAATCGGCCACGTTGACGCCCGAGATCGTCTCGGGCGGGCGGCGTAAAAACCCGTCATCTGTAAACCTCCGGATCAAAACGATCCGGAGGCAGGAAAATGTACGGCGTGGAGTTGTATGGGGTCTGGTGCGGCGCGCTGTGATGCGCGAAGGGCTCAGCAATCGTGCGAAGGGCTCAGCAATCGTGACCTGAGCCCCTTGGCTCCCTCACTCACAAGGAGAGTCCTGGTTCTGCATAGCGCATCGTCGGTGCGTACGCACGCGCGTGCCGGGCGCGGAGCCCTCAACAAGTTCAAGCGCGCGGCGCGCATCTGTGGGCGTGTCTCCGTTCAGCGCCGAACGCGGCCTGATGGTGTTGTAGACGTTGTCGATGAAGGTCGGCAAGTCCGCGGCGACATCGTCGAAGGTCTCGTATTCTGTGACATAGACCGCCTCGACCTTCAGCGTCTTTATGAAGCTCTCGGCTTGCGGATTGTCATGGGGATTTCCTCTTCGGCTCATGGACCCGACAAAGCAATATCGCTGCAGGATCCGCCGGTGGCGGGCCGCGGCGTACTGGGCGCTCCCTGCCCAAGGGCACAGTACACGACTCATTGGATTTCGGGTAGTTTGACCGGTCGTTTCGGGATGGTCGTTTGCCACGCCATGAGTGCGTCATCCGGGTCGTGGATGATCCACCTCCGAAGAGCATCGAACCCGGTTCGGAACCAGGACTTCTCGAGCCGTTTGTGCGTCTTCCGGCGGATTGGCTTGCGCCCCATCACCCGGG
>JAPOVX010000162.1 GCA_026707935.1 Paracoccaceae bacterium
AGGAACTCGGCCCTGTTCATCGGTTGCTCAACTCAATAATTTTGCAAGAGGCTCATATGACCAGTTTTTATGACCGGTCACATTGTTCGTCAAAGCCTGCCGCTGAACACATCGGATTACTCCACGCTGCCTTTCCGGGTTGGATTCAAGGAACCGGATCAAGTAGTCGACCTGACCGTCATCTTGACGAGAGCACTGGGTATTCGGAATTTGGTCCCCATCGAACCATGTTGATTGGCGGTCTACCCCTTGCCATCGGTGTCGCCGCGAACGGGGCTGGAGATCATGCCTTTGGCGATCAGCAGGTTACGGACAGGAGCAAACGTGGCAACGTTCACGCTGAGGGTTAGAGTGAAATCTTCGGAATGAAGAGACCCTGTGCCGAGTTTTGCCATAGTGCAAAAGTAACGGTTCTGGGCAGGCATCAGGCGATCAAATCACACACGGAAGAAACCTGCTTCGGGCTCGGCCACTGCTTCGCGTTGCGCGTTTCAATGCGTCTTTCTTGTTTTGCGGTTGCATTTCGGATGGCCATTTTCTCGCTTCGTCTCGTGGAGTGGCGCCGCGTCGTGATCCTCAGGGATTTGGAAATTGATGAAGCCTGTGCGCTTCACGGCCTGCCGCCCCATTTCGGGCATCGCCTCCCATCCTCCGTCTCAAGGATTTCGGTTGCTTGCGCCTGACGGCCTCCGGTTCCTTTTGCATCACACGTGGCAGCGCCGCAACCAGGCCGATGACCCTTCGCGTTCCCTGTTCCCACGTACGGTAACCGGGCAGGATCATATCGACCGACGGAGCTATCTAAGCGACCGATCACTTTTCTACTACGGCGAACAACTGGCTCTTCGTCGAGACAGTGGTCTGGAGCACCCTGACATGACCGCCGTGGCGTGACGTTCCGGAGCGTTTCGACAACTGGATCTGCGTATTCAAATGGTTCTGTCGCCGAGCTCTTGCAGGTGTTTTCGGGTTCTTTCCCGTGATTTGTCATTCGCGGAGATTTCATGCGTGTCAGCAAGGTTTGTCAACGCTGGGGCGAACAAACCCTCGATGGCGAGGCGTTCAGGGCTGCGGAAAACGATGAAAGCGTGAGAGCCCGGATTGGCCTGTGCGCTGTTCAGGAACCAGGATGACTATGTCGGCGTGCATTGCCGGGAAATACTCGAGACATTCGGTGATCAGACAGGATACTCCTCATACACAGAAGGGTCACCAGCATACGAAATCGAGTCCGGCAGGACACGAGACCAGGATACATGGCAAATCGTGTTCCGGATCAACAAGTTTGGGGAAGTAAAGGAGATCGTCGTTCACAAGCCTTTCTTCTGAAGGAGATTCACATGAATGGTGACCGGAACAGAACCGGCCACGACCGCGGAATCCGGAATTTGGCCATCGCGAGCATTTGCTTACCGTTTCTTGTCTTTCCACTTGGACCGGTTGCGATCGTTCTCAACGAAATCATTGGCCCATCGACGAGCTTGCTCGGATTGTTGACGGTGTTGGGGATCGTGCTTCCGGCCGCGGGAGGGGTTTGCGGGCACATTGCCTTGAAGAGAATCGGCGCGAGACCGGAGGCTGCGGGAAAGTTCAAGCGACTGGCCAAGGTCGGGACCGTAGTCGGTTATGGCTTCGTGGTTGCCTGGGTTTTGATATTCGTGATCATTTGGTATGTCATTCGCGGAGATTTCATGCGTGTCAGCAAGGTTTGTCAACGCTGGGGCGAACAAACTCTTGATGTCGAGGCGTTCAGGGCTGCGGAAAACGATGAAAGCGTGAGAGCCCGGATGGCCTGCGCGCTGCTCAGGAACCAGGATGACTATGTCGGCGTACATCGCCGGGAAATATTCGAGACATTCGGCGATCAGACAGGATACTCCGGCTACACCGAAGGGTCACCAGCATACGAAATCGAGTCCGGCAGGACACGGGACCAGGGTTCATGGCAAATCGTGTTCCGGATCAACAAGTTCGGGGAAGT
The DNA here is from genome assembly GCA_026707935.1 of Paracoccaceae bacterium. Lineage (GTDB taxonomy): Bacteria > Pseudomonadota > Alphaproteobacteria > Rhodobacterales > Rhodobacteraceae > JAPPHA01. Next base: position 1,982 of record JAPOVX010000162.1, read on the forward strand.
AAAGGAGATTGTCGTTCACAAGCCTTTCTTCTGAAGGAGATCCACATGAATGGTGACCGGAACAGAACCGGCCACGACCGCGGAATCCGGAATTTGGCCATCGCGAGCATTTGCTTACCGTTTCTTGTCTTTCCACTTGGACCGGTTGCGATCGTTCTCAACGAAATCATTGGCCCATCGACGAGCTTGCTCGGATTGTTGACGGTGTTGGGGATCGTGCTTCCGGCCGCGGGAGGGGTTTGCGGGCACATTGCCTTGAAGAGAATCGGCGCGAGACCGGAGGCTGCGGGAAAGTTCAAGCGACTGGCCAAGGTCGGGACCGTAGTCGGTTATGGATTCTTGGTTGCCTAGGTTTTGATATTCGCGAACATTTGGTTTTTCATCCTGCCCCACGCATTCAACATTCACTTAATGTGATTGGGGGCCATTTTCGGCCTGCCGGTTACCCGAAGAATCGCAACCCAACACGAAACCCATGAGAAATCACTGCCGCACGCGGCGGAACCAGCCCCGCATTGCTCTTTGCGATGCCGCTGCTGCGCTCTTTGGCCGAATGCGGCGACCCCGAAACGGGAACGGTTACACGACAGGAATTGGCAACAGCCGCTCAAACCAGACAGCGGAACATCCTGCGTTCGCCGCCGTGCGACCTGGCCAGCACCGCGGCTACTCCGCGGCTACTCCGCAGACACCACAACCGTCCATCCAAATCGGCGACAACAGGACTCTGAAACAGAAGAACGGAAACAAAAGGATTGCTACGATGGAATCGGTAAAATAGGAAAAAGAGCGGCAATCCAACGAGAGTGCTTTTTCCTGCCACCTACAGCGTTGCAAGAATTCCTTTGTTCCGCCAGGCGATATATCCTTACCGCGCCGACTCCATTCAGGGGCAGGCAAAGGAAATGCTGATGAGAGACGTCATGAGACGACGGATTTCTCATTTCAAAACCACGAGTTGATGGGCGCGACATGTCGTTGACATTCGCGAATTGCAATTCCCGGTCGCCGCTGTCAGCCGCCAAAAAACACTCCGGCGAGCGGACCCGGTCTATTGCCCCGCGGGCCCCGGCGGGACTGGTGGCTGCAACGGGAGTCCTGGTTTCGAGCCCAGCGGCAGCCCATGTGTCGGAACAGGCACTCGTACTCCTCTTGCCGACCGACGTCTATATCGCGGCAGGGATTGCCGTGGTCGTGCTGACCATCCTGGTCCTTGCGTACCTTCCGTCTCGGATTTCGGCGGGACTCTTTCGGACCTTCAGTCTCCGGGGAGTGCCTGACATCAGGATTGTCTCCGGCGGCACCAGCCTGTTTTTTCTCGCGGTCCTGACAGGCCTGGTTTTCTCCGGTTTCATGGGTTCGCGCGACCCGCTCGAAAACCCGCTTCCATTGTTCATCTGGATAGTCTGGTGGATGGCTTTCATCGTCTGCCAGGGAACGCTCGGGAACCTCTGGTACTGGGTCAATCCGTGGACGGGGTTGCATTGCCTGCTGTCTCCTGTGCTCGACAGGTTCCCGCGGCCGGTGCTTCCCGGGCGCCTCGGCGCGTGGCCGGCCGTGGCGCTGTTCCTTGTCTTCGGTGCGTTCTTTCTGGCCTATCCTGCGCCTGACGATCCCGAACGCCTCGCCTGGGTGGTCCTGGCGTATGTCATGTTCACTTTCGTCGGGATGTGCGTGTTCGGGGCGGATGCATGGCTGGAACGGTGCGAGTGCTTCACCATGCTGCTTCGCGCATACGCGCGCCTCGCACCGGTTTCGCCCGGGATCAGCGAAAGCAGGATCGGATTCCCCGGTTGGTCGATCGTCACTTCGCCGGCCCTGTCCTCGAGCCAGGCGGTGTTTGTCCTGGTCATTCTCGGTATCGGCAGTTTCGACGGGCTCAACGAGACCTTCTGGTGGCTCGCGAAGCTCGGCGTGAACCCGCTGGAGTTTCCCGGCCGCTCTGCGATCGTCGGTGAAACCGTTTTCGGCCTAGTGGGTGCAAACATTCTTCTTGTCTGCCTGTTCGCGGGCTGTGTCCAGGCAGGTCTGTCCCTTCTGAAACGGGTGGGATTCGACAGCTCCGTCGGATTTCGCCAGGCATTCGGGCGCCTGGCGCTGTCGATCATCCCGATTGCGTTCGGGTACCATATCGCCCATTTCCTTACGGCGTTTCTCGTCAACGGCCAGTACGCCCTGGTCGCGTTTTCCGATCCGTTCTTGGCCGGTGCGAACTACCTGGGATTCGCCGACGTTCACGTCACGACCGGTTTTTTCAATTCACTCGATTCCGTACGCGTCATCTGGCTGACGCAGGCCGGCGCCGTCATCGTCGGCCACGTTGTCGCCATCCTGCTGGCCCATGCGATCGCCGTCGACATGTTCGGGTCGCGGCTTGCGGCCGTGACCAGTCAGGTTCCGATGGCCACCTTCATGGTCTTGTACACGCTCCTGGGACTTTGGCTGCTGGCATCCCCGCGCGGTGCCTGACCCGGCACCGCGTCGCCCGGTTCCCGAATGCTACGCGACGGGAATGCAGACTTCGGTAACGAGGTCTTCCGGGGCGACTTCGAGCGGCGAATTCAGATAGATTTCCATGCAGGGCCGGTCGGCCATCCTCTCTCCACTGGCCGGAAGCCACTCCGAAAACATCCTCATGTACACGTCCCTGAGACCGGAATAAGGGCCGCGATAGGTGAAAACGGCGAACCGTCCACCTTCGATCCCCTCGTAGACGATGCCATCGGGGGGCTGGATGTCCGTCTCGAGCGCAATGCAGGCATCGGAACGCAGGTTTTCCGGAGCGACAAAGTCGGGATTGTCCCAGGAAAGCATGAACACGCGGGTGAACGGGCTTCCGGTTGATCCCGCCCATTGCGCGAGGCGTTCGAAGCAGGGGCCGATCTGGTCATACGGACCGACATGGCGGATCCTCGCGGCCTTCGTGCTGCCAATGTTCGTGATCGATACGTCCATCTCGACATGTCCTTTCCCGTCGTCTCGTCCTGTTGCTGGCCGTTACGCGAAAAACCGCGCGTGGTTAAGCCCGAATTTTTCGGGATCGAGTCCCGGAGCCATGATTTGGCGACGGGCGCGCGCGACCCGAAGGGCTTGGTGAGCGTGCGGCGTCCATCGCCTCTGCGTCCATGCCGTCCGGAAAGGGTCGTTGGCCGTCCACGGTGAACTCCGGTCGCCTTGTCTGATCCGCCTGGAGCCACGGAACCCGTTCGCCCGGGTCACGCGGCGGTCGTTTCCTGCCCGTCCGATCACTGGCCAGCGGAACAAATCGGCCGGGCGAAGCCTGGCGAACCCGGCCCCCCTGTTCCGAGCGTGGAATGAACTGGACAATCCGGCCGGTTGCTCACAATATCGAAAAGATGAATTCTCGGTGCGCCGGTAGGTCAGTGTCCGCGCTCCGAACTGACAGAAAGGAGATCTCCCATGCACGACAAGAGGCCGAAACCCGGGCTTTCCACGGGAACCATGACGAGGAGACAGGCCGTCGGCGGCCTCGCCGCCGGGGCCGGAATCGTCGGCGTCGCGGGGTCGTTGCCCCTGGCTGCACGATACGCTCAAGCCCAGAGTTCGGAACCGATCCGGATCGGGTTCCAGGTCCACCGAACCGGAATCGGGGCCGCCTACGGGCGCTGGTACGACCGTACGACCGAAGCCGCGGTGAATCGTATCAACGACGCCGGCGGAATCAACGGGCGACCCGTTGAGATCGTCGCGGAAGACGACGGGACCGACCCGAAGAGAGGGGCCGAAGTTGTCGAGAAATTCGCCACCCAGCACAATTGCGACATCGCCTTCGGAACCCTTTTCAGCCACGTCGTGATCGGTTCCGCGCCAAGGGCCGGGGAGCTGAAACTCCCTTACTTCGTCGTTTCCGAAGGCCATCATGTCGCCAGCGGAATCCTCAACCGGTACACCTTGCAACCGGGGATCACCGACGTGAAGAGTCAGGTCGAGGCGATGGGACCGTACGTTGCCGAAAACCTCGGCAAGAAAATCACGATGATCTTTCCCGATTTCGCCTTTGGCCACGACCACAGGGACTACTTCTCGGCCTCCGTCGAGCGGCAGGGCGGCACCGTCATCGAGAAGATCGCGATCCCGCCGACGGAGACGTCGTTCACCAAGTATTTCCCGAAAATCCCGCAGGACACCGAGGTCGTCTACCACGTCATGGTGGGGCCGGCGGTCCTGACGTTTGTCAAGGAACTCGGCGAATTCTTCGGCCCGAGCAGTCCCGAGATATTCGGGTTCATCGACAGTCTCGAGGCTGTCGACATAACCAGCCCCGGTCTTGAATTCCTCGAAGGCAGCTATTTCTGGGAAGGCTTTCCGCGCTATGCCCAGGCCGACCAGACGGAATACGACAAGGTGTACCGGGCAGCCGTCGGGGTCGACGACAACGGGGCGTCCGTTTCGGATCCGAAAGACGTGTCGACCTACGCCCACATGTTCGGGTGCTGGGAAACCCTGAACATCGTCAAGGCGGGCATGGAGGCCTCGGGTTATTCGGGGCCGGACGACCGGGCTGCCCTGATCGAGGCGGTCGAGGCGATGACCGATCTTCCCCATTCCGAGGACCATCCGCAGGGTGCGAAGGTCTTCAACGGGCGCACGCACCAGGTGTTCGGCCACCAGTACATTTCCCGGGTCGCCGGGGGCCGGCTCGATGTCGTGCACACGACCTCGATCGAGGATACGTTCTACGAAGACGAGACCGACTACACGGCGCAAGCCTTCTGAGTCGAACCGGTTCGCGAACACCAAAGTCCGGTAATGGATGGGGGCTGACATCATGGATTTTGGCCCCCATCTGGTTCTGGCGACGCTCGAAGGCGCGATCACGGCTGCGGTCATTTCCCTGACCGCCGTCGGTCTCAGCATCGTTTTCGGAGTCATGCGCGTCGTCAATGTTGCCCACGGCGAGTTCTTCATGCTCGGTGCCGTCATCGCCTGGTGGGTGGTGACGGTCGTTGGAGGGCACCCCGCACTCGGATTCGTCGTTGCACTCGTCGTCGCGCCTTTCCTTACGGGAGTCATCGCTGTCATCGCGGACTGGTTCGTGCTGAAGCGGATAGCCTACGATCCCGAACGCACGATCGTCGCGACGATCGGGCTTCTGTACATCATCCAGCAATCGACACTGATGACCTTCGGGCCGGATGCCCGGCCGGTCGAACCGCCGTTCAATCAACGGCTCGCGATTCCCTGGATCGAGTACGGCGATGCCGGCTTCGCGCTCATCTGGCCCTGGGGGCTTGGCACCACGACCTACAAGCTGGCGGTCATTGCGGCGGCGGTCGTCGTGCTCGCGGGGTTGTGGCTAGTGTTGAAAAGGACACGCCTCGGCCTCGTCATGCGGGCCACCCGGCTCGACAGCGAAATGGCGCTCGCATTCGGTATTCCGGTGAACCGGGTCTATGCGCTGGTTTTCGGGCTCGGCGCAGGGCTCGCGGCGCTGGGGGCCGTCCTGATCGTCCCGATTCAACAGGCGCATTACCTCATGGGGGGCGACCCGCTCCTGCTGTCGTTCATCGCCGTGATCATCGGGGGGCTCGGGAGCTTGCCCGGGACGCTGCTTGCCGCCGTTCTCATCGGCATGAGCGACGGAATCATCTCGGTCTTCTTTTCCCCGACGCTGGCGAAGATCTTCGCCACCTTGCTGGTTGCCTTCGTCCTGGTATTCCGGCCCGAGGGGCTGTTCGGGCGGCGAACGTCATGAACGGGCCGTCAACCAGGTATCGCTCGCCGGCGCTCCACGGATGCGTCGTCGCCGCCCTGTTTCTGCTCCATTTCGTACTTCCCGATTACCACGAGGGGAATCTCGCAAGAATCATGGTCCTGGCCGTGTTCGCGATGGGGTACAATGTCCTGTTCGGGTACACCGGGCTCCTCAGTCTCGGACATGCATTGTTCTTTGCCGCCGGGATGTACGGGCTCGGCCTGCCGATGCACCTGTTCGGAGCCACCCCGGCGCCAGCATTCCTGGCGGGGATCGCCAGCGCGCTGATCGTCTCGGCCGTCATCGGGTTCCTTGCGCTGAGGACCAGTGGCGTCGCGTTCATGATCGTCACACTCATGTTCGCGCAGGCGGGGTTCCTGACGATTCTCCTCTTCGGTGAATACACCCGCGGCGACGAAGGATTCGTCATCCAGCAGGCGGCCCGTTCGATCGCCGGGATCGATCTGACGGATCCGGGAAACCGGTATTTTGCCGCGCTGATGCTGTTTTCCGTCTGTTTCGTGTTCATGGCGTGGCTGGTCGAGACGCCTTTCGGCAGGTGCCTGGTCGCGATCCGGGAAAACGAGGAACGCGCGCAGCTGCTCGGTTACGACGTCCTGAAACACAAGCTGGTCGCCGTCATCATTTCAGGAACCATGTCCGGGGCCTCCGGCGCCGCCTATGCACTCCTGTTCGGATACGCCGGCGCCACCTTCGCATCTGTCCAGTACTCGATCTATCCGCTCCTCTGGGTGTTGCTCGGCGGGGCGGGCACGACGATCGGGCCCCTGGCAGGCACGATCTTCATGTTCTACCTGATCGACCTGTCCAGCGGCGTGACGTCGGCTTACCTGCTGCTGGCGGGCCTGGCATTGGTCTTGCTGACACTCTTCGCGCCGCAAGGGCTTGCCGGAGAAATGAAACGGCGCATGCTGCCATGGTTGCCATGACCCTGCTCTCGACGCGCGGCCTCTCCAAGAACTTCGGCGGGCTTCATGCGGTCGAGGATGTCGACTTCGTCCTCCCCGAAGGGCAGGTCCGGGCGCTGATCGGTCCCAACGGCGCCGGCAAGTCGACATTTGTCGGCATGCTGTGCGGCCGGATCCGGGAAACACGCGGTGAGGTGCATTTTTCGGGCCAGGACATCACTGGGTTGCCGGCGCACCGGCGCATCGGCCTCGGAATGGCCTATACATTCCAGATCACCTCGGTCTTTTCCCGGTTGTCCCTGCACGAAAACGTCGCTCTCGCCGTGCGCCGGAACCGGGAGAGGCCCAACCGGCAGGAGGTCGACAGCAAGGTCGGTTCCGTTCTCGAACGGGTCGGGCTCCGTGACCGTTCCGGGCAGGCGGCCGGAGACCTGAGCTACGGGCACCAGAGGCTGCTGGAAATCGCCATGGGTCTCGGACAGGAGCCGCGGCTCTTCATCCTCGACGAACCGACGCAGGGGCTGGCCGACAGCGAGGTCGAGTCCTTCAAGAACCTGATTCGTGACCTCGGCCGCGAGATCACCATTCTGCTGATCGAGCACAACATGAGCGTTGTCATGGAAACCGCCGAGTACATCACCGTACTCGATTCGGGCGCGGTGCTCGCCGAGGGGAAGCCTGCCGAGATCAGGGCGAATCCGGCCGTGCAGGCCGCCTACCTCGGATCTGGTCCGCCCTGCTGAGCCATGCTCACCGTTCAGGACATTTGCGTGGCATACGGACAGGTACAGGCCTTGTTCGGCGTTTCGTTCTCGGTTTCTCCCGGTGAAATCCTCTGCCTGATGGGCCGTAACGGTGCAGGAAAAACGACGGTCCTCAAGTCCGTCATGAACCACCTGCCGTTGATTTCCGGGCGGGTCAGTCTCGATGACACGGTCATCAGCGACCTCCCGGCAGAGCGGATCCCGAGGCTCGGGATCGGATACATACCGCAAGGGCGGCGCCTGTTTGCCGAGTTGACCGTGGACGAGAATCTCGAGGTCGGCCTGATGGCGCGGGGGCTCGGCCGCGCCACGAAGGAGCAGGTCCTCGAGCTCTTCCCCCGGCTCAGGGAGCGCATGCGCCAGCAGGCGTCAACCCTTTCCGGAGGCGAGCAGCAAATGCTCGCATTGGCCCGCGCATTCTGCGTTGAACCAAGGGTCCTGCTGCTCGACGAACCGACCGAAGGCCTTCAACCGTCGATGATTGAACTGATCCGGGATGTCGTCGTGCGGAAGAAACGGGACAATGTCGCGATCGTCCTGGTCGAACAGCGGGTCGATGCGGTGATCTCGATCGCCGATCGCGTTGCGTTCATCGAGGATGGACGCAGCCGCGAGACCGTCCGCGCCTCCGCGCTGGAAGACGACCATGATCGCCTGTCGCGTTATCTCGGGGTCTGAACGTGTTGTCGCCCGGCGTGTTCACCGGGGACTCCGGCGGAACGGATCATGGGAATGAATGCTGGTCGGTTGGCCCATCGCGGCTTTAACGGGGACGGAATGGTAACGGACAATGGACCGTTGGAGCGTTTGCCGGAATGAATGCGAAAAAAAATTCGCAGTCAGTGTCAATCCGCAAGCGGTAGGCTCGCCATGTCAGACGCCATCGACCCGCCCGTTTTTCTCGATCCGACGGACCCAATTCCCATGACCATGGTGGATGACTTTCCGAACTGGCAAAACAACCGCAACAATTCCATTCTTGCCCACGGTTTCAGGCCGCTTGGAGAAAACGATTGGAAGCGGGCTCGCACCTGGATTTTGCAAAGGCGTGAAGACTTGTGGCAAGAACGGCTTGGGCAGCAATCGTCGGATCAGTTGCCGGACCAGTTACCGAATATTCGATGTCCTTGCCAAGTGCCTGATCGGAACCGGCGGGCAAGGGTGTCAGACAGATTCGTGCCGAAATAGACGGCGATTACGGTGAACAGAGGCAGCCGGATTGCAGGATGCTTGGCATCGGATTTTTCGGCGCGCTGGCAAATCCCATATCTGCTCTTTATGTTCACTTTCACGGCCATCTTGAGCTGATTGCACGGTTTCACCACGCTGTCTGGCCGCTCATTGCTGTATGCAGGAGGGATCGCATGGCGAAACGGTGGACTTGGAGCCCTGAGAACCGGGAAAAGTCACGGGCAATAGTCGCGCGGCGTGTCGCCCGGTTCGACGCGACCGTTGTCGCTAAAATTCGGCAAATGCGCGGCGAAGGCGCCATGTATCGCGAGATCGCCGCGGCGCTCCAGGGATGACCTTCCGGTGACCAGCCTGAATCCACGAATTTGGCCTTGGGTTGGGCAGACCCCGAACACAGATGCTGCCGGCCCAGACCCGCCTGCGCGGGTCGGGTGTACTCTGCAGACACCGGCAAAAGGCATTCGGAGGCAAGGAAATTGGCCTGATTTGACTGGGATTGACCAGGGGCGCCCCTTCCCCTCCACAGAGCTGAACGTGCGCGAATTGGAGCATCCGGTTCCTCGCTTTGTCGGACGAACCTGGCCAAAGAGGCGTCACGACAGCGGCAATGACTGTTGTGTCACATTGGCCCGTATGTGCGCGAGGGCGGTTATTCCGGGCGATCCGCGGCACCGGACACTTCCCGTGACTGATTGGCCGGCCGGGAACTGTGATTCCGTTAGTCGAATTCTTCGGGACCGGACAATAACTCGCCGAGTCCAGCAATAGTCATTTCCAGGCGCGTCGCGATCACGGCGCGCTGTTCCAGGGCAGCAGCAATGGTCGCGACATCCGCCGGTAGAGGCGCCCCATCAACGGCGGCGGTCCGGAGTTGGTCGGCCAGTTGCCTGCTCCGCACTGCCATCTTGCGGGCCAGCCGCGCGGCACCAGCCGAGAGCGCCGGGTCCGCGGCCGCGTTCTTGATTTCCGCTGTCCAAAGGGCAACCATTTGTACGCAGCGCCGACCTGCGATTTCGCAATCCCCCGGCTCCACGCCCATGTAATCTGCCATGTGGTGGCGGCGGCTATCGCCGTTGAGGGCCACGGCCTGTGCCCGGAGTTCGGCATCGGCCAGCCTTTCCGCGAGTCTCTGCACGTCATGCGTCCGCGGAACGTCGCAGCCGCGCCGATACAGCATCGCTTTGACCAGGTGCTCTGCTGCCTGTGACGACGACGCGACAAAGAGCTGCGTTTCCTTCACACCACCCTGGGCCGCGACGAGGGTCAACTGGGTTGCAGCGTTGACGAGATACGCCAGCGACCCGTCCATCCAATCGGTGAATTCCTGCTCCTGCATGGGCGGATTTTCCTCCGTGGCAGGCCTGTTCCAGTTTCCGGCGACAACGCGGCCCTGGCGGGCAATATGGTAGGCGATGTGGCCCGGTGCATTGCACTTGCGCCGCAGCAGGGCTTCGGGCAGCGCCAGGGTCTGGACGTGGAACCGCTCGTCCAGCATTTCCAGCGGGACGTCGCCCGGTACCCGGTTCGCCGCCCGCGTGATGAACGCGATATCCCAATCGCTGTCCGGCCGGTTGTCGCCACGGGCACGCGAGCCGAACAGCACGGCAGCCATTGCTTCCGGCCACGCCCGGAGCGTCTCTTCCGCCGCACGGCAGATCCGTCTCTCTGTCATCGCTTCGTTCACGGCCCGAACTTGCACGGATTTGACACCGGGTTCAACCGGACCACCGCATGGTCATGCCACCGGGATTTGAGATCCATCCATCGTTTCAGGACGGTCCTGCGCATTGCGGCGTCACCACGGCCGCGTTCGTGGGCGATCCGTCGTATCAGTGATGATCTTCGGCCACTGGCACCGCTCGGCGTCCGCCGTCGTCGATGGCATGCGGTTCCAGTGCCTGGGCGAATTCCGGCACTGTTCGGCGATGCGTCGCGAGGGCCGGCCGGACAGGCTGCGCGGCGGCCCAGTGCCTTTCGCATGTGCCATTCGACGAGGTAGGCGAGCATGCAGATGAAGAAGTGGGCGCGGCCCTGGTGTTCGAGGCGGAAGAAATGGGACAATGTCGCGATCGTCCTGGTCGAACAGCGGGTCGATGTGGTGATGTCGATCGCCGACCGCTGCGGCGCTCCAGGGATGCCTTTCCGGTGACCGACCAAAATCCACGAATTTGTCCTTGGGTCGGGCTGACGCCAAACACAGATGCTGCCGGAATCGATCCCGAGCCCGTCGCCACTTGACTGACAATGGATTTTTTGGCAAAAAATCCATTGCCAAAACGAGTATTGCCAGAGCGAAACGACGCTCCGTTGGCAAGACACCATTCAGGCAGAGATGCGAGTGCGCAACATAATCGGTCAGGCTGTCGTTGGCGATGATCTTTTTGGTCGCGAATACGAACTGAAACGCCTTCGAGAAATGCTCGACCAGGGGGAGCATGTCTTGATGCTTGCCCCGAGACGCGTCGGGAAGACCAGTCTCATGCTGGAACTAAAGCGCGAACCGCCTGCAAACTGGGAAGTGATTTATGTAAATGTTGAAGGCGGTGAAAACCCGACGGACTGCATCGCAGCCATACTTGCTTCCCTGGCGGCAATCCCACAATACAGAAGCCGTTTCCAAAAAATCCCATTTTCAAGTGCGATAAGGGAAGTGTTGCAGGCTTTTCAATCGGCCACCATAGATATCGACGTGTTAAAGATAGAACTTCGGGGAGCGATCGGCCGAGACTGGGACTCCGCTGCTGCTCAACTTCAAGCCCGACTCATGAAGTTGCCAAGCGCACAAGACAACTTGCTCATCATTATCGATGAGTTGCCGGTGTTGATTTCACGAATGCTCAGAATGCCGGAGGGACGAAACGACGCTGATATCTTGCTCTCTCGGTTGCGCTATTGGCGTCAAGGACCGGAATTTCGCGGTGCTCTTTGCACATTGGTGGGTGGCTCGATTGGACTCGAAGGCGTCCTCCGCCGCGCCGGTTTGTCAGGGTCCATAAATGATTTGGCGCCATTCCGCCTGGAAGCCTGGGATCCCGGCACGGCCGTCACGTTCCTGAAAGAGCTCGGCAAAACATATGAGTTCGCTCTCGGAGACAATGACATTTCGTCGATACTGGGGTTGCTGCAAGATCCCGTTCCCTATCATGTTCAACTGTTCTTTGCCGCACTACGTGATCACTGCAAAGGTGATGTGGCCTGTGTTTCACGGGAGGTCATCGAACGTACCTTTTCGGAACGACTCGCGGGAGCTAGTGGCACCGCGCATTTGGACCATTACGCGACCCGTCTTGAAATCGCGCTTGAACCCAACGAATACGAGGTTGCTTGTGCTATCCTGGATCACCTGTCCCGGCACAGGAACGGGACTGACTTGAGGCAACTTGATACGCTGCAGCAACAGGGAGCTGGCGTGTTCAGGTCAGTCCTCCGGGATTTGAAAGCCGATTCCTATCTTGTCGAGCAGGGACAGTTATGGCGGTTTCGGTCAAACCTCTTGCGTGAGTGGTGGGAAAGGCACCACCATTCGGGAACCTCAATGTGACCCGTCGAAGGCTTTATAATCCGGCTCAGTTATCCGATGACGAATTGAAGGCGTCCTTCATCGCGCGGCACGAAACGCTGGACCAGTTATTGCAATTGTTGAGAGAACAAGACGATGGTTCCCCGTGCCAGCACGTATTGCTTGTCGGGCCCAGAGGCATGGGCAAGACCACGCTTGGCCTTCGTTTCTTGTACGCAATCTCGGATACTCCAGCGCTTTGTGAAAAGTGGCAGCCCGTAGCCTTTCATGAAGAAAGCTATGGAATCTGTGATGTCGCGGACTTCTGGATCGCAGCCCTTCACCACCTTGCACGAACCACGGGGGACGCCCAATGGTCTGAGAAGGCGGATGCACTACTAGAAGACGAAACAAACCCGGCGCGCCTGGCAGCATATGCGCGTGCGGCCCTGATGGATTATTGCCAGTCCTCCGGAAAGAGGCTGATCCTGTTCGTGGAGAATATCGACACTGTTCTTGATCAGTTTGGTAATGAGCGTGAAGTCCATACTCTTCGCGCCAGCCTGATGGAGAGTTCGGAAATCATGCTGGTCGGGTCGGCGAATACGGTATTCGGGGGCATTCGGAGCCACGGAGAGCCTTTCTACGAGTTCTTTCGCTTGTTCATTCTTCAAGGTCTGACCGCAGAAGAGACATTTGATGTTCTGAAACAGTTTGCAGATAGCGCAGGCGAGAAGGACGTATTGACGCTTCTCGATCTGGGACAGGGAAGACTGGAAACCATTCGCCGCCTCACCGGCGGCAATCCCCGTCTCTTGGCGTTGACTTGCGACATGCTGTTGGAATCGCCCCTTGGTGAATCCTTCGAAGTCCTGGAACGGCTCATCGACGAGCAAACTCCGTACTTCAAGGCCAGAATTGAAGAGTTGCCGATCCAGGCCCGGAAGGTTTTTCATTGCCTGGCGAATGCATGGACACCGATGTTGGCAAGGGAAGTTGCACGTGCCTCGAAACTGGGCTCATCGCACGCCAGCGCACAACTCAAGCAACTGGTTTCGAAGGGCTACGTAAACGAGAATAAAGACAAAAAAGGGAAGAAGATCCGTTACGACGTTTCAGATCGCTTCTACAATATCTATTTTCTGCTTCGGTTTTCTCGTGGTGGCCGCGTGCGATTAAGGCGGCTGGTTGGTTTCATGCAAGACCTGTTTGGCCGAGACGCCCTGCATACAATGTATTCGGCAACCTTGAAGGCGCTGGACAACGCCAAATTGTCGCGGACGGAAACGGCGGATTGGCTGAGCGTTCTCGCCGGTTGTGTCGAGGCAGACGACGAGTTCGGGCCCCGAGAGATTTGGAGACGCGCTGCTGTGGATGTAGCCGAAAGACTGATCGGTCCGGGCGCGGGTGTCATAGATCAAATAAACAGGGTCGCCTGGAGAGAACGAGGTCACAGGCTGTACAATGATAAGCGCTATGAAGATGCGGCAAGTGCTTATCGCAAGGCAATCGAAGAAGTGCCAACCGATCATGTGGCGTGGACAGGATTGGGGAAGTCGCTCTTCAAGCTAAGCCGCCATGACGAAGCGGTTAGCGCAGTGCGACACGTTGTAAAGCTCATTGATCCTAAGGACTCGAGCGATGCACGCAACTACGCGGCTGCGGCCCTACTAACGCAGGCAGGTGCATATGTTGAGCTCAAACGGCACGAAGAGGCAATTGCTTCCGTTGAGGAACTCACTCGGTACATGCGATCTGATGACCCTGAAGATCTGCGGAGTACGGCAGTTATTTCGTTCGCGATGTACGGATTGTTGCTCTCAGAGAGTGGACGGCACGAGGACGCCACTTCCGTGTTGGACCTTTCTGACGCGTATTTTCGGGTTGATGATATGCCGGAGACTCGGCGGGGAGGGATTCTCGTTCTTTCGATTTGTGGAACTGCGTTTGCCAAATCAGGTAGGCGCGATGAGGCGGTTGCGACATGGGGACGAGTACGCGACTATGTTCGACCGGAGGACTCCGCGAAAACACGTCATGTCGCTCTCACGGCGCTGGAGGAATTCAGCAATCAGCTAATGGAGTGGGAACGTCATGAAGAGGCCCTCATCTACCAGGAATTGGTGGTGGAATACATGCGCGCAGACGACCCTCCGAATCTACGGGGGTCGGCAGTCAGGACACTGAGCGCTGGAGGATTCGCGCTAGCGGCGGCTGAACGGAGCGAAGAGGCCATACGATTGTTGGAAAGGGTTGCGGATTTCGCTCGTTCGGACGATCCGCCCGAGGTACGTCTTCCCGCGGCTACAGCCCATGGATTGATGGGCCAGGCATTGGTCGCCGAGGAGATGTATGACGAAGCAATGAGTGCCAGAGACAAATCCGCCTCATACGTCAGTGCGGATGATCCGTTTGAGTTTAGGCAGTTGATTGCACAAGCATTCGCAGGAGATGGGGCAGAACTAAACCGGTTGGGAAGGTACTCGGAAGCAGAGGCGATTTGCAAAAACGCCATCAGGGTGGCGCCAGAAAGCGCGACGGCTTGGCACACTCTGGCGGTAGCAGTTTTCCGCGCGGATGAGGGAACGCGCTTACGTGAAGCTGAAGAACATGCACGGCGCGCAGCGGAACTTGTACCCGACGAACCTGGCAACGCACACATTCTATCCGATATACTGGCCCTCCGAGGAGAGTGGAACGAAGCGCTACAGTGGCTGGAACGAGCATTATTGTTCAGTATCAAAGAGGAGCAAGACGGGGAGAGGAGTGGGCTGATCGAGTCATTGATTGAGGCGGTGGCTTCGAATCAAGGATTGCGCGTGAAGAACATGATGAAGCGCGTTGGCGCTATCGATATCATGGAACCGCTCTGGTATGCGGTGAGGACGGACTTGGGGGAAGACGTTGAACCCTTGCCAACCGAGATCAGCAATGCAGTAAAGGCTTTGTTGGAGGAGATTTCAACGAGGCGCTCGTGAATTTCCGAGATTCTTGAGCGATGTTTACACAGTTTGCGGAAAGCCTGCTGTTTTCATTCAGGAAGGTAACCTGTGACCGAAGTGTCGCGGTCTGACCCGGTCCATGCTGCACCTGATCGATACAATGCAATCCCTCGAGGGCAGGGACGTTGCGTTCCGCTCCCTTGCCGAGGGGATCGATACCACCACTTCCGGCGGCACTTTGGTGTTCCATATCTTCGGAGCTCTCGCCCGGTTCGAACGCGACCTGATCCGCGAGCGCACCCGGGCCGTTCTCCCGGCCGCGTGGATTCTCCGATCAAATCGAATCGAATACGGCTCATGCGGCCCGCCGGGGGAAAAAGTCGGTTGCCATGCCAGTAGAGGGTCTCAACCAAGGTCTTCCAGGAGCACGTCCAATGCGGTTGCAGTCACGACGCCCACCGAAATGTCCCCGAATGCCGTCGCAAATTGCCGCCGGGAATCCTTGCCTGTACGCAGGACCTGAGCCGCTGCCACCCCACCGGCCAGCAAGGCCGATGTCGCGGCGCCGTCAGCGATTACACCGGCCAGGGTATCGCCGGGCAGTTCGGATACGACGTTTTCCACCTGCCGTGAAAGCTCCACGTTGGAAAAACCGGAAGTCGTGACGGACGGTTCGGCAGCGGCGACCTCTTCTGTCGCACGACCTCGATGTCTGGATAGCGCACCAAATGCTCACGAATGGCATTTGGCGATGCAACCGCCTTGAACTGGTTGGCCTTGATAACGTCGCCCTCGACAATGAACTCGACATCGGATCCGCGATGATTGGTTTCCTCGACGATCCGCGCAGTCACCTCGTCGCCCTCGACATTCTCAGCGTGGACGAACAGAAGCTCATGGTAGGTGCCCTTCACGTTGGACACCACTCCTCGAAGCTGTTCGAGGGTCAGGGCGCCGACATGCTCGACACACCGCCACACAAACATGAGGAAATGATATAAGGTTGAAGCGTCTGTCGGGGCGTCGCATTGGCCTCTTCGGGCTTATTTTGTCCGAGAGGTTTCGATCGGCGGCATCGAACCGGAGCGACCAGACCCGTGAGCCCGGTCGGACGACCGGCAAAAAACATAGAAATCTGCGGACATGGCTGAATCGATCTCGAACATCGGGCATGCCGCGGTCTCCCGGAAAGGACCGGGACCGGATTGCCGTCGGGCGGAATGGCCGGTTTCGGGACTCCCGGAATTCGCGCCGGCCGGATGTATCAGTACGTCGCGCGGCCACCGGAGAGATCGAATACGCCTGCGGTCGTGAAACTGTTTTCCTCCGATGCCAGCCACGCGATGAGGCTCGCCGCC
>JAPOVX010000190.1 GCA_026707935.1 Paracoccaceae bacterium
TCGGTAGCTTGCTCCGACACCGCCGGCTTGCCGGCTTCGATCCGGTCGTCTCCGATTTCATCCATCTTGCTGGCGATGCGAATCTTGTCATCGACCGAGAAGACGACACCGGGTGTCTGCTCACCGTCGCGCAAGGTTGCGTCATGAATCTCGACTGCTTTTGGCAGGTCCAATTCACTGCGGACTTCGGGAACGAAATTGTAGGGACTGACCCACCATTTGCCGTCTTCGAAGTGAGTTTCTCGCATCGGTTCCCCCTGGATCTGGAATGCCGGCTTGTGTCACCGCACTATACCCATTTTTCTTCTGTTTCTACAAAAAAAACTACTTTTTGCGGCGTCGCGCCGGGAGAACCCGCGGGTCTTCGCGCACGGCATCCGGAAGGTCGTTGCCATTCGAAAGCACATCCTGAAATTCCGGGCCGACTCGTGGACCGCGGCAGGGCCCGACCCTCCGAAGCCGGATCGGGGGAATTCCCGTTGCCTGAAAAAGACGATAATATTGCGTTTTCTCGAATAATGGTGACTAATATCACTGATGGACAAACCCGCAAAAGACGCAGGCTCTCCGCAATCCTCGACCCAGCGTGCCTATCTCACGCTCAGGAAAGATATCATCACCGGACGAATTCAGCCGGGCGAACGGCTGAAGATCGATGCGCTCAAGGTCACGCTCGACACCGGGGCGTCACCGGTCCGCGAGGCGCTCAGCCTCCTGACGTCGAATCAGCTTGTCGAACGCCTCGACCAGCGCGGATTTCGCGTGACCGCGACCAGCCGGGCACAGTTCCAGGAGATCCTGAATCTGCGCTGCAATCTCGAAGAACTGGCTCTGCGCGACAGTTTGGCCAATGCCGATGCGGCCTGGGAGGATGCGCTGGTGCTGGCGCATCATCGCATGGGCCGGTCGGACCGCAACGATCTCGAGACGTTCGAGCTTCATCACAAGACCTTCCACATGGCGCTGCTTGCCGCCTGCGAGTCTCCCATCCTGCTGCGGTTTTGCAGCCAGCTCCACGATTTGAACGTGCGCTACCGTTACCTGGCGAGCCGGTCGAAGTCCTATTCGAGCCGTGATGTCGAGGCAGAGCATCTCGCCATATTCGACGCCGCGGTCGACCGGGACACAACGGCCGCCTGCGCCAGCCTGATAGACCATTACCGAAAAACCGGCGCCTTCCTGGCAGAGCAGATCGACTGACCCGTGTCGCCCCCAGGAGGTCAGGTCTCGGCGACCATCCTGAGATCAAAATCGGCGACGAGGTATGGTTCGGTGACCTTGCCGGACAAGGCGTAACCTTCCGGGAACGTGTCCGCCGCGTGCTCGACATAGGTCATCACCAGGTCCTCGCGGACGCCGAACACCGTGTCCTCGTCCAGGTAGGGGTCGTCGTCGGGGAAGATTTCCGTGACCAGGGGACGAAACCCCGGCGCGGTGACGATGAAATGCAAATGCGACGGCCGCCAGGGATGGCGCCCGGTCGCATTGAGGATACCGCCGACCGGACCATCGGTGGGCACGGTATAGCTCACCGGTTTCACCGTCGTGAAACCGTAGCGGCCGTCCGGACCCGTCGTCTGGATGCCATGGAAGGAATAAGTGTCCTGTTCCTCGTCCTGGCTGGAATAAAGGCCGTTCGGCGCGGTCTGCCAGATGTCGAGCTTCGCGCCTTCAATCGGGTTTCCGTCCTGATCACTGACGATCCCCCGGGCCAGAAGGACCTCGCCATCGTAATGGCGCTTCATGTCATGCCCGAACGGAATGTCCGGCGCGCCGGCGATGTGAAACGGACCGAGGACGCTGGAAGAGGTGCCCTCGGGCACCGAGTTGATCATGTCGACCAGCGACGAGAGTCCCAGAACGTCGCTCAAGAGGACGAATTCGTGCCGCTCGGCGTCGGAAATCCGGCCAGCCCATTCCATGAACTCGATGCCCATTTGCCATTCCTCATGGGTCAACTTCACCTCTTTGGCAAATGCATGCAGGTGTTTGGCCAGGCTCGCCATGACCAGACGCATTCGCGGATCGGTATCCTCGCCGAAATAGCCAAGGAAGACGTCAGTGATGTTGTCTTTGGTGACGGTTCGCATGGGGACATCTCCTGAACACTGGATTCAATCCGCTGATACCACTTTTTGGGACTTATAAAGATGGGTTGACGGCGCGTCACGCCGCCAGCTTTCGATCAGTTTCACGGGTCACAGGGGTTGCCAACGTAAACGCCCCTCGCCGTGCAGAAGCCCCAATCCCGAAGGCCATAATGTTGCGGGCCGCGTTCAGGTCCGCATGATCCGCGTGGCCACAGGCCACGCACGTGAATTCAGCCTGCGAATGGCGGGAGGCCTTGTCCACCCATCCACACACGTTGCAGGTCTGCGATGTAAAGGCAGGGTCGATCTCAACCACCACGCACTTGTAGGCGAGCTTCCCCTTCATGCCATGCCAGCCGGTGCTCAGGATCTCCCGGTTGAGACC
>JAPOVX010000052.1 GCA_026707935.1 Paracoccaceae bacterium
CTCGATAATGAGCGGCGCCTTGATGCGGTCCGCATTCGATCCCGTGATCACGCCTTCTATCGCCGCAGGGACCAGGATATCGCAATCCTCTTCGAGCAATGCCATGCCATCTTCCACGTACCTCCCCGACGGATATCCGCTTATTCCGCCATTTTCGGAAATGTACTGGCGTACATCGTCCACATCCAGACCGCCAGCGTCCGTGACCGCGCCATCCCTTTCGATGATCCCGGTGATTCTTGCACCGTTTTCCCGCGACAGGAAGATTGCGGCGTGATAGCCGACGTTGCCCAGTCCCTGGACGATGATCCGCTTTCCCTCCAGTGTCCCGTCCAAACCCGCTCTCCTGACATCTTCGGGATGACGGAAAAATTCCTCGAGCGCGTACTGGACACCCCTCCCGGTCGCTTCGAGCCGTCCGGCGATACCCCCCGCGACCAGCGGTTTTCCGGTCACGCAAGCCCTTGAATTGATATCGGTAGTCGTCATCCGGGAATACTGGTCCGCAATCCAGGCCATTTCGCGTTCGCCTGTCCCCATGTCCGGGGCAGGTACGTTCTGTGCCGGGTTGATGAGATCGCGCTTGATCAGTTCGTAGGCGAACCGCCTGGTGATCTGCTCCATCTCGGTTTCACTGTATTTCCGCGGGTTTATCCGGAGGCCGCCTTTCGAGCCTCCAAACGGGACTTCCATCAGCGCGCATTTGTAGGTCATCAAGGCCGAAAGTGCTTCGACCTCATCCTGCGTGACGGCTTCGTCGAAGCGAATGCCGCCCTTGACAGGCTCTATGTGCTCCGAATGATTGGACCGGTAACCTACGAAAGTCTCGACGCGGCCTCGGAGCCGAACGCCGAAACGCACGGTGTAGGTGCTGTTGCAGGACCGGATTTCCTCAAGCAGGCCGTCGGGCATTTCAACCAATGCCGCCGCCCTGTTGAACATTTTATCCACGGAATCACGAAAAGACAAACCGAACCCCTCCGTTCTTGAAGAACGCCCCGAACTCTGGCCAATTCCCTGATTTACGACAGCCGGAATCCGGAACCCGAATTTGTTGGCCCGACCAGACGAACACTTCCGCATGGTTCCGCCTGTCTGCGGGAGTGTTCCGACATTACCACTCCACCGGCCGGAACGCTATCGAATTTGCCCATCCCGGGGCTCTTTGGAGGAACGCCGATGCAGGCAAAGGGACATGGACGGTAGCTTGACAATGCCTGCCATTGCCCGGGGGTACCCTTTGGACGCGTGAAGGGGAGAATGGGGCAGGGAATCCGGCTGCGCGTCATTGTCGGCGGCGCCCCGTCGCAGTTGATCGAAATCCACACGCATGTCTTTTGGACCTCTGTGAGCAGCACGTTGACGACAAGCCGACGACGATGTCGTGGACCAATGCGGTTGGGGCGTGCATCGGCGCGCCGGCCTTGCCGGCCAGTTGCTGATCGCGGCCACAGCTCAAACCAAGCCGGCATCCGTCACCTGCCAGGCAACAAGGCTCATTTTCCGCCGCAATTGGCGACGACCGGTCTCGAACAGGATGCCTCCGTCAATGGCTGCGCGCCATTTCTCTGGAACACAATGCGCTTGAGTGCAGCGGGACGTGCCGGGCATTCCGGCACCCCCGGCGCGGTGCCGGCGACGAGACAGCCAACCTCTCCGCGCACAACACTGCAACCGGGGGTCCCGGACGGCTTTCACGGAAACCTGAAACGGGTAACCGGTTGAAGTTTCTTGACACTCCCGGCGTGCATCGGCGACTGTCGGGCACCTTGACGCATGACCAGAGAAAGGCAGGGATTTTGTGATGCCCAGGCTGAACGAGGATACCAGGGGCGTATTTGTCATTTCAGCAACTCCGTTCCGCCCCGACGGATCACTCGACCTGGAAGGAACGGAGCAACTCCTTGACTTCTACTTGGGGTGTGGGGTCTCCGGCATCACGATTCTGGGCGTCATGGGCGAAGCCAACAA
The DNA here is from genome assembly GCA_026707935.1 of Paracoccaceae bacterium. GTDB lineage: Bacteria > Pseudomonadota > Alphaproteobacteria > Rhodobacterales > Rhodobacteraceae > JAPPHA01. Next base: position 1,972 of record JAPOVX010000052.1, read on the forward strand.
GATGACCGATGCCGAGTCGGCCGATTTCGCGGGACGTGCCTTGCGATGTGCCGCACAGAAACTGCCGGTCATCGTGGGCGTGACACACTCCGCGCTGACGGCACTGAGGGACCTTTCACATTCGGTGATGGACCTGGGCGCATCGGGAGTCATGCTGCAGCCAATGGCCGGCCTGAAGAGCGATGATGCAGTTTTCCGCTACTTCGAACAGGTCTTCGAAGCAATCGGCGCCGATATTCCGGTCGTCTACCAGGACTTCCCGCAGGCGAGCAACGTCCACTTGTCGCCTGCTGCATGGTCCAGGATGGTGCATGAGTTTCCTGATCTCGTGATGCTGAAACATGAGGATTGTCCCGGACTTCCGAAACTCACGAAAATCAGGGAAATGGAACGTGAGGGTAGACAGCGCCGCGTGAGCATCCTGACCGGGAACAACGGACTGTATTTTCCGCAGGAGCTGCATCGAGGTGCCGACGGAGCCATGACCGGCTTTGCATTTCCCGACGTGCTGGTGCGGGTCTACGACCTCTTCACGGCAGGTCGCGCCGGTGAGGCAGAGGACCTCTTCGATCGGTACCTGCCGATAAACCGCCATGAACAGCAACTGGGGTTTGGGCTGCCGATACGCAAGGAAATCCTCCGGCGGCGCGGCGCACTGCGCCACGCAACCGCGCGCAAGCCCGTGTACGGGCTTACCGACGTCGATGTCGCGGAACTTGACCGGCTGTTGGAAAGGATCGAGCCGGACATCCGGGGATAGTACCGTCCGGCAGTCGGCGCGGCTGCGGCGGCACATCGATCGTTGCTCCGCCAAAAGGCGCGGACCGGGACGCACATTGCAGGATTTCACTGCCTTCCGGTCATCCCGGCATGCAGTGTCCGGGCAGACCTGACGGTTTCTGCCTGCGGGCGAACGGTTCAGGGGATGAGCCGGACCACGGTAGGCTTGGCCTGGAACAGTGTTGCAACTTCCGGGAGAATTCCTTCCCGATTCCCCGTTTGTCGCAGCCTACTCCACCCCGCAGATATCGCAGATCGTCAGCATGTAGATTCGAATCATGTCGAGATAGTCGTCGCGGTCGACGCGTTCATCCGGCATCGTGTTGTATCGTCCGCCAGGGCCGCAGACGATACCCTCCATACCGCCTTCAACATACAGGTGGCCGGCATCCGTACCGTAAAACCCGGGCGGCGTGATCGTTCCGGTGGGCTGTTCCGTACCTCGGACCGCGCGGTACGCAGCGTTGACGGCCTTGACGATTCTGGAGTCCCTGGACACTTCAAAAGCGGGCATGGACGGCTTGTCGTCGCGCGTCTCCGTCCAGACATGCGTCCTGAGCCCGGGCCATTCGGCTTCCACCTGGTCGAGGACATCCCGGATGTCGGCCACCGCCCGCTCCTCGGTTTGGCCGGGGCCGTAACGACCCGAACCCGACATGTGCACGAAATCGGCGACCTGCGGTGCGCGCCACTCGTGAAACTCGCGCGACAATGCGCCCCTGATCGTTCCGACATGCACCCTGTTGATCGAGCGGACTTCCTCGTTCGGGGCATCGGAAAAGGTCAGGCCCGTGAGCCTGGGCACCAGGTCACAGGCCGCCCGGATCGCGTCAACCGCTTCTTCCCGCTTCGACATGTGGCGGGTAATGCCCTCGAGTTCGATGTGAAAAACGAATGCCGCGGCGTGCATCGTCAGGGCTTGCAGGTCCGTTGGTTCGGAGTTGACGAAATAGTCCGCCCGCACGCCCTGTTTCACCGCGGCAAGAGTGCCGACTCCACCCTGCAATTCGCCCACGACATAGGTGAGGACCACGTCGCCCCCGGGCTTCAGACCGGCATTCATCAAGGAACGCACGGCACAAAGCGAGGCGGCATCGCCAGCCTTCATGTTCGACACGCCAATGCCGTAAATGAAATCGTCGTCCACGAAACCGCCCCACGGATCGACGCTCCAGCCCTCGGTAACCGGGTTGGTGTCGAGGTGGCCGTTGAACAACAGGCTCTTGCCATCGCCCGTGCCGCGCCAGGTGCCGATGGCATTGACCCGGTTTCCCTCGACCGGCTGCAACGCGGCCTCCAGCCCCATCCCCCGCATGATATCCACCATGCGTTCGGCAAGCCGTCGCTCTTCCGGGGTTTCCGAGTAGCTCTTGAAGCGCACCATTTCCGACAGCGTTTCCAGGCAGGCGGCCTCGTCGATGTTCCGGGCGGCTGCCAGGGGGTCCATCACGCAGCTCCCGCTGCCTCTTCGGGCTCCACCGGAACCGGAACCGCATCGAGCAGCTGTGTCGTATAGGGATGGCGTCCAGGGGCACGCGCCTCGGACGAATCGAAAAGATCCACGAGGTCACCATTCTGCATGACCGCGATTCGGTGCGCGAGCTGGCGCACCAGGTTGAGATCATGGGTTATGAACAGGCAGGCAGTGCCGGTCTGCTGCTGCAAATCGACGAGCAACCGGGCTACGGACGCCTGCACCGAGACGTCGAGCGACGAGGTGATTTCGTCGCAGATCACCAGTTGCGGCTCGGCCGCAAAAGCACGGGCAATGGCAACGCGCTGCTTTTCGCCGCCTGAAAGTTCATGCGGGTACCGCTTTGCGTAGTCTTCCGGCAGGAGCACGCTCTTAAGGAGTTCACGCACGCGCCGGCCCCATTCGGCGCGCGGCGCGAGATCATAGAGTTTCAGCGGGCGCGAAAGGATCTTGCCGATGGTCTGGCGCGGGTTCAGGGACGCGTCGGGATGCTGGAAAACGATCTGCACGGCGCGCCGGTAGGCGCGGTCGATCCTGCGACGGCCGGAATACGATTTCGTTCCGAAGGTGACCGCACCCTCGAAATCCTGCAATCCGACCAGCGCTTTTGCGATCGTCGATTTTCCGGAACCGGATTCGCCGACGATCCCGAGAATCTCCCCCGCCCGCAGGCCGAACGAGACATCCCGGGCACCGTGCACCACCTCACGCTTGGGCTGGAGAAAGTCCAGAACGTTTTTCCCCTTTCCATACCTGACGTTGACCCCGTCCAGCTTGAGCAGGTCGTCTCCACTGCCAGGCTCCGTTGTCACGATGCGGTGGTCGGGACGCGGCACGGCTGCAACAAGGTCCCGGGTATAGCGGTTGCGGGGACGGACGAACACGTGCTCGCACGGACCGAGTTCGACGATTTCGCCCTGGTTGATCACCGCCACGTCCTGGGCGATGCGTGAAACCAGCCCCAGATCGTGCGAAATGTAGAGCGCGGTGACTCCCGTCTCGTCGTGCAGGTCGTCGAACAGGTCGAGTATCTGGCGTGCGGTTATGATGTCCAATGCCGTCGTGGGTTCGTCAAAGATGATCATTTCGGGATTGCACGCAAAGGCCGTGGCAATCACGACTCGCTGCTTTTCCCCTCCCGAAGCCTCGTGTGGATAGCGGTTCATCATGTCGGACGGACGGCTGATGCCGGTTCGGGCCAGCCAAGCCTCACCTTCGTCTCGGGCCTCCTTCGGGGTCAGGGACCGGTGACGCACAAGCACCTCGGCGACCTGGTCGCCGAGTTTCAGCACGGGATTCAGCGAAGTGCCGGGGTCCTGGAACACCATGCTGATCCGCCGGCCGCGCAAATTCTGGATTTCCCCGAGCGACTTCGTGCGCAGGTCCTCTCCTAGAAGCAAAAGCTGCCCCGACCGCTCGACGGCATTGGCCGGCAGGTACCGCATGATCGCCCAGGCCAGCGAGGTCTTGCCGGAACCCGACTCGCCGACGAGACCCAGCGTCCGCCCGGGCCGGATCGACACGGTCACGTTTCTCAGGGCGTCAACCGGCCCGGTCGGCGTTCCGTAGGCGAGCGAATAGTCCCGGATTTCGAGGACGGGGTGGCGTTGTTTCCCGGCTCCTTCCCCCTCCGTCATCAGCGACGCCTCCGCCTCGGGTCGAAGGCATCGCGAAGCGCATCCCCGAACAGGTTGAACCCGAGTGCCGCAACGGCGATCGCGATGCCGGGTACGGCGACAACCCAGGGTGAACGGTACATGTACTGGCGTGCCTCGGCGACCATCAGGCCCCACTCGGTGCTCGGGGGCTGTGCACCGAGGCCGAGGAAGCCGAGAGTCGCCCCGATCATGATCGCGAACGACACCCGAATCGTCGCCTCGACGATGATCGGCCCGATGGCGTTGGGAATGACTTCCTGGACGATGATATAGGCCCGGCTCTCGTCGCGGGCGATGGCCGCGAGAATGTATTCCCTGGTTCGGATCGAGAGGACCGACGACCGGGCAATGCGCGCCATGCCTGGCGTGAATGCGACCGCAACGGCAAGCATGGCCTCTCCGATGCCGCCTCCGAGAATGGTGACGATGAGCAGGGTGAACAGCAGGTCCGGGACGGCAAGAAGACCGTCGAGCGTGCGCATGATCACGCTGTCGACCCAACCTCCGGCCACGGCCGCCGTGACTCCGATTATCGAGCCTGCCAATACCCCGAGAGCCGTCGCGCCGACGCCGAAGAGAATTGTCGGGCCTGCACCCGTCAACAGGCGCGACAGGATGTCCCTGCCGAACTGGTCGGTTCCAAGCCAGTGCGCCACGGACGGACCGGTCAACCGGACCGCCGGGTGGAAGGCCTGCGGGTCATAGGGAGCGAGGAACGGGCCGAGGATCACGGCAAGAGCGATTATCGTCAAAAGCCCTGCTCCGACCATGCCGGCCGGATGGCGGAACAACTCATTCATACCGCACCCTCGGGTCAAGGGCCGCGATCACGATATCCGACAGCAGGTTTGACAGTGCGTAAACCATTGCCAGCAACAGCGTAATCGCCTGGATCACCGGCAGGTCGCGGTTTTCGAGGGCCAGGATCAGCAGTCGGCCGAGACCGGGCCAGGCAAAAATTTCCTCGACAACGATGATTCCGCCGAGAAGGTAACCGATGTCGAGTGAAATCACCGCGACCGCCGGCGCAAGCGAATTCGGCAGGGCATGGCCGCGGATGACGCGGCGCTCGTGCAGGCCCTTCAACCGGGCGGCGCGAATGTAGTCGCTTGACAGAACATCGGACATCTCGGAACGCACCTGCCTCGCGATATGCGCAGTCAGGATCAGCCCCAGCGCCCCTGCGGGCAGGATCACGTGGTTGAAGAACCCGGCCACGCTCTCGCCCGGCGGGATGAAACCACCTGCCGGAAGGAGCGGGTTTCCGGGCGCCGCAAAGATCACCAGGAGCAGCGTCGCGGTGACGAATTCCGGCATTGCCGTACCGACATAGGCAACCAGGCTGATGCCGAGATCGGCCTTGGTGCCACGCTTGACCGCAGCCAGCATCCCGATCGGCACGGCAACCACCGTGACCGTGACCAGGGCCGTTACCGCCAGCATCGCGGAGTTCCTGAACGCCGATCCGACGACCTCGGATACGGGAAGGGACAGCCGCAGGGACATTCCGAAATCCCCCTGCAGCAGGTTGAACAGCCATTCGAAGTACTGGATGGCTGCGGGACGGTTGAGGCCCAGCCTCTCTTCCATCGCCGCGACCTGGTCGGGCGTCGCGTACTCGCCCAGGATCATGACGGCGGCGTTGCCAGGCAGGATCATGGTGATCGCGAAAACCGCGATCGTCACGATCCAGAGCACGAGCGCCACCGCCAGAAGGCGGCGCAGCAGATAGGCTGGGCTCACTCGTCAGCCCCTGTCGAGCCAGACATCTTCCACGAAGAAGACCCGGTTCAACGGATGAACCGTCCAGCCTTGCACCCAGTCACGGCTGGCGGTCAGGACATCCTGGTACATCGCAATGATGTAGGGCGTATCGCGGAACTGGATCTCCTGCGCCTCCGCGTAGATCGCGGCGCGTTCCGCCGGATCCGCCGTTGACCGTCCGCGGCGCACGAGTTCGTCGAACTCCTCGTTGAACCAGGCAGTGTCCTCGTAAGACGCTGTCGAGGTCAGGAGCAGGTTGAAGGTCGCATCCTCGGTGGGCTGCATCCCCCAGTAGGCCATGTAGAAATTGCCCTTGCGCCAGACATTCGCGAGGTAGGTGTCGTGCGGCATCGCCTCGACTTCAATGTCGAAGCCAGCCGGGCGTGCCATCTCCTTGATCGCGATTGCAACCTGCCCGCGGATCGCCGGGCGGTTCGAGGCCACCATCGTGAGGCTGATTCCATCCGGATATCCCGCTTCGGCGAGAAGCGCCTTCGCGGCAGCCGGATCGTAGGGAATCTCGGGCGTGTCGATGGCGTACTGGAATTCCGGCGACAGGATGTTGTCGTAGGCCGGACGGCCAAGCCCCTCGAGCACCAGGTCCACGAGGAGCTGGCGATCGACGGAAAGTGCCAATGCCTTTCTCAACCGGACGTCATCAAACGGCGGCTGGTCCTGGCGCATGACGACGTTGACGTAGCGGCCCGCCGGCACGCGCAGCGCGTTGCTGCCATCGGCCGCGGCAATACGTGCAAAGTCCGCCTGCTGGACGTTGAGCATCACGTCAACATTTCCGGACAGGTAGTTCGCGGTTTCCGCCGCCAGGTCGGGGAACAGGTGCATCTCGACAGCGTCGAGATAAGGCTGGCCTTCCTTGTAGTAGTTGTCGTTGCGGACCAGCCGGGTGATCCTGGCCGAATCATAGCTTTCCAGCTTGAACGGTCCTGTCCCGTTCGGCTTGGTCTCGAGATCGGCGAGGTCACCCGAAAGCGCTGCTGCCGACACGATCCGCGCATTGGCATGGGCAGTAGAAATCGGCAGGTCGGCGTAGGGCGCGTTGAGATTGAACCGGACGGTGTGATCGTCTACCGCCTCCACAGTCTCGATAACGTCAAGAACCGACCGGGCGGGCGAGCCGAAGTCCGCGTCGAGGATTGCCTCGAAGGTCGCCACGACATCAGCCGAAGTGAACGGCGTTCCGTCGTGGAAACTGACCCCCTGGCGCAGGTTGTAAGTAAACTGCGTGGCATCTTCGTTGGCTTCCCAGCTCGTCGCGAGATCGGGACCCGCCGAGTTCTTGCCGGGTTCGATCCGCGTCAGGCCGGAATAGAGCATGTCCACACAGGGATACTCTGCCGGTCCGGACAGTTGCATCACGTTCAGCGTGGCAATTCGGGTCGAATGGCTGATCTTCAGCGTTCCACCGTATTTCGGTGTCCCGGACTGCGCGAAACCGACTGTCGGGACGGCAGACGCCGCCGCCAGTCCGATCACCACCTGCCGGCGGTTGGCCATCAAGTTCTTCATGACATTTTCTCCTTTGTCGTCAATTCGCGGCGTCGTTGCCGCCTCAGGTTATTATTGTCAGCTCGCTGGGCAACCCGGTCAGCACCTCCGGTACACCTTCGGTAACCAAAAGGGTATGGCCCACCCCCATTCCAAATCCGGTTTCTGAATCGCCGATCATGACGTGATAAAACAGGGTCATTCCGGGCTCGCACACGGTCGGGTTGCCGGGATAGATCATCGGCGGAACATCCATGCTCGTCGGAGCAAACGTGCACCCGACGGAGTAGCCGGTGGCCCCGTAGCGATGCCGGGCATAGCCGGCAGAATCCAGCCCTTCCGCATGCGCATCGAAGATTTCTCCGAGCGTGCGTCCCGGTCGCGCGATTTCCGTCATCCGCTCCAGCGTCTCCCGCGCCGCGTCATACATGTGCACTTGCCGCGGATCCGGCGTTCCGAACAGGATCGTCCATTCCGTCTTCGCGTTGTAACGGCGGTAGGCGACCGGATATTCGACGAGCAACTGGTCCTGTTCCTGGATCACGCGCGGCGCGGAAACGCCCCGGCCATAGGTTGCGCGCGCGCCCGAATTGAACAGCGGGGCATTCGGCGGCATGTCGGCGCCATCGCAAAGAATCGAGCGCAGATACTCCGCCTTGATCTCGGAATCAAGGATGCCTGGGCGGGCGACGGCGATGACTGCAGTCAGCGAACGGTCGAGAATCTCGGCCGCCTTGCGGGTAAACGCGATCTCCGCCGGCGACTTGACCAGGCGAAGCTTCCGGATCAGGTGATCGTCGTCATCAAGCGTGCAGAAACCATCAAGGGCGTTCTGAACCCGCCAAAGGTTCCACCCGGTCAATCCGTGGGTATTCAGTTCCACGGCAATCCTCTTGCCGCGAAGACCTAGCTCCTCGAGGATTCCGCGCAACTCCCGGGCCGGATCGGCATCCTCTGCGTCCCACCAGATGCGGATGTCCTCGATCGTGCTGGTCACGCGCGCCTGGACAAGGTCCGGGCGGCGGGTCAGCAGGACAATTGGCTGTTCGTCAGCGGTGACCACGGCACACTGGAAAAAGACAAAGCCGCCCGTATCGTAGCCGGTCAGCCAGTAGTGGCTCTCCTGGGCAAAGACGAGCATTGCATCGAACCCGGCTTCCCGCAGCCGGCGGCGCATCCTTCCCTGACGGTCCAAATGCTCCTGCCGAGAGAAAGGCAGAGCGGACCCCGGTTCCGTGGTCATAGGCAATCTTGCAAACCCGGAGTCCGGGCTTTCCCCATCTTTGAATTTCAGGTTATATTTGGGTCCGCATTTCGTCAATTGGCTTAAACTCTTGCAAGGCGTCGGTGGTCGTCCGGTCCCGGAGGCACGGCAATTTGCGGTATCGACCGGAATGGAATCGGGCGCGGACGCCTTTGAATATTCGGCCGGCGAGGATACGGGCGGTTTCCGAAGAATGGCCTACAGCATCAACGCATGATCGAGACAGTGCTTTTCATGACAGGCGATGCGTCCGCCTGCCTGTTGCCGGGCGGGCGGTCTCGGACCGGTGGGCTGAGGGTCCCGGTTTGCCGAACAGGCCCGGCGCCCGGCATGAGACACCGCGCCTGCGGCACGGACACGAGAGCGACCCTGGCCGGCCCGGGCCTTTCGACGGCTGAACCCGAACGGCACCGGGGAATCCAACCCGGCCTGGTGAAATCACGATTCGGAAAGGCACCGGATTCCGTACACATAGTAGTCTGACCCTGCTAGATTTCTTCGCAATCCGGGATCGGGAGAACATTGCTGCCCGGAACCCTGGCCGAATGGTGCCGCAAGGCTGACTGCGGCCTGTGGCAGTCGCCATGATTACCTCGAATGCTCGAGCTGAACCTGACATCGACCTGGCGGGCAGCCTCTTTTGTGAACTTGCCCTGCGAACCGGCGACGGGGATGGCATCACCCGTATCTCGTTCGGTGAGGGAGAGCAGTTCGCGCATGATTTGCTTCGCCGCGAAGGCGGGCGGTTGGGACTTCGGGTGGAGTCCGATGCCGCATGCAATCTTTACCTGACCCTGGAGGGCAGAACGCCCGGGCACCGCGTCATCATCGGTTCGCATCTCGACTCCGTCCCGCATGGCGGGAACTTCGACGGAGCGGCAGGAGTGCTCTGCGGCCTTTCCGTCTTGTCCGGCCTGGCAAGGGCGGGCGTGCAGCCACCCCGCGACATCTCGGTGATGGCAATTCGCGCCGAAGAAAGCACGTGGTTTGCCGCTTCCTATATCGGAAGCCGCGCCGCGTTCGGACAACTCGAATCCAGGGAATTGAACGAAGTGCGGCGTGCATCGGACGGCCTGCCGCTCGGAGCCGCGATTACTGCAGCGGGCGGTCATGTCGAGCAGCTTCATGCGGGGGAGGCCCAAATCGATCCCGCCGAAGTCGGCCTGTTCATCGAACCTCACATCGAACAGGGGCCGTGCCTGGTCACGGAAAACAAGCCGGTGGGAATTGTCACCGGTATCCGGGGATCCTTCAGGTACCGATCGGCCAGTTGCACTGGCAGCTACGCACATTCGGGCGCAACGCCGCGTCACCTGAGGCATGATGCCGTGCGCGCAACAGCTGCGCTGGTAACGGAAATGGACGAGGTCTGGGATGAAGCCGAACTGAACGGAGATGACCTGGCGATCACATTTGGCAAGCTTGCCACCGACCCTGGCGAGCACGCATTCAGCAAGGTAGCAGGCCGTGCGGATTTCTCACTCGACGTCCGGAGCCAGTCGTCAGCCAGACTTGAACAGGTCGCTTCCGAACTCTCCGGTCTGGTCGAGCGGCTGTCCCGGCAGTACTCGGTTCGCTTTGATCTCGGTCCGCGAACGGGGACATTCCCTGCCTTGATGGATCGCGGGGTCGTTGCGGCCCTGGAAACCGCGTGTTCCGTCGAAGGCGTGCCGGCGATCACCATGCCCAGCGGCGCAGGCCACGACGCGGCGGTCTTTGCCGGGATGGGCATTCCCACCGGCATGCTCTTTATCCGCAACGAAAACGGCAGTCACAATCCGGATGAATCCATGGACATTGAAGATTTTGCCGCTGCCGCACGGGTTCTCATGAGGATCTGCCTGGAGCCACCACAGTGACCGAATGCCTCGTGGTTCAGCCGATTGCCGAGCCGGGTTTGGAACTGCTGCGCGGCGCAGGGCTGGTGGTCGGCACTCCGGACACCACCGATTTCGCGGCGCTCGAGCCGCACCTGGCCACTGCCCGCGCCGTCATCACGCGCAATCACGGGCTGTCGGCAATCGAAATTGCAGCCGCACCGAACCTGGACGTGATCGTAAGCCACGGCGCCGGCACCGACGCGATCGACAAGTCCGCGGCCGCGGCAAGGGGAATCCGGGTTACCTCCACACCGGGTGCGAATACCATTGCCGTCGCGGAGCACACAATTGCCCTGATCCTCGCCTGTGCCCGGCAAATTCCCCAGGCAGACCTCGCCATGCGCAAAAGTGATTTCGGCTTCCGATACCGGCAGACCGGGTTCGAAATCGCCGGGAAGACGCTTGGACTCGTCGGCTACGGACGAATAGCCCGCAGCGTCGCTACGCTGGCGCGCGCCTTCAACATGCGCATCATCGCCGTCACCGCCCACGCCTCGGATGCAGACCTTGCCAGCGACGGTGTCGAGCGGGTTGACATGGATACGCTTTGCGCCCGTTCCGATATCGTTTCGCTTCATTCCGTGCCCGGCAGGAGCCGTCGATTCGATGCCGCCCGGATCGACGCGCTGCGACCGGGCGCCATTGTCATCAATACGGCGCGCGGCACGCTCCTCGACGAGACGGCGCTCGTCGCTGCCCTTCGGAACGGAAAGCTCTCAGGTGCAGCACTGGACGTCTTTTCGCCGGAACCTCCGCCGAAGGACAGCCCTCTCTTCGATTGCCCGAAATTGATTTTGACGCCCCATGTCGGGGGATCGGCGCTGGAGGCGCTGGATCGCACCGCCATCGCGGCTGCCGGAAAGGTGATCGAGGCCCTTGGGGCATCGTCGCAATGACCCTGGCCTACCCCCGTGTCGTCCCCTGTGGCGATTCAGCCATCGCGGTGGAGTTCGGTGCCAGGGTCGATGCCGATATCAATCAACGTGTCATTGCGCTTGACCATGCCGTACGGGTCGCCGCCCTTCCAGGCGTGGTCGAGTGCGTCCCGACCTACCGCTCGTTGCTCGTGCATCTCGATCCATTGATCGCCGAGCACGGGAAGTTGTCCTTGACCCTGGCAAGGCTCGCACGTGAGGCGCGTGCCGGAACAACAAGGGGTCGCCGCTGGCGGGTGCCCGTGGTCTACGGCGGCGACCATGGCGCGGACCTCGATGATTTGGCCGCACTGCACGGCCTGACTCCCGAAAAGGTTGTCGAAATCCATACCGGTTCGATCTACCGGGTCTACATGATCGGTTTCGTGCCGGGGTTTACATATCTCGGCGGGCTTGATTCACGGCTTGCAACGCCGCGACGGAATACGCCGCGCACGAGCATACCGGGAGGGTCGGTCTCGATCGGCGGCGCCCAGTCTGCAATCGGTTCGGTCCCTTCTCCGAGCGGCTGGCACCTGATCGGGCGCACGCCCGTGCTGTGCTTTCATCCCGGCCGCGATCCGGTGTTCCTATTCGAGGCCGGAGACGAAATCACGTTCGAGCGTGTGCATGCCGGGCGGTGGGAGCGCCTGGCGGCCCGATCGGAGGCAGGTGACATCATCGCCGCGTGCGAGTCGGAATGACGGGGCTTCGGGTCATCGACTGCGGGTCCGGCACCACGGTCCAGGACCGGGGGCGGTTTGGACTGCGCCGCTACGGCGTGTCCACGTCAGGCACGATGGACATCGATTCTGCCGCCCTGGCCAACGCACTGACCGGGAACCTGCCGGAGATGGCTTGCATTGAATTCCAGATGGCAGGCGGGCGGTTCGTGGTGGAAGGCGGGCAAGCGGTCATGGCGCTGTCTGGCCCGGGTTGCATGCTCCGGATCGGAGGATATTCCGTCCCCGACGGCTGCTCGGCAAAAGGTGAACCCGGCGATGTGATCGAAGTGGGACCGGTCCGAGGCGGGGTCTTTGCCTACCTCGCTGCCGGAGGCGGTTTCGACTTGCCCGGGATGATGGGAAGTCTCTCGGTTCACCGCCGTTCCGGAATCGGCGGCCGGGCGCTTGCACCCGGCGACCTGCTGCCGTTCAAGTCTCCGGATCGCGGAAAACTGTCCAGGAGCGCACCTGCCAGCGCGATCGCCGGTCCGATCCGCCTTGTCCACGGGCCCCAGCACGATCACTTCGCAGCCGAAGCACTGGAATTCCTCTCCGGCAGTCCGTTCGCCGTCAGGCCAGACAGTGACCGCATGGCTTGCCGGTTGGATGGCCCACCCCTGCTCCACAAGGGCGAAGCCAACATCGTATCGGACGGGGTTCTTGCCGGCAGTATCCAGGTACCGGGAGACGGCATACCGACCATCCTCCTGCGAGACTGCCAGACGACGGGCGGTTATCCCAAGATCGCCACGGTCATCAGCGCCGATCTCGGCCGCCTGGCGCAAGTTGCGCCCGGAGGGATCGTGCACTTTTCGTCCGTCACGCCCGAGGAAGCGGTCGACGCGGCCCGCACCGCGGCCAAACGGCTTCGGGAACGGATTTCAGCCATCCGTCATGTACGGACCGAACCGACAACGGAATCGCTACTCGGGACCAACCTGGTCGGTGGCGTGACCGATGGACGCTGAATCCGGAGGTGCGAATGGCGCCAGCGTCCATCCCTCCTCTTCAAGCGCCGCACGTATGCCGCGAGCCATTTCGACGCTGGCAGGATTGTCGCCGTGCACACAGATCGAGTCGATCTCGACCTTCAGCGACTTGCCCGATTCAGACACGAGCCTGCCTTCCGATACCATTTCAAGTGCGCGCCGGCTGGCCGCTGCAGCGTCATGGATCACCGTGTCCGGCCGGCTGCGGGGGGCCAGGTTGAAACTGTCGGCATAGGTCCGGTCGGCATAGATCTCGCGCGCAGGCCGCAGCCCGGCCCGTTCCGCGGCCCTTTCGGTCGGCGTACCGGGCATGACCAGCCAGACGAGGCCGGGATCGGCTGCTGCAATACCCCGGGCTACCGCATCCGCCAACCCGTCATCATCGTTGCAGGCATTGCCCAGTGCGCCGTGGGTCTTCACGTAGCTCATCCGGTAGCCGGCGAGAGCGCAGACCGCCTGGAACGCACCGACCTGGTAGGCCACGAGCCGTTCGATCTCCCGCCCGGTGACTCCGGCCGCGGGGCGGCGGCCAAACCCGATCAGGTCCCGGTAGCCGGGATGGGCGCCAACCGCCACCTTCCTTGCTTTTGCCTTCCTGGCCATGCTGTGCATGATTTCGGGATCGCCGGCATGGAATCCGCAGGCGACATTTGCCGATGTCACGATGTCCAGCATCGTGTCGTCATCGCCCATCTTCCAGGGCCCGAACCCTTCTCCCAGGTCTGAATTGAGATCGATGCGCATGACTGTTGACCTCTTCGTGGCTGGCGCTTGCGGGCCGGATTGCGAACAGGATACGCGAGGTGTACCAATTGGCAAAGATGCGAAAGCGCCACAGCATGACGGCACGTCTTCTTTATCTTTGCAACAGCCCAAGGCTGAAATCTGTCGCAAGGCTCGATGAACGCTTCGAGAACTGGGGCCTGGATGTCGAGCAGAGATGGGCCTATGGCGGCGATTTTCCAGACAGCCCGGCGGGTTATGACGGCGTGTTCCTCTCCGGCAGCCCCCATGGCGCTTACGAGGACATAGATTTCATCCACCGTGAGCATGACCTGATCGTCGAGGCCGAAGATCTCGGCATTCCCATGCTCGGCGTCTGTTTCGGAAGCCAGATACTCGCGTCGGCGCTGTGCGGGCGTGACCAGGTCTTTCGCCGGGACCGGTGCGAAATCGGCTACAAGGACTTGTCGGTTACGGCTGAAGCGGCAAATGACCCAATCTGTTTCGAACTGGGCAAGGCGGTTCACATGTTCGTCTGGCACAACGACGAAGTGCGTTCCGACCACGAGGACATGACGATTCTCGCCCATTCCGACGTATGCCCGAACCAGGTATGGCGCTACCGCGACCAGCCTGTCTGGGGCATTCAGGGGCATCCGGAGATTACCAGGGACCAGGCCCCGATCTGGTTCGAGGAAAACCGGGACCGGATGCAAAATGACGGTGCCGACGTCGATCAACTCAAGCTGCAAGCACATCCGGCCCTGTCCGCCAAGACCATGCTGACCCGTTTCGCGGCGTTGCTGAAGAAAAGCTCGTGACCTCGGCAAGAGCCGGATCGATGAACGGAATAGCGAGCCCATGGTTTGAAAAATCAGAGTACGAGGCGCGCCTGTGTCGCGTGCAGCGGTCGCTCGCCGAGAGCGCTCTCGACGGCATGGTTGCGTTCCAGCCGGAATCCGTGACCTGGCTGACCGGGTTTTTCACCCGCGGCTACGGCAGCTTCCAGTGTGCTCTTGTTCCTGCCGACGGGACTCCGGCGGTCATCTGCCGGGATGTCGAGAAGTACTATCTCGATTCGACCTGCGTCTTTGCAGATCACGCCATGTGGAGTGACGGGGATGATTCGATCGAGGTCGCATCCCGGGCCATCGCCCGGCGATTCGGTGCGTCCGCAAGGCTGGGGATCGAACTGTCGGCCTGGCCTCTTTCGGCAGGTCGGTACGAAAGCTTTCGAGAGCGCCTTCCCGGAATCTCCTGGGAGGACAACAGCCGTCTCCTCCAGACCATGCGGCTGATCAAGAGCGGGGCTGAAATTGCCTACCAGCGCCAGGCAGGCAGGGCCGCCGAAGCAGGGATGCAGGCTGCGATCGACAGTGTGGGGGTCGGCGTCAGCGAGCGCGAGATCGCCGCAGAAATCTGCGCCGCGATGATCAGGGCCGGCAGCGATCTTCCCGGGCCCGGAGTCCTGTCGTCCGGTGAACGCGCGTTTCACCTGCACGGCGGCTACTCTGACAGGGTTCTGGAATCCGGCGACCTGGTTCAGGTCGAAACGACTCCGAACGTGCGCCACTACCATTCCCGTTTCATGCGGCCGTTCCGCGTCGGCAGAGCCAGCGACGAGGACCAACGTGTTGTCGAAACCCTGATCTCCATCCAGGACGCCGCACTCGACGAGGTACGGCCGGGAGTGGCAGCGGTGGTTCCTGACAGGGTCTATCGCGACGGCGTCTTGTCGGCCGGATTGCGAAGCACGTACACCAACAAGACATTCTACTCGGTGGGCCTTCTCCTGCATCCGTCGGGAGGCGAGTCACTCGAGGCCACGCCCCGGTCGAATTGGTCCTTCGAAGCCGGAATGACATTCCACACATATGTCCTGGCCCGCGGTTTCGGGATGTCAGAGACGATCGCTGTCACGGGCGACGGATACGAGCGGCTGACAAATTTCCCGCGACGCCTGTTTGCCGTGTGACGGTCCGGTGCCGCGAACCACGCGTGCAAAACAACATGCCAAAACGAATCTGAATTGAGTTGTCCTGATCCCGATTCCGGCAGTTGAACGGCCATCCGCGGATGTCGCGAATTGGCGACAGATTACAACACTTGATTTATTCCGCAACGAGCGCAACATCCACGCCCGCCGCCTGGAAACGGCCCAGGTTGCCGTAGAGCG
>JAPOVX010000120.1 GCA_026707935.1 Paracoccaceae bacterium
CAGGAATCCCCGTCAGATGTCGTAGGAATCGCCGTCAAATGCGTAGGAATCTGTAGCCATTGACGGTTTGGCGCTGATGCCAACATGACAGACGACAGGTCTTGGCGGGAAAGTCCAGTCATTTGGCCATTCTGCAGGCTGGAGAAGGCAAAACACTTCAAGACTTGCGTCGAGCATGACTTCGAGACGCGATTCCTGAGGCGCTCGAGATCAAGCGTCGTACGATACGTTTCCGAAAACTGAGTAAAAATTGGGAGCTTATATACTTAACTACGCACCGCCACTTTCAACCGAAATCCTCCAACCAGTCAAAAATCTCCCGACTGATTCCTAGGTTTCGGTTTCTTTGCAAAACTCTGATAGCTTCGGCCTAACCACGTATCCTCCTCTGTAAGTCCCTTCATAATCCTCATCATATTTTTCTTTTTCAGCATGCGTTCGAAAAACTTAAAACGATTTTGATTTCTTTTTCGGCGGATTGGCAACGTACTCAAATTCCTTTTTCCTCTTTGCATCAAACCTCTCAAAAAATTCCATTAATATATTCTCATGATTTTCTATTGAATTTCTGAATAGTCCCGGGATTTCCTCATTACCCCAAATTTCATCATCACAGTAAATTCCGTACCTAATGCCAATGTATGCATTCACTATTTCCGAGGCATAGGTGTCCAACAAGATATCTTTTTCACAAGTACGTTTGACCCATCCACAATCATATATGATGTCCGACGCTCGAAAATAGACTGCAATCCAACCATCAACTTCATCAGGCTTGTCATTTGTCAAATTTAGAAACGTCTCTCTTAACAATTCCCGGATATCAGGATTATTCGAAAACCTTTCATACATATCTAGATAAACTCTTTCACCAAGATCTATGAGACTCTGAATGTCATCCAAACTTCTATAAGTACTATGAAGTGTTAGCGTCATGTGGCGTTTGTTTTCTACACTGTTTAGAACATACAAACCTGTCGGAATTACTATTGCTACGACCACTGACGCCACAGCACCAGCTTCTGTAATCCACTGGTATAGCGATTGCTTAATCAAATAAATTTTCTACCGAAAAGAGTTGGCGGATAATCTACCCAAAGTAAAAAAATAGGCAGATTACATTATGGAATTTGACATAGTGCCGCCCAACTCGCACACGGGTTAGCATCGGTCGTCGCCGTGAACCAGACAAATCCACCGAGGACAAGTGCCAGAGTAAGCAGTGTCTTTTTCATCACGATTCTCCCTTTCAAATACCTACATCAAGTCATAAAGGATATGCAACATCAATTCCCAGGCCCATCCAACCTCTTGGCACCACCTTTACGAGCGATATCGTGAAAATCATCCAATTTCTTGACTCCACCCATACGAACGAGATCTTCGAAATCAGGTAATTCTTCGATACCAGAAAATTTCCGTAAACGGGCATCCTCACTCCACTTGAGCGAGGTACCATGCCGCGAGAATCCGAATTGTCCGGTGAGAGATAGCCCGGAGTGACGGCTACTGGATCATTGTGTAGTGGCGCCGATCAGGTAGGATCCAGCGAGCGAGGAGGAGCAAGTTGCTACCGAACTGGAAACGTGGGTCATCAAGAACATTCTGATCCCAAAGGACGCAACGGAAACATTGCGAATAGTTCTCGTTGGCCAATAGGAATCGACCCCGAATGGTTGAATATGTTATCGGTGGCGACCCCCGAGAGCCGTCTTGCTCCATTGGGAGTCTTGCCAAGAAAATCATGCAAACAGTCGCGCCAAACTAAGACGGAGTTCAACGCGCAAAGTTCTACAATGCGAAGACGATAAAAGAACATTAAATTTGAACCAAAGGCGGAATCTAACCAATCTGGATCCCCACGTTAGAACCATGCGCCAACATCGAACAGAGTTCGAACTCGAAGCCGATGACAACTGGCTTTCCAGGAAATGGTGGCAGAAAGAGTTTCCTCCATCAGCACATCGTCGCCTGAGAATCATCGTGTATGCATTCATATTCGGCATTGGTATTTCAGCGGCAAATGTCGTCTACGTGCTCCTGTTTTGACCACCTTCCTCTTGGTCTATTGGTCTGAAACCGGCAACTGCCAGGCCAATGCCAAACCCCAAATAGATGTAACCGCTTAGCGCTTGGAAGGCCGCCGGGAGGCGCCCTGATGGGAGTGGTTGGATGTCGCCGAACCCAAGAGTCGTAAATGTCACAATGCTGAAATAAAGCGAATCTCGAAGCAAAAAATCACTTCCGGATCCTGTAGTGTCAATAACGCCAATAGATCGGTGAATGAATGCAAAACACCCTATATTGATCACAGCTGATACAATTACGAACTGAATCAAGAGAGAACGAGACAGGAATGCCGGAGTTGTCCGGGTTTCGGGAAACAAACCTAACACAGTGATGGCTAGCAGCAGCACTTGATTCGTGTATGTCGAAATTGCAGCATTCGGATCGTACACCAGCCATACCGTTGAACCCACCGCTGCCAGGCAAACAAACACAAAGATGGCAACGTACACTGTACGAAGTGACAATTCTGGATATTTCACGGCTTCACCAACTTGGAGTCTTTCAGTCAGAATACCAACACATCTTACGAACCACCAAACAGTAAGTTCACCCGGGAGAGGAATGCGCAGGCTCTTGAATGAAATCACCGTGAGTGTCTTGAACATGGTCGCGAACCTCAATCCTGAAAGGACTTGTCCCCGACAAATCTGCGCATAAACTCGACACCACACCAGCTGCGGAGGCAACGGGAAGATCATGATGGGGTGCATCCCAATTTCCTTGTATTGAGTGATTTGGGCAGTTTTTTTGCACTGGGGTGTTGCGTTGCGTGCGGCATGACGGTTTTGTCCTATTGGCCCCCGTGGGGTGATCAACGGCCGGAGACACGGCCGGGCACCTTGACGGGAGGAGTCGAGCAGCAGGAGTTGAGGATTCATGACACGTGCACGGAAAGGACGGGAATTCCGCAATCCGGATACGGTTGCGTATTTGCGGGGCCTGAGCGCGGATGAGGCGGCGGTTCAACCGCCGCTGGTTCACCCGATACTGGCTGGAGGACGGCAAGGATCGCTGCCGTGACATCACGGCTGCGGAGTTGCCGCAACCGGGTGGCGGCTTGTCGGCTCTGGAGACGCTGCTGTCGGCGACACGGGAGCGGTTCGGAGACCTGCTGCCGAAGCTGACGGCGGAGGTTGGGCGTCCGGTGCCGGACCTGGCCAGCATCGAACGGGCGCTGCGGGACAGCGCGCACGCGAGCGGTGCCACGGCGCTTAAGGCAATCCTTGAGGATCTGGACAGGGGGTTGCCGAGCCCGTTCTGCGCCAACTGCGGCAAGGCGATGGCCTGCCATCATCGCGATGGCAAGACCTTCATGACGCGCCTTGGTCCGGTGACGATTGAGCGGACCTACTGGTACTGTGGCGACTGCAAGAGTGGCCATTATCCGCTGGACCGTGTCCTGGGTCTGGAGGGTGAGAGCCACACGCCGGGAGCTGCATCCCTGATGGCCGATGTTGTCGGGGATGCCGGTTACGGAATGGCGAGCCGCAAGCTTGCGAACCTTGCCGGTGTGACCAGTCCGCCGAGCTACCAAAACCGACCGGTACCGGAGTTCTCATTCCGCAAGTGGCACAATCATCGTGCGCACTCTCGGCAGCAATGGAAACCGCCAACAGCCGCCAATGACAACCAGAACCGGCGATCGCCGTATGATTCTCGTTTCGACCTCGATCCCCGGAAAATCACGCCTCGCAGGAATCACGCCCGAGCACAGTTGCAATGCGGATACTGCTGCATCATCATGGAGGCAATGCTGGATACGGGTGGGACCGGATTCCAGCTGTCGCGAGAGGGTCTAGGCGTGCGACTGAACGCGGTTGCCCGGACATTGTCGTCGATTGAAGGAGCCCGAATATGCGATCCGCTGTCAAATTCTGCGTGGTACTTGTTGCAACCCTGGAATTCGGAGCCGGACCGACGCGGGCGGATACTTGTGATTCCTGGCCCAGCAAGGCGTTTTTCTCGGATGCCTCGAGCCACGATGTCGGAAACTGCTTGGAAGCTGGCGCAGAGCCGAATGCCCGCAACAACGCCGGCTATGCACCACTCCACTACGCAGTGTACATCAACGCGACCCCCGAAATCATCACGATGCTGCTGGACGCCGGCGCAGACCCGAATATTCGGGACCATTCCTACGATACACCACTGCACAACGCAGCAGCCAGCAACCCCCCAAACCCCGAGATCATCGCGATACTGCTGGACGCCGGCGCAGACCCTAATGTTTTCAACGACCGTGGCGATGCCGGCTATACACCACTGCACAACGCAGCAGCGAACGATGTCCTGAACCCTGAAATTATCGCGATGCTGCTGGACGCCGGCGCAGATCCGAATGCTCAGATCTCCCACTACGACACGCCGCTGCACGAAGCCGTATCCCGCAACCTGAACCCCGAAGTTATCGCGATGCTGCTGGACGCCGGCGCAGATCCAAATGTTCTTAATAGCGCATACGGAACGTCATTTCACTACGCGGCAAGGCACGAAGACCCGGACCCTGGGGTCATCGTGATGCTGCTGGACGCCGGCGCAGATCCAAATGTTCGAAACACCTTTGGTAGTACGCCGCTGCACTACGTAACGGGGAACGACCACCTTAACCCCGAGGTCATCGCGATGCTGCTGGATGCCGACGCAGACCTGAATGCTCACAACGATGCCGGTTATGCGGTGCTGCACTGGGCGGCATGCTGCCGTTCAAACCCAGAAGCCATAGCGATGCTGCTGGACGCCGGCGCAGACCTGAATGCTCACAACGATGACGACGAAACGCCGCTACACATTGCAGCGGCCCGCAACCGGAACCCCGAAGTCATCGCGATGCTGCTGGACGCCGGCGCAAACCCGACTGTTCGCGACGATGACGACGAAACGCCCCTGCACGAGGCAGCAGGCGTCAATGATCCTGAAGTCATTACAATGCTGCTGGACGCCGGTACAGACCCGAACTCACGCAAACATGACGACGAAACGCCCCTGCACGAAGCCGCGGCCCACAACCAAAACCCCAAAGTAATCGCGATGTTGTTGGAAGCCGGCGCAGACCCGAACGCTCGCGACTATTACGACGAAACGCCCCTGCACGAAGCCGCGGGAAACGAAGATCTGAACCCCGAAGTCATTACAATGCTGCTGACCGCCGGAGCAGACCCGAATGCCCGCAGCACTTATGGCGATACACCACTACACTGGGCAGCAGACGGCAATAATCTTGAAGTCATTACGATGCTGCTGGCCGCCGGCGCAGACCCGAATGCTCGCGACGATGGCGACAAGACGCCGCTACACCGGGCAGAGACAGGTGAACTCACCCCTGAAATCATCACAATCCTGCGGGACGCCAGCGCGAATCCGAATGCCCACAACAATGTGAGCCCAACACCACTACACGACGCAGCAGGGAACGAAAACGCGGATCCCGAAGTTGTCGCCGCGCTGCTGGAAGCCGACGTAGACCCAAATGCCCGCGACGATCACGGCCGAACGCCGCTGCACGCGGCAGCCGGAAATGAAAACCCGAACCCCAAAGTTATCGCCATGTTGTTGCAAGCCGGCGCAGACCCAAACGCTCGCAAAATTTATGACAGTACGCCGCTCCACGCAGCAGCAGGCGGCAATAATCCCGAAGTCATCGTGATGTTGCTGCAGGCCGGTGCAAACCCAAACGCTCGCGATGATGACGGCGACGCTCCATTGCACCTGGCAGCGGGGAGTGACAACCCGGATCCCGAAGTCATCGCGACACTACTGGCCGCCGGTGCAGACCCAAATGCGCGCACAGATTCCAGGTTTTCACCCCTGGAAATGTTGGCGGAGGCCGGCAAGCTGAACTCCGAAATCATCACAATGCTGCTGGATGCCGGTGTAGACCCGAACGGACCCGCCGATGTCAGCTACACACCGCTGCATTGGGTAGTGGGGAGTGACAACCCGGATCCCAATGTCATCGCGATACTGCTGGATGCCGGCGCAGACCCGAATGCCCGTGAAGGTTACGGCAGGACGCCACTGCACCGGGTAGCGGGGAGTGACACCCCGGACCCTGAAGTCATCACGACACTGTTGGATGCCGGAGCGGATCCGAATTCTCGCGGCAACGATAGGAAAACGCCGCTGCACCACGCAACGGAGAGCGATAAACCCGAAATTATCATCATCGCGGCGTTGCTGGCCGCCGGAGCAGACCCGAATGCTCGCAACGAAAATAGCGAAACGCCGCTGCACTGGGCAGCAGGGAGTGACGTCCCGGATCCCAAAGTCATCGCGACACTGCTGGATGCCGGAGCAGACCCGGATGCTCGCAACGATGACGGCAAAACGCCGCTGCACTGTGTAGCAGAGAGTGACGTCCCGGATCCCAAAGTCATCGCGACATTTCTGGATGCCGGAGCAGACCCGAATGCTCGCGACAACTTTGGAAATACGCTGCTGAATTTGTTGGCAGAGCAAAGTGAACTGACCCCCGAAATCACCACAGTGCTGCTGGATGCCGGAGCGGATCCGAACGCCCGGGACGATCGCGGCACGACGCCACTCCACAACGCAGCGGGATCGTTCAACGCAAACCCTGAAGTCATCGCGCTGCTTTTGGACGCCGGTGCGGATCCGAATGCTGGCGACGTATTGCACCACGCAGTTTGGAGCGATAACCCCGAAATCATCACATTGCTCCTGAACGCCGGCGCAGACCTGCATGCCCGCGACGATTACGGCAAAACACCACTGCACAGCGCAGCGGGGTCGTATGACGCAAATCCAGAAGTCATCACATTGCTCCTGGACGCCGGAATAGGTCCGAATACTCGTGATAACGACAGCAAGACACCATTACACTGGGCAGTTGGTGCAGATGATTTGAGTCCCGAAATCATCGCGCTGCTGTTGGATGGTGGCGCAAACCCGAACAGTCGCGACAATAATGGTCATACGCCACTGCATACGGTAGTGTTGAAAGATGATTTAAAATACGCCGAAGTTCTCACGCTGCTGTTCGACGCCGGCGCAAACCCGAACAGTCGCGACAACGACGGAAATACGCCACTGCACGCGGAGGTGGGGAAAGAGTATCCAAATCAGATAGCTTTGTTGAAGATTCTGGATGCCGGCGCAAACCCGAATGTTCGTAACAGCAACGGCCTGACTCCGCTGGATGTGGCTTACGAATTCAGCTTAGACATTGGTGTTACCAAGCTGCTGGAATCGGTCAGCCAATGAAGTGACGTTTGTACGGCCTCGCCACGATTCCAGGTTTTACCAGGCGTTTTGGCACTTCTTCTGCCCGGGACCGCCGCTAGCAGGCGACTCGAAGGACGCCAGAAGGCCTGTGACCGACTCGCGTCCAGTGCTACAGCGGTTCTGACAAATTCGCGAGTCATAACAGGCACCTCATTACAAGGATACATGGAGAGGTCATTTCCGGAATTGGTCGGAATCCTACGCTAGGCACGGAGGACCTGTTTTCCGTGCATTCTCAGTTCACCGTCAGGTCTGACTTACCTGCACAGCGTCACGGGTTTGATACGGACCTCTCCGCATATTTCCGCGACCGAATTTCGCGGTTTGGCATGGCTGCCTGAGCGAGACAAACTTGGGCGTTTGTCGGGGAAAATCTCCGGCTGCCCCCGCGGCCTCTGGTACGAGCGGCAGACTAATCGGCGATCGTTCACTCGCGGATCAGTTCCTTCTCGAATTCAGCAGGCGCGGCTAAAATACGTTCACCGCACGCTCGGTATAGAGTCCGGCCAGTTCCTCAGTAGGGCAGGGACCTCCACTCTGTTCGTTCATCGGTCGCGCAAGGCCCGGCGCAAGGATTCCGCTCGTCGACGTGCCGACGACCAGGTCGAAGAATTCATGGATGCGCTGCCCCGACCGGCTTTCCTGCAAGATTCTGACCAAAATCAGGCCCCGGATGCCACCGCCATCGAGGCTCAGGATGGTTTTGTAGTTTGTTTCATTCGCCATTGCTCTCTCCGTCATTGGGAGTCACGAAATCAATAACACCATGCGCGGCAAATCCGCCGGCCAATTGACGGATCGGGGATTTTCCAGAGTGCCAGTTCGACCCGTATACTCAGGCTCGACAACGGCTTGCGAATAAGAGCAAGCGATCATAATGGAATCAAGGACTCCAGGTCATGCGCAAGAAAACGGTGGGCCTCATGACAGGCGCCGTCCGAACGCCAAACTGCGTAGCTTCTGCCATGTTCCCGTGTCGTTCCATTTGTCACCTACTCCGGGGGGTCGCAACGTTCATGCATGGTTCCGGGAGGGATTGTGAAGCATGCAGATGTCGGGAATTCGGATGCGAGACCAAGGCCACCGGCTGCGCACGAATTCCATTCCTTTTCCCGCCTGTTTTCGCAAGCCCGCAGCAGGAATTTCGGTAATCCGACCATGATGCTGCGCTCATAATCTGTTTCCTTTCGGTTCGGACGCTCAACGAACGCCAAGGGCGTGGATTCCGACCGGATCGGTCAAATTGCCCCCGACCGGGTCGACAGAGGCATTAAACCCGAATGCCGACTCGCCGAGACGCTCTGTTTCGCCCGAATTGGCCTTTCCTGAAATCTCGGTCTTCGACACCGATTTGGCACCCGGGAGGCTTGAAGATGGCCTCTACTGCGTTGCGTGCCGGAATGCGCTGCCGGGATGCCGGTTCGGGACGCTGTTTCGTCACGATCGTGAAATGTGGCGCCTGGATTCTGCTCTTCGCGATTAAACGGCACGGCCACCTTGACCTGATTGCACGGTTGTACCAAGATGCCTGGCCGCAGATCGCCACAGGCCGGGGGAGTCGCATGGCAAAACGGTGGACCTGGAGCCCGGAGAACCGGGAAAAGTCCCGGGCGACGACCGCACGGCGTACCGCCCGGTTCGACGCGACCGTTGTCGACATTATTCGGCGGATGCGCGCCGAAGGCGCCACGTATCGCGAAATCGCCGCGGCGCTTCAGGCTGACGGTCATCCGCCGCCGGGCAGCCGCGCCTACTGGCAGCCCGGCGGCTGGTCCCATGTTGCCGTCATGCGGATTGCCGTGCGAAACGGGATCACATGACGGGTTGACCTGGACACGCCCGACAACACCGGCTGAAACCGGAAGGAATTCCGCAATGATCGAATTCCCGATCACCAAGGACAAGTCCGACGCAGCAATTTCCTGCCTGCGGCCCGATTTCATGGACTGCAATGGCCGGACAAGGAACCAGGACCATCCCATCCTAGCAGCCGCCAGCGGATGATGGCCGCACGGCAGAAGTTTGTCAGACAGATCACCGAAGCCTGTGGCGGAAACGAGGATTGCCGACACGTGCCAGTCGCACGACTGCAACAACCTGTAGGACGGTGAAACCGACGAAGTATGGATTGAGCGCATATTCGGTGGAATGGCCGACATCACGGAATGGGCCTGGCGTCTGACGCCCGGACGCCGCCTCCGCCGGGCAAATCTGATGGCACCCGGGGAATCCTGCGGTCGAACCCGAGCGCTGGTGCGACGTCCCCACCGGATTCCCGGCGGGTGTCGTTGTCGGCCGGTGTAAGATCCGCGATCGGACGAACGGGAGCCGGAGCTTCCGGATCTCCGGGTTCAATCTCCCTGCAGGGATTGTCATCTACCGGGACACCGACCACCTCGGACACGCTGTCGCGCGGCGCAGGCGGTTCGAATTCAGTAAGCCAGAGGACCTGCCACACATCTCACCCCTTGGATGAGGTCACAAATCTTGCGCGTAACATAAGGTCATGTCTTTCTGTCAAGTGTATGCGGATGACGAAGATTGGTGACCGAAACTTCCAAAAGTAAATTGTGCACTCCCTCGGAACAGACCCCAGTTGAATTTCGCCCCAGCCACACCAACATTGGTCATCTGCCTATTTTTTCACCGTTTTGACTTTGAGTAGAACAGCAAAAAACGAACGTCGTATTCTCCAATTCGGTTCATGGGCAGGACGCAAGCTTCACCTCGTTGGACCCCTCCAGGGTGACACAGTGAGATGCGGCCGGAGCGAGCCGTTTGGCTATGTCGGAGTAATGGCAGACCGGCGTCACGACCCGTGTCGGGTCACGATCAAAAGCACCTGTTCCCTGGATCTTGTCGTGTGCCCATGCGCATTCCGAACAGGCCGTGTCCTCGAATCGGACAGACAGCGCATCCTCAAGGTTCACCCAGACCCCGGGGCCCGGAATCAGGTCGATATTTCCCGCAGCATCGTATGAACAAGCGGGGGACAGATATACCTGCGGTGTCGTCTGCCCTGCGAACCACTTGTCGGCCTTGCCCTCGAAGATCCTGCCGTCGCCTTTGAACTCGATGATGAGCATCAAGTTATCGTTGTGCCGAATTGCCTTGCCTTCGGAATCATGCCCTTGCCTTCCGTCCCATACGCGCCACCCCTCGTCTGTGTGCGCCGAGGGCGCTCGCGAGAGAAGTTCGCGCAACAGTTCGGAATGCGACACAACCGAAACGGTCCGATCCCCAAGAGACTTGCGAAGCCAAGTGGAAATCGCGTCGTTCGTGTAGAAAATCCCGAAGACCAATCCCCACCCCACCGAACAGATCAGGACAAACGCATAAAAAAACGGATTTCGGGTCAGCGCGATCAGGTCGATCTCGGCGGATCTTGTACGGGCATAGAAATGCGCTATTCCCAGTGGGATCAAGGCACTCAGCAGGGTCAAGATCACATAGACAATCGGTAATTGCGAATCCCGGACCGTCGGAAAATCGCTTATGAATCCGGCAACAAATAGCGCGATAAACCCCGGAACAAGGTAAAGCCATCCACCGTCTTTGAAGAACTGCATGACACCTCCTATTTACAGGGAGTGTTCTGACATTTTCCGTTACAGCAGTATTGTCCGCTTGAGCACGCGGAGGACGAGCAGGAACCGTTGCCCGTCTTCCATATCCAGCTTTCTGGTATCAAGGTGGAACAAGTTCGGTTCCGCATGCAGTCCGGAATTCCATACCGGTTGACGTACTCGTTCAGCAAGTCATCAAGTTCATCGGGGAGCGCGTCCAGCGGTTCGTACCCGTTTAGAATCGCCGATTTGGCCAGTTGGCCCAGCCTCTCATTCAGGATCCAAACTGCTGGATCGGTTGGTGGAAGGCTTGCCCCGCGCCCGAGTGCGGAGATCACGCCTTCGCCACCCAGACTCCACGCCAGTCCTTCCTGCGTCCACTGCAGCGGGAACCGGTCCCGCGGATCTTGATTGGATGGTGCGAATGTGGCCTGCAACGAACAGTAGACGAAGCGCATTTCATCGGGTGAGAGAGACCCAGTGAACGCCACGCCGGTCCAGAAGAGTTGCGTGCTTGGCCGTTGATCGGGCAGCAGAACGGGTGGAGCAATGACGACGGAATGGCCTGTATGGGCGATCATGTCGAAGTACCGATCGACACTGCTTGCCCACATGGAAATCGCCACAAACCGCCCTTGTTCGAACCCTTCCATGATCTCGCCAACGGATCCCGTAACAACGCCGTCGGTGCCTGCGAGGTTTTGAATGGCCTCAAGAGCTTGGCGGCCGGTATCGCTGCCAAAGGTCAGGTCAATGGTCAATCCGGTTCCAGACAGGCCATTGAACACGGAAAAGATGTCAGCGGCGAGCGCACCTTCTTCACCGTAATCCAGACCCAGCCCATAGCCATGATATCGGGCATTTTCGAGAAACTCGAAGATGCTTGTGTACGAAGCCGAATAATCAAAACCAATTTCATCGGCGATGTCCTTGCGCACGACCCAGACCCTGGAGGAAGCGAACAGGGGCAGTGCATAGGCGGTATCCCCGACGCGGAGAAACTGTGTCTCAGACAAGAAGGGCTCGAATGAATCATAATGTTCGTCGAGCCCAATGACTGAACCCCGTTCAACCAGCTTGCCAAGGGTGGGCGCGGTCAGGACGATTGCGTCGGGCATCTGGCCGAAATATGTTGGATCGACCTCAAAGACGTTAAGCTCCCGCGAAAAAATGTGATCGTCCAATGTCATCGGAGCTGCCATCGCCACTTGGAAGCTGTTCCTGCCAAACCGATCATATTCACACTGCTGGGCAAGACTGGATTGTGGCAAACAGATCACCGCAATTGACAGGGCTGCCAGCCCTCGGAGAATGCGATATTCCATAGAGAGTCCTTCAGTTGCTATTGTGGATGCATTGCTCATCTTCTTCTCCTTCCCGAAGTCATGGCAGTACTGGGCCTTTCGCGTTCGGCTTGTGTCGTCATGAAATTCGGTCCACGCTATACTCTGAATTCCGGTCAGCTCGACTTCTTCGAGTGAAGCCTGCTCAACTGGGTGGTCATGTTGTTCGCGGCCACGGCATCGCCCCCGTTTTTTCCGCGCTCAATATTGTTCCCGTTTCCAACAATGCGGTCACAACCCCTGGAGCCTGGCTGTTCTCGGCCGCGGTGGACAGGGGCGTTGCATGCTTCTCATCCCGTGCGCTCACGTTCGCCTCATTGTTAAGACAATGGGAAACCTTCGCGGTATCGGAGTGCGCGAAGAACCCCCCGGTGTTCCATGCGTCGCAAGCGAACTCCGCCCCTTGCGGCTGCTTGTCGACCTGCTGCGTTGTGCGCGAGTTGGCCACCATGATTCTTGGGGTCCCTGGCCTGTCGCGTGCCTTCACCCTCGCTTCGGCGACACTCCTTGGTGCACAAGCGCGACCAAATGTATCAGAGACGCTCCGGGCAGTGCCCAATGCCTCGGATATAATGTCCGCTGCCATACCCGTTTCAAGCAGCGTCCTCGTGGATTTCGCGTTCAGATACCTCGTCGCCGTTTCGCCTTGCGACGGTTGCCACCGGCCGGTCGCCCGGCGCATACGCGGTCCAATCAGCCTGTCGAGGGAGCCCGGATCGAATGCCGATGCCCGTAGAACAAACCGGATGCCCCTACGCCGAACGTGGTCGAGGCCGACCGACGCTTCCACTTCTTCGTCAGACGGCGACGGCGAGGAATGCGCGGCGGTCAGTACCGACACACAGAGTGAAGTCAGCACCTCGGGCGTCATGCAAACGAGAATCTGCGTCACGGACTCGTTCAGGCCGGTTTTGCGCTGGCCCTGCAAGGTACACGAAGACACCGCTCCGGTGCCGTTGCCATGTTGTACGTCACGCCCTTTTTGCACATCTATCGCGGCACCGTATGCCGTTCCGGTCCTCGGCTGGAAATGCCTCACCTGGTTCTTCC
This sequence comes from Paracoccaceae bacterium, assembly GCA_026707935.1. Lineage (GTDB taxonomy): Bacteria > Pseudomonadota > Alphaproteobacteria > Rhodobacterales > Rhodobacteraceae > JAPPHA01. The sequence goes on from JAPOVX010000120.1 coordinate 13,271, forward strand.
CCGCTTGCCTGACCGGGGACGACCCCGATTGGACAGGTTCACGCTTGTGTAGCTACATGACCAAACAAACGTTTGGCAGTCAAGCTTGTTATTGATTCCAATCGGGTATGGAAGGTGCTACCGGAGGTCCGGTTGTTGGGTTGAACGGCCACCGCGATGTATTGGAGCCCGGTCATGGGGAAGAACAGGCTCAGCAAAGAACAGCAAAAACTCGTCGACGCCACCCTGGATTGTCTGGCAGAACACGGATATCTCGGTACAACGATACGAAGGATCACCGCTGGCATCGGCACCAATGTCTCCATGGTGCAGTACAATTTCGGCGGCAAGGCCAACCTGATGCGGTCATCCTACCGGCACTTCCGGCAAATCACGCAGCACACGTACGTGTCCATGGCCGCTACCGCTGATCCCGATCCCACCGGGCGACTGGGAACCCGTGCAAGGGCGATCTTCAACAGCCTCGCCCTGATGGACCACAAGCTGACCAAGCCATGGATCAGCTTTCGGGACCTGATGAATTCGGAATCCGAGATTTCGGCGATGCGGACCGAGATTCACGAGAATTACGTCCGGGAGCTGGCCGATTGCATAAACAGGGTTCTTTCGGGCCGCCGCAACATAAAACCGACCGCAGCTTCGGCGATCCCCTGCTGGTGGTCTGCGACGGCGCTCCCGGCATCATCAAGGCGGTCGAGCCGCGCTCGGAGCGCCAGCGCTGCCTGTTCCACCGCATAAGCAACCTGGCGGCCAAGGTCTCCCGCGCGGAGGCCAGGCCCGAGTTCCGCGAGCAGGCCCGTGCCGCCTACCAGGCGCCGTCCCGGACCATCGCCCGCGATCTCGGTGCCGATCGGGTCCGGCAATGGGAGAGCGAGTTCCCCAGCGCGGTGTCCTGTTTCCAGGATGACTTCGAGGCGCGCATTGCGCATCTGCCGATGCCGGTGCGGCATCGCAAGGCGATCCGGACCACTAACCTGCTGGAACGCCCGTTCGGCGAGGAGCGCCGCCACATGAAGGTGATTCCCAACGTTTGAGGCGAGAAGGCGGTGCTCAAGCTGATGTTTGCGGCGATGACCCGGGCTTCGGAGAAGTGGCGTTCAATCGGGGTGACCGGCTTCGAGCGACGTCAGTTGGTGCAGATCCGGACGGAACTGGACGAGGAGTACGAACAGGCCAACGGACTGGTCAAAAGCCCGAAAACGGAACCACGCCCCTCCAAATTATCCGGCAGATTTCGGGCTTGATCGCTTGGCGGAAAAGCTGTCAATGCACTAACATCCAAACAGAATCAGTCGCCGGGGGCCAGATCAGTTCCATGTCGGATCATACCCACCCCTTGAACAATACAGATGCCCAACCTGATGCGGATTGAGGCGAACCGAATCATCAAGGTCTGGGTTGTCAGCGTGCTGTTGTCACTCGTCGTTGTGCTCCGAGTGTCTGCGGACTCGGCCCCGCCCCCTGAGGCCGACACAATGGCGCGAGCCGAACAAGGCATTCAAGCCCCCGAATATTCCTGCCTAAATCTGAATGAACAGGGCGAGAAAGTAGACTGCTGGTGCATCCGGGCAGTTGCAAGGGCTGAGTCGTTTGAAATAAGCGCGATAGTCGAGGAACTTGATCGACACATGGCAACGTGGCGTCAGGAAAACCTGCTCAATTGGGTAACAAAACCATGCTTGACGCGATGCGCGGAAGCATTTGACAGGACGATCAGCCGCACGGCAGGCGAAATATCACGCTATGAAGCCGCCGACGATCTTCTGTCCAGGCTGGTCGAGACAGTCCCACAAGGCTTATGCCCGGAGGCAGAAAAGTACAATGAGCAGCTTTTGCACTATGAATGTTGGTTGACGAAGGGGAACATCACCGATTCACAATACCACCTCCTCAGAAGGTACGGTTACAACACTCCGGCGCACAATTCGTCGAGGAGAACGACATATCTCGCCAATGTCCGCTCCCGCGCTGCCAAACGAAGCTGCATGTTTGCGTGTTGCGGCAGTGATTCCCGGACATACCCGCCTATTCGAACCGCAAATTGAAAAAACCGGGGAATCGAGAAAACCGGGGAGATGAAAGAGAAAAGATCGAGCAACGTCGGGTATGGCAGCTTCCGTAACGTACCCTGCAATACTGTTTTGCCAAGTCTACAATGTGGTTAGGGCCGTTCGTCATCCGAGCCAGTTCATTCGCCTGAAGCGAAACCGCTCCGAACGGTGTGTCCGACATTACCGCCGCCTGAAGCAGCACCTGATTTCCGATACTTACCCGCCGGCGACAGTTTGGACGCCCTTGCAGGGAATGCGCTTACCAGATTTCAACAATGCTGTTCACCGATTACTGTCGTCGGGCATTGGCGCCGTCGGGAGCTAGGTCCAAGGCCAAGGCGACGTCCCGAAACAGACCCACGCTACTGTCGCGCCATTCGGCGTGTTCCACCAGTCGGGCGGCATCGACGAGAACCCGGGAGAACGCCTCCTGCGCGCCGCGCCGATCGCCAACGTGAGCTTGCTCTTTGCCGACAATTACGAAAGCCCGGGCGCGGTCACGGAATGTAAAGAACGGTCCGTCGTATTCGCTTTGAACTTCACCTGCAGCTTCCATGGCCAGGGAAAATGCCTGCTCGGCGCTCATGCGCTCCCTCCATTGGGCAGCCGAGTTTGCCAGGGCTGTGAGCTTTTCCACCCGGGTCCGCCAGTAGCGGATGCCGTTTGCTACGCTGAGCGCAGCCGAGAACGCCTTGCGCGCCCCCTCGACATCGCCCATTCCCATTTGCGCCTCCCACAAGGAGACGAACCCCTGGAGGCGATCACGTGTGCTTGCACGCCAGTGAGTTTCATCGGCCGCCTTCCACGCCTCCGAGACAAGCTTCCGGGCCATTTCCGGATTGCCGGCGAAATGATGTGCCGCGGCGAGCCCGGATAACGCTTGCACGCATTTGTCGATCCTCCGCCTGAACTCGCAAACCTTTCTAACCCCCGCCAGCGCAGCATCGAGGTCTCCCACCGCCATTCCGGCCTCGGCAATCCCTATCGCTGCATTCGCAATGTTGTCGCCGCGGCGGATCTCTGCCAGCGCATGGTGAGCCTTTTCGTATGCTCCGGAAGTGGCATGGGTTTTCGCGAGAGTCATGAATATTCCATCCCGACCTCTGGCGGCTTCCGAATACAATACTTCCGCCCACTTCTCTTTCTCGATTTTCCTGATTTTCGCGGCGGCCCCGGCGGCCCCGGCGATGTCCCCCGTCCTTGCCAGGGCGATCCCGATATGAAGTGCTATTTTGATCCGGGAGTAGCCGCTCCAAACGCGATCCTCGGTAGCCCAAGCGTCCGCCGCACGTCCCGCCGCTGCCAAGGTATAAGCAATGTAGCTCAGCACGGTCGCGCGATCGGATTCGTCCTCGGCGCCGATCACCTCAGCGATGCGTAGGGCATCTTCATCGTAACCTGCGTCCACCAGGGCCTTTGCCATCTTCGCGAGTCTACGTACACTTGCAGAGCGCTCCCTCCAGCTCGTTCGACCGCCCACCTTGTGAGCCTCCCGCACGACTTGCGCGGTTGTCCGGAGATCGCCCATGGAAGCTGTCGACTCCGCAATGTCTATGAGCATTCCGACTCTCGAAGACTTGTCTGCGATCCGGGCCGAGGCTTCCAGTGCCAGCAACAGGATCCTGTGCGCACCGTCTTCATCGCCAATCCGGCTATGGGCGACCGAGATGTCGCTGAGGATGGCTGCGCGACGATGCGGCTCGTCAAGTCCGTTGGCCGACGCCAGCGACAACGCCAGGGTTTGCAGCGCCCCGGTAACATCGCCCATCGCTGCCTGTCCCCGCGCGATGCCGATCAATGCTTGCGCTTGCCTGTCGTGACCGACCGTGATCCTGATCGCGTCGGCGGCAGCCATAGCTCGCGACAGACTTTCCCGCGCTCCCGTCGCATCCCCTATCGCTCTTTGCACATCGGCATTGCGTATGAAGGCCCAAGCCCGTTCGTCGGCGTCGCTTACCGCCCCTGCAGTGTCGATGGCCAGAGCCATGACGCACTGGACGGTGGGCGACCGGATGCATTCTTCCAGCACGAGCGTCAAACGGCTCTCGGGCGGCATCGCCCCAACTTGGGGATACGGCATCAAGACGGCCAGGAGAACCGCAATGAACGAAGCCGGGTACCAGCCCCGGCACCGGAATTTCTTCATGGAGAAACGGCCGGCCCTTAGCAGGCTGCCGACGACGAAATCGATCATGGTTCTCACTCCGGCTTTCAACATTGCGGTTTACCGGTTGCTGTCGCCTGACAATGTGCGGCCACGAGCCGAGTGCAAGGCCAGGGCGATGTCCCGAAGCAGACGCGCGCGCCAATGCTTGTCGTCTACGGCCAGCACACCAATGAGAGCTAGAGAGAACGCTTCCCCGGTGCCGGAGACATTTCCGAGCCTCTTGCAAAATCCTTTAGACGGGTGAATTTCCCGCCGATTTCGACGATTTTGCTCGGATGATCCTGGAAATCGGAGCCGCCACAAGGTATAGTGTAGTTGTCGAAAAACACTACC
>JAPOVX010000232.1 GCA_026707935.1 Paracoccaceae bacterium
GCCGGAACTTGCCGGGCTGTTTCTTCGGGATCAGAACCTGACGCACCGGTTTCGGTCTGTAGGTCCCTTCCCTCAGATCCCGCGACAGTTCCCCGAGCCACTCGTCCACACCCTGTGCCGCAATGTCCATGAATTGTTCCCCGTCGACCCCGGCAGAGCCGCCATTGCGGTAGACCCTGTCCCAGGCTTCGTCGAGGAAATCCATTCGCCAGACCTTGTCGGCGAGGGCATGAAAGCGTCGCTTGGGTTCCTCCTTCGCTTTCGCATGGAGCATGGTCTGGAATTTCCGAACCTTATTTGACCCTGTTAGGTTTTGACCAGTGGTCACGCCTTGCTTCCTTTCCATACCGTTCTCGAAGTCAGGCCCCTTCCCTCGACCGGCATTACCCGGCGTCATCAGTACTACGGGCCTGTCCGCCACCCTGCCGGCCCGGACTGGTCCTCGCGGATTTCCGGTTGGTGCGTGCACACCACCGACAGGGCTTCCCGTGTTGCAACGTCATCCGTCTTGCAGACATGCCAGCGCCACTACCCCGGCGGGAACGGTCCGGTGCATCTGTCGCTTGCTTCCCGAACCGCCATCGGCCTTCCCCTTAACTCAGGAGGGTCGGCTCCCGCATTACCCGTTTCGAGGCCTGCTCGGCGTTCACTCGCGTTCCGGCCTGCCTGCTCGCTGAGCCACCCAAGGCGGCCCTTCTACCAGAGTGCTTCAGCCTACATCGTTGCCTCCGTAAGCCGCTCTGGCTGCTACCAACCGAAGCGACAATTTGCTGAGTGGGATTCGCACCCACAAGGATGACGCGCCTTTCCACGGCGCACTGAGCTATGCGGGCTAATTGTTCGTGCCGAGACCCAACATGGCCGAAGATCTCTTCAGGGGCAACGTCCATCGCCGGCTCTGGCCCGACGAAAACATGCGGGAAGCCCTGCGGGCCGAAGCGGCGGGGCCGTTTTCCATTGCCTACGGGATCGGGGGCGGACGCGGTGCCCGAACAAGGGACGTTGCCCGGATCGTACAGGACCACGTTGACGCACTCGGCGAGGAAGCGGTCCCACCAGTGCCAGACCATTGGCTTTGATCTTCCGGTTTTCCTCACTGTCTGTATCAGGCCTTGGCCCGAACCGAAGCGGACGATGAGGTCCGACCGCCTTGCATGTCTGAGTAGCGGCTGCTGATTGGTCTTGATCTGCTCTGGTCGTGTGCGGCCCTTGTGCGAACGCGTGAACGGTGTTTTCTTGCTCTTGTCTTTTGTTGTTCTGCCCCCTTTTCACAAGTGTAAAGCGGATGTCGGGAGACCGTAAACTGCACTCCAGGGAAAACGGAACCCATTGTCTTGGACAAACCGGCAGAATCAGGGTCGATCACGATGGCGTCCCGGAATCAGACGACCGCCACCTCAAAGGTCGACCGCGGCCAGTGTCGGACATCGATGTCATGGTGATCTGCCAGACTGGCGCCATGTCACCGGGCAATTACAACTGGCTTGCTGCTTGCGAAGATTTTTCGATCTGCTGTTTCAGGAGTCTGAATCCGGAAACCAGCAAACGGTCGATAGCGTCACCGGTATACCAGGCAGAGTGGGGCGTCAGGGTCACGTTTTCCATCGCGAGGAGCGGACTTGCCGGGTCGGGTGGCTCCCCACAAAAAACGTCAAGCGCACAATGCGACAATCGGCCGCTCTTCAGCGCGTCAACCAGCGCGTCTTCATTGACCAGCGCACCACGGGCGGTATTCACAAGGATGGCCCCGGGCTTGACCTTTGCAAGTTCATTCTCCCCGATAAAACCATCGGTTTCAGGCGTGAGCGCAAGATGGATGGACAGGATATCGGCCCGGGCGAGTAACGATTCCAGTGAACACCCGGTTGCGATGCCGCCGCCGACCGTCCCTGTTCTGGACCAGCCGATGACATCTGCGCCGAGTGCGGCAGCGATCCGGGCAACCTGCTTGCCGATGCCGCCGAGGCCGATCACGCCAAAGGTTCGGCCGGCGAATTCCTCGGTGCGCACGAGTTCCCACCGGCCTTGCCTGACCCAACGATCGGATTCGGCGATTCGCTTGAGTGCGGCGAAAGCCAAGGCAATTGCGTGTTCTGCAACCGCCAGGTCGCCGTAGTTCCGGACACCGCGAATCTCGATTCCAAGCCGTTTGGCCTCGTCCATATCGGCGTGCGTCGCGAGCCCCGACGACAGATATGCGACGGTTTCCAGATCCGGGCAAGCACGCAGAACGGATGCCGAGAGATAACTCATGTAGACGATCGCGTGCCGGCGCCCCTGCAGGCGATCTACCAGTTCGGATTCGGATTTCGGCCTTGAAAGGAAGACCCTCACTCCGGGACAGATTTCGAGCATCTGCGGCGTCAGGCGTCTGGCAAGTTCGCCGTAACAGTCGACAAAAACCGGGGCCCCGACGGCCGTTTCCCCGGTACCGGTCATTGTCGTGCCTGCCGGGAATTCGGAGCCATCATTCGCGCCAGCGACTCTTCAGGTCGTCCGGGATCTCGTCTCCTCGGTCTTCCATGGCAAAGAGGATGTAATCCATGGGCGGCGGATAAACTCCAACCTGGGAGAGCATGTTGTGCACCTGTCCGCGATGGTGAACCTGGTGCTGAAAGAGATTGCTCAGGCAGGTTCCGAGGGTTTCGTTGACATGAACCGGATCATCGTCAAGGCTCGTGAATGGCCAATCTGCGTCGAGTTGCTCCCGGGTCAAGGTCTTTGTGAATTCCACGTACCACGCGTCGATTTCGAATTGCGCAGCGGTAAGCTCGTCAATCCCCGAAAAAATCTGCTGAATCGGCCACTCAAGGCTGAGCGGCTGTTTCAGGAGGCGGTCGCGGTAGATGCGGTCAGCGGCATGGATGTACTCCAGCGTGAGATAGATCGATGACTGGAAGGCATTCCGATCCTGCATCAGGGCGCGGATGGTCATGCGTGCGCACGTCTTGTGCATCCGACGGTTGGCCCATGTATTGTACCGTGCCAGCCGTGTAAACGAAGCGAACATCGTGGTCTCCCTTTGTGGTTATCTGTTGAAGAGTGCGTCCGGCAGCCAGAGCGCGATTTCGGGAAAGGCGGTAATGATCACCGCGGCAACGCAGAGCAGCAGGAAAAAAGGAAAGGCGGCGCGGGCGATGAACCCCAATTTGTGACCAGTCATGACCTGCAGGACAAACAGGTTGAACCCGATGGGCGGCGTGACGAGACCGAGTTCGATCATTATGACGATGAACACGCCGAACCAGACCGGATCAAAGCCTACGGAAACAACCAGCGGCAGCGTGATTGGCAAGGTCATGACCATGATCGACAGGCCGTCGAGAAACAGGCCAAGAATGACATAAAAGGCGGCAACCAGCAGGATCAGGACATATGGAGACAGACCGAGGCTGACAATGAACCTGGCGATCTCCTGGGGAACATGCAGATAGGCCATCGCGGACGACATGAAATTGGCGGCAACCAGGATGCTGATACCCATGGTCGTAATCCGGATCGTGCCGGCGATGGAATCCACGAAAATCTTCCAGGTCAGCTGCCCGGTAAACAGGACCATCAGTAGTGCACCCAGGAATCCGACAACCGCCGCTTCGGACGGTGTGGCGATTCCGCTGTAAAGGCTGCCAAGGACGACGATCACGAGCACTGTCACCGGCAGGAGGTCCAGCAATCCCTTGAGACGATCAATGGCCGTGAACTCGTCGTTTCCGCGGGGAGCCAGTGCAGGGTTCATGGTGGCGCGCAAACCGATGTATCCGGAATAGAGCCCCGCAATCAGAAGACCCGGCAATACGCCCGCCGCGAAGAGCCGTGCAATGGACGTCTCGGACAACACACCATAGATGATGAAGGATATAGACGGTGGAATCATCAGCCCGAGGCTGCCGGCTCCTGCAAGCGATCCTACCGCGAGACTCCGATCATATTTTCTTTCGGCAAGTGCAGCCGTCGTGATTTTTCCGACCGTCGCGGTGGTCGCGGTGGTCGATCCGCTGACGGCCGCGAAGACGGTGCATCCTGCAATGTTTGTATGCAGCAAACCGCCCGGTACACGCGCGACCCAAGGCGACAGTCCGCGGAACAGTCGCTCCGACATGTCACTCCGAAACATGAGTTCACCCATCATGACGAAGATCGGGACGGCTGACAGCTCCCAGGTACTGGCTGAACGCCACATCGTCCCCCGCATGATCGCGCCAATTCGGTCAATGTCGAAGCCCAGGAGAAGATGCAGTGCCGTCAGACCGACCAGACCGACAGCTGCAAACACCCAGATCCCGAGCGTCAGGTACAGGGCAAGCAGGCCCAATGTCGCCATGGCGACTTCGAGCGGTCCCAAGGCTCAGCCTTCCAAAATCTGTCTGGACACAGGCTTATTCCTGTTCCCGCCCACTGGGAGCGAAGGACACGTCGCCCGCGAGCACCCGCAGCAGGTACGCCAGCAACTGGACGAGGAATACCAACATGCCGAGAAGCATGATCGACGGCGGCAGCCAGAGAGGTGTCTCGGAAAGGGTTTCACTCACGTGCCCGCGCATGAAATCCCGTACCGCGTTGACGTAGAAATACCAGGCGGCGATGCCGGTGAATATCCCCGCCGAGATGATGCAGATCACTTCCACGATGCGCCGAACCAGCCCGTCTCCGAGCTTTTCGAGAACGAGGTTCATCCTGATCAGCGCCCCGGTGTTGAGAGCATATCCCAGTCCGAGAAAGGACATGGCAGCAACGCCGTAGCCGATCATTTCCTCGAGCACGAAGGTCGAGCGGAGGAACAGCGTTCGAAGGACGATTTCAGCAAGAATATGGAGCGACATCGCCAACAGGATGAGTCCGGCAGCGACCGCCCCGACGGCCGACAGGAATCGGGCGAACCTGTCGAATAAACGAATAAATCGGGCGCTTGACGAGTTCATTCTCGGGTGTCGGGGCAGGCAGAGCCTTCCCCGACGTCCCTCTTTGTCAGTTCATTGCTCCAAGGCGTTCCGAGAAGTTCGCCATGATTTCATCCGCCGCGCCTGCAGGCATCTTGTCGCGCCATTCATTGAACACGACAGTCGAGGCTTCACGCAAGGATGCAAGGAAGCCGTCCTGCATGTCCGACTCACTCAGAATCGTCACCTCGGCATCCCGCATCCTGACATAGGATGCGTCAACCCGGTCCTTGATGGCCTCCCATGCTTCGTCCTCGGTTGCGTCGGCAACCTCAAGGATCGTTTCCTGGAGTTCGGGTGACAGGCTGTCGAAGACATCGCGGTTCATGTGGAACATCTGGGTTCCCGCGACATAGTTGATGGCGTTGAAATGATCCATATGCTCGTAGAAACTGGACAGAACGCCGCCTTCCCCTGCGGTCAGAACCGAGTCGATCGTACCGGTCGTAAGTGCGGGAATGATGTCTGCCCAACTCAACTGGACCGCATTTGCGCCGGCGGCATTCAACGCGACGGTGCTCGTCTTGTCGTAGGTTCGGATCCGGATTTGCGCCAGTTCCTCCAGGTTTGTCACTGGCTGCCTGGCCCAGATTCCCACCGGTGGGAATGGCACTGCCAGCACCAACATCTGGTTGCCCTTCTCGAATGCTGCCGCATACCATGGACGCGCCGCCTCGTAGAGGGCGCGGGACTCGTCGATGTTGCGGGCCAGAAACGGCATGGAAACAAGAAGAAAGATCGGATCGATCCCTGCAAACACCCCGGTATACGTGCTCGCGATCTGCGCAGCGCCGTCCTCAACCACCTTCCAGTGGTCCTTTGACTTGTAGCCAAGTGCTCCGCCATAGTGATTCGTGATGTCGATGGCGCCACCGGTGGCTTCACGCAGTTTTTCAGCAAAGATCTCGTCATAGTAGTGACCGGATGCCTTTGCGTATTCGTTCGGCATGTCCCAACGATGCACCTGCGCTGCAGCCGGAGTCATCGCCGCGAAGGACGCCACAGCTGTTGCCGCCAGCATCGTCAGTGTCGTCGTCAGTATTCTTTTCATGTGCCGATTCCCCCTTTCTGAACGGGTAAGGGCCTGTCGCCTACCGGTTTCGTCCTGCTCAGCAAGGCCATTCCATTCGCAGCAGGCCTGTTGCATTCGGATTGCTGGCTGCAAGGCCTCGCAACCGACCGCGCCCGCCACGTGCGTTTGCCCGGACAGGACGCCTGCTCAACCTTACCCCGCGCATGGTCGGCAAGTTGCGCCTGACCGACCGTTTATTGAACTGAACGGACGGAAGACCCCGCCCCTCATTTCCCGGCACCGACGGTTTCACCCCAAAAATTCCTAAAGGTGAACCCTACCCGCGTCGAAGAAACCGGTCCGGGTCCAAATGCCATTCTGTAATCGCCCGGAGAGCGAGCCGTCGGTGCTTCGGACGGCAGGCCGCCTTAGACGCGACACAAAGAAAACCAGGAACAGGATGCGGGACGCGGCTTGATCTGCCTGTCGACGGCGGTCGCAACGGACCGCCACCGGAGACCGGAACGACAGGCTTGAAATCCGTGTGGTGCAGCGCACCAAAACGGGAGGTTTCGTGTCGGTAATGGTCGGGACTTCGCCAGTCATCGTGACTCGCCCTTCTTGGATATCGCATGGGTCCGCGTTAACATCTTCCCTGCCTTGAAGGGCCAAGGCTCACAAATCGTTGTCAATGACACACGCAAGACATCGCGATCCCGGCGGCGGCCTGCTGATCAGCCAGAGAATCGAATCCAGCCGAGTATCCGGAACCGTTCGCATGGCCGAGACCGCAAAGCGGCTGCGCGATCAGGGTCGCGACATCATCGATCTCAGTGAAGGGGAACCGGACTTCCCGACTCCACCGCATGTGATCGCGGCAGCTCACGCTGCGGCACTGGCCGGGAAGACGAAGTATACACCGGTCGCGGGCACGCCGGAGTTGCGGGCCGCCGTCGCGCGCAAGTTTCGTAAAGAGAACAATCTGGAGTTTAAACCGGACGAGATCGTCGTCGGAACCGGCGCCAAGCAACTGGTCTTCAATGCACTGATGTCCACGCTCGAGCGAGGCGATGAGGTCATCATTCCTGCACCCTATTGGGTCAGCTATCCGGAAATCGTTGAAATTGCGGGAGGGAAACCGGTCATTGTCCGGACAGCAGAGCACGATGATTTCAAATTGCGCCCCGACGCGCTGGAAGCCGCGATTAACGAAAAAACCCGCTGGCTGATCCTCAACTCCCCCGGAAACCCCTCGGGAGCAGTCTATGCGAGCGAGGAACTCGGGCAGCTTGCCGATGTTGTGCGGCAACACGCCGGACTCGGTATACTGACCGACGAGATCTACGAGAAGATCGTCTTCGACGGTAGTCCATTCCAGTCCTTCGGCGCCGTGGCCATGGACCTTCGGGACCGGACCCTGACCGTCAACGGCGTATCAAAGACCTATGCAATGACAGGCTGGCGCATAGGTTATGCGGGCGGACCCCGAAACCTGATCGCAGCCATGGTCAAGTTGCAGGGCCAATCGACAACGAATGCCTCGTCCATTGGCCAGGCTGCGGCACTGGCGGCGCTGACCGGGCCCCAGGATTTCCTTCCCGGCTGGCTGGAACATTATGTGCGGCGACGGAACCTCGTTGAGCGGCAGCTCTCGGATATCCCCGGGTTGAGAATCCCTCGACCAGAGGGCGCGTTTTACCTTTTCCTCGACTGCCGCCAACTCCTCTCCAGGCAGGGAATCACCCGGGACACGGAACTTGCCGAAGTCCTGATCGAACAGGCCGGTGTCGTCACAGTCCCGGGTTCGGAGTTTGGCACTCCCGGCTATATTCGGATTTGTTTTGCCCGGCCCGAGGCAGACCTGGAAGCTGCCTGCTCCCGGATCTCCGATATCTTGCACCCGATCGCGGCGCGGACGGCAACGTAACGAACCGCCGTGAAGTGTTTTGTCTTTTCGGATCAAGTCAACGGCCAAACATATCATATTGGAACGCCATGCCTGCTCCATTCTCGACCCCGAGGGAACCATGTATTGATCTGAGACCAGCCATTTCCCTTTTGACGGCTGGTAATGGTGTGAATGTCAGGGTCACGCGGGAACGGCGGATCCGGCAACCGGGGACAGTGCCATATGGACAGAGTTACCAAGCGGGGGGCGGGCATCGACCTCGGACTCCCGTGGGGACTCCCGCTCCAGCGTGCCGCAGTTCACCTGCACGCCCGGCTGTTTGCGATATCGAAGGTGTCCCTTCCATCGTGGAGGTCGGCGCGGGGCCGGCGTCCCGAGTCGGCGGCAGAACAGCATGGAATGCGACAATGTACGTTCGAACCTCCCACTGGCGGTGCAAGGCTGAGTTTGCGGAGGAATCCGTCAAGCTTTTCAACGACCTCGTCTTCAGAACCATGGAGAACGAACCGGATTGCCTCGCCATGCAGTTGATGGGGGAAGGCGAGGCGCGCATCGCGGTGACAGTGTTTTCTTCCGAGAGCGCCTACCGCGCCTGGAAAGACCGTACTTCCGATATCCAGGGCATCACGGACGCCTTTGCACACATGTACGTCGATGGTGAACCACCGCGTCCGTTCGACTATCCGCTACTGGCGTCACGGGAATTCGAGCGGCATCGCGACGACAACGGGAAACCTGATCATTGTTGAAACATGACGACGAGGACCAGCCTGTCCGCGTCGGGTTCTTCCTCGACGAACGCTTTTCACTCGTGCCCTTCGTGTCCTTTGTCGAGGTGATGCGCATCGCAAACCGCGTCGCGGACCGGAAACTATTCGAATGGACGTTACTTTCGATAGACGGTGGACCTGTGACGTCGAACAGCGAGATGGAATTCAAGATCGATCTGTCTATCCGGGATTGCAGCACCTTGACCAACGTCGTTCTCGTCACAGGCAACGATCCCCAATACGACGTACCCCTCGCGCTGGCGACCTGGATTCGCCGACTCTACCGGGGCGGCAGTGTAGTGACGGCACTCGGCTCAGCGAGCCTGATCCTGGCCAAGCTCGGCATGCTCGACGGCCGTCGCGCGACCATTCACTGGGAGTATCTCGACACGTTGCGCGAATTGTATCCGAGGATTAACATTTGCAGCACACTGTTCGAAGTCGACCGTGGCATCATCACCTGTGCTGGAGGTGCTGCAGTCGTCGACCTCGCTCTGCATCTGGTCTTCGCGCATTTTGGCGCATCGACAGCCATCGCCGTTTCGGACCAATATATTCTCGAAAAGGTTCGTCCGTCCATAAGCCCGCAACCCATGGGTTCAAGGTATCCGCGGGTAGCGCACTCGGCGTTAGCCAAAGCGATCGACATGATGGAGTCCAACCTTGAGGAACCGGTGCCGCTGAGCGACCTGACCAGTTCAATCGGCGTTTCCGGCAAGCAGATGCAGCGATTGTTCAAGACGTACCTCAACACGTCGCCCACCCAGTATTACGTCCGCGCACGTCTGAAGCTGGCACGCAGGCTTCTGGTCCAGTCGGACATGAGCATTACCGATGTCGCAGTGGCTTCGGGTTTCGGATCGCTCGCACATTTTTCACGTTCGTACCGCAACGAGTTCGGAATGCCGCCCACCAGACATCGGCGTCAGTGTCGACTGGAATGCGGCACGGTGTCGCATACCCACGTCCACAAGATCCATGACAGCGGCGAGAGACACGCGACGATGGAGTAGCGCCCCCGGGGCCAGCCGATCACCGGAGCAACATCATGTACCGTTACTGGGAAGAGGCCGCCATCTACCCCGTTGATCCCGACCGCACCGATCTGGCGCGGGAATTTCACGCCAGGATTCGGGGTCCGCATAGCGAGGAACTCCGCAGTCTCCTGCACCGGATGAGGGCCATGCCGATACGCGGCAAGTACGTCATCGTAATCGTCGAACCGTTCCGGGCATGGAGAATCGCCCGAATCGGCGAACGCAATCAGCCGGTCGAAGCGGTCGACGACCGTATCTTCGATAATCTCGACGAGGCTGAATGGGCGGTGTTCGAACTGCGTTGGCGGGATCTGACCGGGAAGGTACTGGAATTGTAGCATGGAAAACCTCTCGTCAGGGATTCGTATGCTCGGCTACTGTGACGACTGGCACGCATCCCCCGGATCCACGATCGCGTTCAAGGTCAGCTGCGAAGGCGTTGGCAGTTACCGCGCCCGGATTGGACGCGTGATTTGCGCGGACCTTGATCCCCTCGGACCCGGATATCGTGTTGACCCTGTCGAGAGCGTCCGGCCTGACCCGATCAAGGGAAGGTTCCAGCCCCTCTATCCGGGATCCTATGCCAGGATCGATGATCCGGACCGCCTGTCCCGTGAGCAAGTATTCACGGTTTCCGCCCTGGTCTGGCCGACGCTTCCGGGGCGTAGGGACCAGACGATTCTGAGCCACCGGGACGATGCCGCGGCACATGGGTGGCAGCTGGGTCTGGACGCGGATGGTGCGCTGGAGTTGGAGATCGGCGGGTGCGGAAAGGTCAGCAGTGGCGTGCCATTGCTGCGTCGGCGTTGGTACCTCGTAACGGCGTATGTGGATTTCGACGCCGGCACTGCGGGGGTTGGCCAGGTCGCACTGCGTGCGATTCCGGGAGTCCCCCGTGTCGCGTCTGCCTCGATGGCTTTGGACGGGAACCCGGCAGCCGCAGCGGACGGAGTCCCATTTCTCATCGCCGCCACCAGCAACGGTGCAACCGGCGCCTGCAGGTTTTTCGACGGGAAGATCGAGCGGCCAACCGTTTTCGGCAACGTCCTGGAAATCGATAATGTCGATGCCTGGTTCCGGTCGGTCGGCGATTCCGCGGCCCCGGCCAGGATTCGGGCAAGCTGGGATTTCTCCAGGCAGATGACCTCCGACCGGATCGAGGATGTTTCCGGCAATGGTATCCATGGCCGCACGATCAATTTGCCGACACGGGCAATGACCGGACACAACTGGGACTCGTCGGACCTGAGCTGGAAATGCGCACCGGAACAGTACGGCGCCATTCACTTTCATTCGGACGACATCTACGATTGCGGCTGGGAGACCGACTTCACCTGGAACGTGCCTCACGACTGCCGGTGCGGCTTCTACGCAGCCATCCTGGAAACGGACGACGGCGACCTGGACTATATCCCGTTCTTCGTGCGACCGCGTGCCGGTGAACGGACTGCGGACGTGGCGGTGATCGTCTGCACCGCGACCTATCTTGCCTATGCCAATACCCATGTGAAGGTCGACATGGTCGGCTCCGAGGTGATGTCCGAGAGCGTCAACCAGATCAGCCCGTACGAACTTCACCTCCATGAGCATCGCGACCTGGGTCATTCGACCTATGACCACCACCTGGACGGCAGCGGTGTCTGCTACAGCAGCAGCCTGCGGCCCATGCTCACCATGCGACCGGGGCCCTATACGTTCAATTACATAAACGACACCCATCTGCTGGCTTGGCTCGAACATATCGACCAACCGTACGACATCATCACGGACGAGGACATTCATGCGAGGGGGGTCGACGCGATCTCGGGCTACAGGGCGATCATCACCCTTTCCCATCCCGAATACACGTCGACGAAAATGTGGGACGCCATCGACGGCTACCAGCAAAACGGCGGCCGACACCTCTATCTCGGTGGCAACGGATTTTACTGGCGCGTCGGCTTCCATGACAGCTTCCCTGGCATCCTGGAATGCCGAAAGTGTGCAACTGGCGTGCGCGCCTGGGAGGGTGAGCCCGGAGAGGATCACTTACTGTTCACGGGCGAGCCCGGCGGCCTGTGGCGCACCTGTGGCCGGGCACCGCAGAGCCTTGTCGGTGTCGGGTATTCGTCGACCATGTTCGCCCGGTCAACATACTACAGACGGACTGCGGCAAGCCATGACCCGAAGTTCGCCTTCATTTTTGAAGGAGTCGAGCCGGAGGAGGTGATCGGGAATTTCGGCCGCCGTGGTGGTGGTGCGGCGGGGATCGAAATCGATCGCTGGGACCCCGATCTCGGATCTCCGCCCAACAGCGTCGTCCTTGCTTCATCCGAAAACGTGGGAATCGACGGCATCCTGAGCTGCGAGGAATACCCGATCGCGACCCGCGGAACCGATGGCTCACAACACGGTTTCGTTCGTGCCGACATGGTGTACTTCGAAACACCCGCCGGCGGGGCAGTGTTTTCCGTGGGTTCGATCACATGGATCACGTCACTCTCCCACGACGGATTCGACAACAATGTCGCCCGGATTACCGGCAATGTCCTGCGGCGTTTCCTGAAACCACATCCGGAATCCGAGTGATGGTTGCCCGCTACTTCCCGCTCGAGGAATACCGGCTGAGATGGTCTCGCGTCGAAGACGAAATGAAGCGCCGTGGAATCGAGGTCGCGGTGGTGTGGGGCAAGACCAGCGCGTCCTTCGACCGCGCCGGAGATATCATCTACCTGACAAACTATTTCTCCCACACAACGGGCCAGGGCGTTGACACCGGCCCACACCGGGCACGGACATTCTGCGCTGTCCTCCTGCAGCCCGGCGAGCCGCCGGAACTGCATGTCGACGATCCCGAGCTGCGCCCCGAACTGCTGGCAACCGATCGCATCCGCAACCACCCCGATCCGGTCACCAGCATCATCACGTCGCTCAAGGACCGCAAGGTCGTCGACCCGGTCGCATTTTCGGGTTCGGATTTCTTTCCGGTTGCGCAATGGCAGCGTCTCATGGCTGCGAGCCCGCGATTCACGTGGAAGATCGTCGACGATCTCGTACGGTCGACAAGATTCATCAAGACCAACCGGGAACTGGACTGTTTCCGGGAGGGCGCTGCCATTCTCAATCCCGCCATGGACATCCTGACGGAACGGCTGATTGCCGGGGACAGCGAAGCCGAAGCTGCCGGGAAAGCGGTCGCCGAACTTCTCAGAAGGGGAGGGACCTACCACAAGATCGTCTGTTGTCACGGGAAGCTCACAGCATACACCTGCAGCGATCCTTTCACGGGATATTCCACGCTGGTCCCGAAGCGCGGCGACCTTGTACGAGCATTCATCATCGGACCCATCCTGCAGGGATATTATTTCGACCCCGGGCGGACCGCGGTCGTCGGCAACCGGCCGACCCCTGAGCAAAGGACACTGGTCGAGGGTTGTGCAGCCATCGTCGAAACACTGTGTGAGGCCGTCCGTCCCGGGCGTTCGTACAAGGAAATCGCGGAACTCGGCGACCGCCTCGTGTCGGAAATCGGGTTGGATGGCGGTGGTGCCTCGGCGCAATACCCGTTTTATGGGCACCCGAACGGACTCTATTTCGAGACGCCCCCCTACCTGAGCACTGTCCATGATCACCTGGGAGCGGTGATCGAGGCGGATACTGTACTTGGCATCGAGGCATTCATCGCGAAGGACGGCATCGGAACCGCGGGATTCGAACAGAATGTGATCGTTGGCCGGGACGGGATTGAACTTCTGACCACAACACCAATGATTCCGTTCTGATCCCCCGGCTGCCATCGGCGGGGAAAAGCGCGGAGAGCTGTCCTCTTCAATCTCCGCTGATGCCCGGCCGAGTTGTTGGAAGAGACGACCGCGATCACGGATGCGTCCCGGCCGACCGTTACCCGATTCCGTAGTGTCGCTTCATGAACTCTGGAGAGAACTTTCCGCTGTCGAGATCCTCCCGACAGTGGTGGGCATCGCGTTTCTCCGGAGTGCCATAACCACCACCACCGGCGGTCTGGGCAGAAACGTTCACGCCTGGCGGAACTTCGACCGACATCGGTTTTCCCGAAAGTCGCGACTCCGTGCCGTCGCCCCGGACAAGCGCAAAACGCCCGGTTCTTCCCGGCGAACCTCCAAAGAGCCCCCACGGCGCGTGCCGGATTCTTTCTCCCTGCCCGCTGAACGTGCAGACATGGCCGATCGGCGCCACGTCCCGCCGTATTGCCAGGCCGCCCCGGTTCTCACCCGCACCGCCGGAATCCTGCACCAGTTCATAGCGGCTGACCCTCAGGGGATATTCGGTCTCCAGGACCTCTATCGGCAGGTTCGACGTGTTGGTGGAATGGACCTGTACGCCATCTGTTCCGTCCTTGGCAGCACGACCGCCGAAACCGCCGCCAATGGTCTCCAGGTAAACGTACGGTTCCCCCGAATCCGGGCGTGTACCCGAATAGACGGCAGCGGTATTGGCGCCGTTGGACGCCGCGACCACGGCCTCCGGCATGGCATCTTTCAGTGCGCCGATGACGACGTCGACAACGCGCTGGCAGGTGTTCGCGCGCGCTGCGCAGGGCGCTGGGGCAATGCAGTTCACGAGAGTCCCGGGTTCGGCGATCATTTCGCAAACGTTGAGCACACCTTCGTTGTTCGGCACATCCGGGTCGACAAGCGCCTTCAGGACATAGCACAGTGTCGCATGGCTGGCATTGAAAGGGGCGTTGATATTGCCTGCGGTTTGCGGGGCCGTCCCGGCGAAGTCGAACGAGATCCTGCTGCCCTCGATCCGAACCGTGACACGGATGACGATATCGTAGTTCTCGCAACCGTCATCATCCATCATGTCCTCGAAACTGTAGGTCCCATCCGGCATCTCGCTGACCGCACGACGCAATCTTTTTTCTGTTCGCAGGATTATTTCACCAAACGCGGCTTCGATGGATTCGGGGCCGTGACGGGCGGCGAGTTCCTGCATTCTCCTTTCGCCCAGCCTGCACGCCGCAATCTGGGCGTTGTAGTCGCCCCGTCGTTCTTCGGGAACGCGAACATTCAGTAACAGGATTTCGAACATGTCGCGGACCAGCACTCCCTGGTCAAAGAGCTTGACCGCGGGGATGCGCAGCCCTTCCTGATAGATCTCCGTCATCCCGCCCGCCACGGACCCCGGGACCATGCCGCCAACATCCGCGTGGTGGGCGATATTGCACACGAAGGCAAGACATCGACCGCTCACGAACACCGGCATCGCCAGATTGATGTCAGGCAGGTGCGAGCCTCCGGCGACATGTGGGTCGTTCGATACGAATATGTCACCCTCGCGAATCCCTCCGGCGGGATACTTGTCGAGCAGTGCCCGCATGAGACCGGCCATGGATGACAAGTGAATGGGAAGGGAGTTTTCGGCCTGTGCGACCAGTCGGCCGCTGGCGTCCATGACCGCCGTGGAATGATCCTTCCGTTCCTTGATATTCGTTGAATATGCACTGCGTGTCAGCGCATTGTATGTTTCGTCGGCGACCGACCGCAGGGCATTCAACATGATCTCGAGGGAGATCGGATCAATTGTCTGATCGGTCACGGTCGGCGTCTCCCCTGTTGGAAAACGTCAATGACCAGGTTCCGATGCTCATCGACCTTGAGCGAGTCGCCGTGCCCGAGAAGCGTGGTCGAGTCCAGTTGCCGGATGACGGCCGGCCCTGTGATACCCTGACCCGGTGCAAGCGTCTCGCGGTCGAATATCGGCGTCTCCACAGGCAACCCTGCCGCAGCATCAAAGTAGACCGGTCGCACGGTCACCGGGCGCGGGTGTTCCGGCTCGCGCGTCGACTTTGCTCTGTCTCCGGCGAAATTCCGGCGCCGCCTGCCGAGACCTGTCAGCCGGACGTTGATGACCTCAACCTGGTCTTCTGCGTTGGCGTAACCGTAGCAACGCCGGTGTTCTGAAACGAACATGCCCTTCAACCGAGGTGTGGACGGAAGGGAATTGGCGGATGCGTCGGGCAGCGGAACACGGAGCTCGTGATTCTGACCGACGAATCGCATATCAAGGGCAATCCGCCGGTCCCTGTCACAAACCGGGATTCTTTCGGTTTCGAACCAGGCTTCGAGATCGTTCGAGAGTTCCTTCAGAACGGGCTGCAGCTTTCCGCGACAGCCATCCATGACGCGGATCCTGGTCGACCGGACAAGGTCTTCCTTCATGTCGGCCACGACAAGGCCCGTTGCGCAAAGAATGCCCGGCACATGAGGGACGACAACCCTGCGAATCCCCAGCATGCGCCCCACCTCGGCGGAATGGAGTCCGCCAGCTCCCCCGAAGGACATCAGGGTGTAGTCGCGCGGGTCATAACCACGTTCCACCGAGATGCGCCGCACGGCGCGGACCATGTTCGCAACAACGATGTCCGTGATGCCGAGTGCGGTGTTCTCGATGGTGTGGCCGATCTTCTCCGCAACCGAAACAATCGCGTTCCTTGCCGCGGCAAGGTCGATTTTCATTTTTCCGCCCAACAGACCAGAAGGGTCCAGACGGCCCAGTACTGCATTCGCGTCGGAAACCGTCGGCTCGACCCCTCCCCGGCCGTAGCAGGCGGGGCCTGGGTCCGCACCTGCACTCCCAGGGCCAACCTTCAGCAAACCGTCCCGATCGATCCATGCCACTGAACCACCACCGGCGCCGACGGTGTGTATGTCGATCATCGGCAACCTGACAGGGAATCCGGCCACATCCCGACTGGTACTCAGATCGGCTTCGCCGTCGCGGACCAGCCCGACATCCGCACTCGTTCCGCCCATGTCCAGGGTGATGACATTACTGAGGGACGACGCGCGGGCGACGTGGATCGATCCGAGAACACCTGCGGCAGGGCCCGACAGGACGGTACGGACCGGGTAATCGCGTCCCGTGCCGATCGACGTCAATCCGCCATTCGACTGATTGATGCCGACGACCGCTGAAGGAACTATCTCGCCGAGAACAGTCTCGAGTGTCGTCAGGTATTCGTCAAAAATCGGTTGCAGATAGGCATTGAGAACCGTCGTCGAGAAACGTTCGAATTCGCGAATCTCGGGATAGATGTCCGAAGACAGGGATAGATAGAGATCCGGAATCCTCTCCTGCAACGCGGCAGCAACCCGTCTTTCGTTCGTGTCTGAAGCAAATGAGAACAGGAAGCAGACCGCGCAGGCGTCGACCTCACTCGTGCGCACGCGATCAATCGTCTCGAGGATGCCGGCGTCGCTCGGCGCCGTGATGTTCTCGCCCCCCGGGCCAGTCCTTTCCTCCAGTTCGAAGCACAGTTTTCGGGGCGCAAGAGGTGGCGGATAGTCGAGTTGAAGACTGAAAATGCTCGGCCGGGTCTGGCGTCCGATTTCAAGGAGGTCCCGAAAACCGCTCGTCGTGACCACGGCGACCCGTGCCCCCTTGCGCTGAATGAGTGTATTGGTTCCGACAGTCGTCCCGTGGGAAAAACGCGAAATGGCATGGGTCGGTATCCCGTGATCGTCACACATTTCCCGGAGGCCCTGGATGACGGCCTGAGCGGGGTTGTGCGGAGTCGACAACACCTTGTGAACTGCAATTCTGCCATCTTGTTCATTAACGGCAAAGAAATCGGTGAAGGATCCCCCGACATCGACGCCAACAGTCCAGGTCAACGCAACCTACCTTCCTTTGACAGGCTGATCTCTTTTCGGTTTCAGCCTGATCCCTCACGGAAATCCTTCCACCGGTAGAATCCGGAAAGGAAGGGACGAAACCAGGGGCGACCCGTGTAAAACGGGTGAATTTGCCGGAACTCCTGACCATCGTAGGCATTGTCGCCGTCAGACGATCCAAGGACCTTTTGGGCGGCGAGGTACCCGAGGTAAGGCAGGAGCGCGACGCCGGAGCCATTGCAGGCGAGTGCGTAATGCCTGCCGTCGATTGCACCGAGATGGGGAAGAAAGTCCCGTGCGAATCCGAGCTTTCCGGTCCAGCAATGGGTAACGGGGACATCGGCCAGGTCTGGAAAAATCCCGATCATCAATCGGCGAAGGATCGCGGCAGCGCGATCAAGGCGAATTCGGCCCAGGGACGCCCGTGCTCCGAAGAGGATTCGCCGGCCATCCGGCGATGGTCGATAATAACAATGGCGCCATCGGGTTTCCACAACCATGCGGTGAT
>JAPOVX010000100.1 GCA_026707935.1 Paracoccaceae bacterium
CGGGCGTTTCGTGCGCCTCCCGTTGACCGGCCGCGGGGTGCCGATCGTTGCTGACTCCTATGCAGACCCGGGCAAGGGAACCGGTGCAGTCAAGATGACGCCGGCACATGATTTCAATGATTTCGAGGTTGGCGGGAGAACAGGGCTTCGCACGATCAACGTGATGGACGAAAGGGCTGCAATGGCCCTTGACGGCAACAGGGAATTTCTGGCGGAATGCGCTCCGGCTGAAGAGACCATGACTCTCCACGGTCTTGACAGGTTCGAGGCCCGTGAACGCATTGTCGAGCTGGCCGAAGGACAGGGTTGGCTGGACGGCGTCGACGAAGATACCCATATCGTTCCCCACGGCGACCGCTCAGGTGTACCTGTCGAGCCTTTCCTGACAGACCAGTGGTTTGTCGATGCCGCGGCCCTTGCCGGTCCTGCGATTGACGCGGTTCGTTCCGGAAAGACGAGAATTCTCCCTGACCAGCACGCAAAGTCCTATTTCCGGTGGCTGGAAAACATCGAGCCCTGGTGCATCTCCCGGCAGCTCTGGTGGGGGCATCAGGTTCCTGTCTGGTACGACGAGGACGGGGGAGTCTATTGCGAAACGACCGAAGATGAGGCGATCGAGGCGGCCGGCGGTCGGTCGCTCGTCCGGGACGACGACGTTCTGGACACCTGGTTCAGCTCCGCCCTGTGGCCGTTCGGAACCCTGGGGTGGCCTGAAAAGACCCCGGAACTCGCCCGATACTATCAAACGGACGTCCTGGTCACCGGGTTCGACATCATTTTCTTCTGGGTAGCCCGAATGATGATGATGGGGTTGAACCAGATGGGTGAGGCGCCATTCCATACGGTCTATGTTCATGCCCTCGTTCGCGATGAGAAGGGCAAGAAGATGTCGAAATCGCTCGGGAATGTGCTGGACCCGATCGAATTGATCGACGAGTTCGGGGCCGATGCCGTCAGGTTCACGCTGACGTCAATGGCGGCAATGGGACGGGACCTCAGGCTTTCGAGAGGACGCGTGCAAGGTTACCGGAACTTCGGGACGAAACTGTGGAACGCAGCACGGTTCGCCGAATTGAATTCGTGCCGGTCGACCAAGGACTTTGATCCTTCGACGGTGAAGCAGCCAGTCAACAAGTGGATCATCGGGGAAACCGCGAGAGTTCGCGAGGCCGTGGATCTGGCTCTGTGCGAGTACCGGTTCAATGATGCGGCAAACTGCCTTTATAACCACGTCTGGGGCCGGGTATGCGACTGGTTCGTCGAATTCTCAAAGCCGCTTTTCTCGGAAGGTGATCGTGACGTCGTTGCCGAAACCCGCACGACGATGGCCTGGGTAATCGATCAGTGTCTCATACTGCTGCATCCGATCATGCCGTTCATAACAGAACGGCTCTGGGGCGAAGTGCCTGGTCATTCCGGGCTGCTGGTTCATGCAGACTGGCCCGATTACCGCAGTGACGACCTTATTGACGATGTCTCGGATCGAGAGATGAACTGGGTCATAAACCTGGTTGAGCAGATCAGGTCGATTCGCTCTGAACTCAGGGTTCCCGCCGGCGCCACGATCCCGGTTTCGTTCACGTCTCTTGATCAGGCGGGTCAACGCGCCCTGGAAAACAACCTGGCGATGATTCGGCGGCTTGCGCGAGCCGGTCCGATCTCGAAACGAAAGCAGGTTCTTGGCGAGTCGGTCACGATACCCGTGCAGGGTGGCACGTTCTGTCTCGAGCTCTCCGATATCATTGACATGGCTGCCGAAAGGGCAAGGTTGTCAAAGGCGCAGGCGGAATTGGAAAAGGACATCGGGAAAATGCGCTCCAGGCTGGCAAACGAGAAGTTTACGGCCAATGCACCGGAGCACATTGTCGATGAGCAGCGCTCAAGGCTGGATGCATCCATGGAAGAATTGTCCAAGCTGAGTGCTGCAATCGAGCGCGTGTCTCCTGTCAGGTCCGACGCCGCTTGAAGCGAGGACCAACCTCTGTCCCCTGGGTCGATATGCCTGATGTCATGACTTTGAGAGGTACCTTGCCACGGTTTGAACCTTCGTTAGCCGTGAACCCATGGGCATTGGACCTGGCCGGGTTCGAATGCATGCTCGCGTCTTGCTATTTCCGGAAGGGCGGACATTGCAGTTGACGAATCTTGTTGCCGGACTGCCGGCTTCGGTGCCGTTCGTCGGCCCCGAAGCCCAGGAGCGCGCGCGTGGCAGGGAATTCCGCGCGCGCATTGGCGCGAACGAGAGCGTATTCGGACCTTCTCCGAAGGCACTCAAGGCCATGCAGGACGCCGCTGCCGGTTGCTGGATGTACGCAGATCCGGAAAACCATGATTTGCGCCATTCTTTGGCAACCCTGCACGGGACCGAACCCGGGAATATCGTCGTGGGAGAGGGCATAGACGGCCTGCTGGGGTATCTCGTACGCATGATTGTTGAACCGGGTGCCCGGGTGGTCACTTCGCTCGGTGCATATCCAACGTTCAATTTTCATGTCGCTGGATACGGGGGCGAACTTGTCACGGTCCCGTATCGCGACGACTTCGAAGACCTCGATGCCCTGATCGCCGCAGCAAGGGAATCCGGGGCACGGCTTGTCTATATCGCCAATCCCGACAATCCCATGGGTACGTTTCATTCCGCGGAAACTGTCGAGGCGGCAATTGCCCGACTACCCGCCGGTTGTCTCATGGTACTGGATGAAGCCTATATCGAATGTGCGCCTGAGCGGCCCTGCGGTATCGATACCTCCAACGCGAGCGTGATCAGAATGCGCACGTTTTCAAAGGTCCACGGCATGGCCGGCGCACGGGTTGGGTACGCCATCGGCCACGAACGCCTGATCGGTTCTTTCAACAAGATCCGTAACCATTTCGGAATGTGCAGGATTTCTCAGGTCGGGGCACTGGCGTCGCTTGGAGACAAGGCACATCTCGAGAACGTCATCGCCAGGATCGAGCACGCACGCCGGCGTATCGCGGCGATCGCGGCGTCCAATGGCCTGTGCGCCTTGCCGTCCGCCGCGAATTTCGTCGCAATCGATTGTGGTCGTGACGGGACCTTTGCGCGAAAGGTTCTCGAAGGGCTGATTGCGCGCGACGTATTCGTGCGCATGCCGTTCGTTGCTCCGCAGGACCGATGTATCAGGGTATCGGCCGGAACTGACAGTGACCTGGACATTTTCGAACGTGTCTTGCCTGAAGCATTGGGGGAAGCGAGCGATGTCTCCGGCTGAATATCCCCGCGACATGGTCGGCTACGGCGCCTCCGTTCCGGATGCGCAATGGCCCGGCGGCGCCAGGGTCGCGATCAATTTCGTCGTCAATTACGAAGAGGGTGGCGAAAACAACATTCTCCATGGTGACCAGGCGTCGGAGGCGTTTCTTTCGGAGATCATTGGCGCCGAGCCATGGCCGAATCAGCGTCACATGAACATGGAGTCGATCTACGAATACGGATCGCGCGCAGGGTTCTGGAGACTGTATCGGATGTTCACCGAACGGCGGTTGCCCGTAACCGTATTCGGCGTTGCCACCGCCCTCGAAAAAAACCCGCAGGCCGTGAAAGCCATGGTGAAGGCGAACTGGGAAGTCGCCACCCATGGCCTGAAGTGGATCGATTACCGGGACGCAACGAAAGATGAAGAGCGCCGCCATTTGCAGAGAGCCGTCAGCATCCACGAGCGAATGACCGGCAGCAAGCCTGCCGGATTGTACCAGGGACGGACATCCGCCCACACAAGGGACCTGGCGAGAGAAATGGGATTCGGATACTCGGCCGACAGTTATGCCGACGACCTCCCGTACTACGAAAACGGGCTTCTGATCGTTCCGTATACGCTTGACGCCAACGACATGCGGTTTGCGACTGCCCAGGGGTTCAACTCCGGTGAACAGTTCGAGCGGTACTTGTTGGACAGCCTCGAGGTACTTCGCCGCGAAGGAAACCGCATGATGTCGGTCGGATTGCATTGCCGGCTTGTCGGCAGGCCGGGCAGGGCGGCATCACTGTGCCGCTTCCTCGATCATGTCAAACGGCTTGACGATGTGTGGGTCGCAACCCGGGTCGATATTGCCCGCCACTGGAGGACGTGGCATCCTGAATGACCGGTTACCGGCCGATGTTCGAGGCGAGTCCAGCGTATGCGAAAAGCGCCGAATAGCCGCCGGTGGGTTGTTCGGATCTGCCGGGAAGATTGCGGCAAGGTTGTGAGCGAAACGCGTTGACGCCCACGGGAAGGGACAAATGTGTCGATATAGCGGCATGCGAGAGCAATGAGTGAATCCGATTTCCGGGATGGACCTGGCGGTCATCCAGACCAGAATGCGCTTCTGACAGGAAGGGCTGTCTTTACCGAAGCCTATGCGGTCATTCCACGGGATGTCATGCGCGACATCGTTACGAGCAATCTGCCGCACTGGCAGAATACGCGGGCCTGGATCGTCGCGCGACCCATGAGCGGGTTCAGCGAGACCTTTGCCCAGTATGTGATGGAGGTGGCCCCGGGAGGCGGCAGTTCCCGTCCCGAGCCTGACCCGCAGGGCGAAGCCGTGCTATTTGTGTTGTCGGGCGCGCTCGATCTCGTGATTGACGACAATAAGGCAGGGATCGCACGCGGCGATTACGCCTTTGTTGGCCCCGGGGTCCGATGGAGCGTGTTCAATTCACCAGATTCGGATCATCCCGCGCGTTTCGTCTGGATCAGAAAGCGGTACCAGCCGGTCCATGGCATTTCGACGCCGGAATCGTTCGTATTGAACGAAGCCGAGGTCGTGCCGGAAGAGATGAATGATTCCGGAGGGGCCTGGTTGACGACCCTGTTTGTCGACCCGGACGACATCCGACACGACATGCATGTCAACATCGTCACCTTCGAGCCGGGTGGAACGATCCCGTTCATGGAAACCCATGTCATGGAACACGGAATTTATGTCCTCGAGGGGAAGGCGGCCTACCGGCTCAATCGCGATTGGGTTGAACTGGAACAGGGGGATTTCGTGTGGCTGCGGGCATTTTGCCCCCAGGCATGCTACGCGGGTGGCCCCGGTCGGTTCAGGTACCTTCTCTACAAGGATGTCAATCGCCATCCGGAGCTTGGCATTGCAAGCCAATGATCATCCATGCGGAACCTCTTGTTGGTGCGGCATTCGAACCCTTTGGCGACATTATCGAGGCATCGCGGACCCGCAACGACCTGTTCGAGATCAACTCCGGCTATGTTACCCGGCACCATGCCCTGGCAACCATCGATTGCGATGATGCCGCCGCAATTTCGATTTTCGAGGCCAGGCGACGACCGCTTCTCGTTCGCATGCTCGAGCGTCATCCCAGGAGTTCGCAGGCGTTCATGCCGCTGGACGGCGGCGACTGGCTCGTCGTCGTCGCGGATGAACCCGAACCGGATTGCTGCCGCGCATTCCTGTGCAAGGGATGGCAGGGCGTCAGTCTTCGACGGGGAACCTGGCATCACCCGCTACTGATCCTGGATCGGAAACAGTCTTTCCTGGTTGTCGACCGTGAAGAAACCTCGTCCAATCTGGAAGAGATCCTATTCGAGTCCGAATGTGGCATCAGCCTCTGAGATTACACGGGATGCCGCCTCCAGCGCACCGTCGCCGTGCGGTATCCCGAGCGCCGTCAACGCGGAGTCGACGCATCCGAGGGTGCCGAGGATCATCGGCGGGTTGAGATGTCCCATGTGACCTATTCTGAATGCCGACCCGGACAGGTGATCGGGGAACCCGAGTCCGATTCCCAGGGTCACCCCGGATCGGGATTCGCACCATTGCCGAATGCGGTCGGCGTCGGTATCGCCATCATGACCTCCGGACAGGTCATTCGTTGTCCTTATCGTCGTGACGGCGTGCGATCGATGAGACGGGTCAGAGACTCCGGGACGAATGGCTGATCCGTCGGCCCAGCGGTCGATTGCCGCCCAGACCGCCCCCGCCAGCCGCTCGTGCCGCGCCCAGGCGTTGGCGACCCCTTCTTCGTGGACCAGAATGTCGAGTGCTTCCCTGAGGGCGAAAATGTGATGGGTCGGCGCCGTACCTCCGAAGAGCTGGTAGAAATGCTCGGGTTCGGTCCTCGGGACCCAGTCCCAGTAGCCGGAGACGCCGGACACCCTTGCCCTTGCCTCCTTTGCCCGATCATTGAAATAGACGAATGACATGCCGGCCGGCGTCATCAATCCTTTCTGGCATGCAGCGTTCATGACGTCGACACCCCATGCGTCCATTTCATGGGGTTCGCATCCAAGCGACGCAATGCAGTCGACCATGAGCAACGATTCATGGCCGACGTCATCCAACACGGCTCTGAGTTCGGGAATATCGTTTCTGACTGACGAGGCAGTATCGGTCTGGACTGCGAAAACCGCCTTTACGTACGGGGAAGTGTCGGCCCCGAGTCGGTTGCGAAGAACACCAGGGTCAAAACATTCATCCATGCCGAAATCGAGAACTTCGACGTCGATGCCCATGGTACGCGCCATGAAGGCCCAGCGCGAGCCGAAGAAGCCGGTGTTGAGCGCAATGACCCGGTCACCGGGAGACAGCACATTGCTGATGCCCGCTTCCCAGGACCCGTGACCATTCGCGATGTATATCGCCACGTTTCCGTCGGTCCTGGCAACGCTCTTCAGGTCGGGAAAAATCGACTCCGCGATGTCGATAAGTTCGCCGTCGTATATGTTGGGCGACGGGCGTTGCATGGCGGCAAGGACCCTGTCGGGGATGATCGAGGGACCAGGAATTGCGACCGAGTTCCGGCCTCTGTTTAGCAACATGCGATGCGACCTCCCTTTGACCCGGATTTGCGGACGAAATCGGCCAGGCAGGAAACGGAAGCCTGGACTGAATGTGCGTACGCGTTCCAGCGAATCTTCGGTGCAGATTGAATAATTGCCACGGCGTTTATCACCGGGATTCGATATTCTTCAAGCCACGGCACGAAGTGCAAGCAGGATTCATGCGTGCGTCAATTTCGAGCGGGGCGAGGGACCGTGCGAGCGGTCCTGGCACGTGCCGCACCGCGCAGTGCGTGTTCTTTGCCAGCCCCTGGACGCGGACAGGTAAAGGTGCCGCCATCGCGCCGAAGCTGTTCGGAGCCTGTCGATCGAGACCGGTCGGGAAGATCATTGATCCGGGAAAACCTCCGGCTCCGCCGCAAGGAAAGTGCGGGCATTCGTTCGTATGACTTGGCCTTCGAAACCCGGAGCACTCCTCTTTTCCTGCAACGCCGAGACACCGCGCGAGCGTGCTGCAGGAACGGGGGTCGGCTTTCGTACCCGGCTCAACTTGGAGAAGGGGTCTCAACATGCTAGCTTTGTGCTTCCGCAACATGGTGCACTGACCACGCATGAGTGAAACTGCTCCGACCGGTCCTCCCGTACCCGTCTACAGGACCTATCTGAGATTCTTTCGGGAATGGCTGCGACCGCACAGCGTGCAATTCGTCTTGGTGGCGCTCCTGATGGTCATCGTCGGCATCGCGGGGGCCGGCTACGCCAAGTTCATGCAGTACGCCATGTCCGGTCTCGAGACCGAGGGATCCAATGTCGTGGTCTGGGGACCGGCAGGGATCATCGCTTTGACGGTTGTCAAGGGCCTGGGCGATTACAGCCGCAAGACGCTTGTCAATCGGATCATGTCAAAGATCCAGTCCCGCATGCAGTCAAGACTGTATCAATCACTTTTGTACATGGATCTCAGCAGTCTATTGGCGGAATCCCCCGCCGCGCTTTCCGTTCGCTTTTCGGCGGACCTGGAAGTCGTCCGAGGGTCGACCGGCGAAGTGTTCGGAATTGCATCCGGCATCCTCATCATACTCTCGACCATCGCCGTCATGGTTTCCATCGACTGGGTGATGACGGTCGCGCTGATCGGCATTTTCCTGTTTGCGTTCGGCCCTGTCGGGATTGTCGGAACCTATGTTCGAAACCTGGCGATTTCGACCCAGAAGGAAATCGGTCGGATGACGTCCTCGGTCCACGAAGGGCTGTCCGGAATTCGGATGATTCGTACATATGGTCTGGAATCGAGGCTGCAATCCTCGGCCGACGATTCATTCGGCAGATTGCACCGCCTGCGGGTTTCGCTGGAGAACTGGCGCCTGAGTGTCGCCCCGCTGATCGAAATTCTTGGCGGTCTGGCGGTCGCTGCCCTGCTGTTTCTTGTTTCGTATCGAATTCAGGCAGGAGCGCTGGACCTTGCCGGATTCGTCGGATTGCTGACAGGCATTGGCGTCATCACGAACCCGGCGCAAAGACTGGGATTGGCTTATGCGGTCGCCAAGCAAGGTCAGGCCGCCCTTGAAAGGGTTTTCTCGATTTTCGATGTCCAGAACACGATCAAGGACGGGAGCGTTTCCTTCGAACCGGGAGAAAAGGCCGTCGGTCACATCCAGTTTTGCGATGTCGGATTCGTATACCCGGACGGATACGTTGCCCTTCGGGACATCAGCCTCGAGATCGAACCCGGTCAGACAATTGCGATCGTCGGACGCTCGGGTGCAGGGAAGTCCACGCTGTTCAACCTGATTCCGCGCCTGTTCGACGTCAGTGACGGAACGATCGAAATCGACGGTCGGGACATACGGGAATACACCCTTGCTGCACTTCGGGAACAGATTTCAGTCGTTTCGCAGGAAAGCGTATTGCTCAGCGGAACAATACTCGAGAACATCGCCTTCGGCTCGATCGGAAAATCTGATGACGACTGCATCGGTGCGGCAAAGGCGGCCAATGCCCATCAGTTCATCAGGTCACTTCCAAACGGGTACGAAACCCGGATCGAACCATCACGGCAAGCGCTTTCGGGTGGTGAGCGTCAGCGCCTTTCGATCGCCAGGGCTATTCTTCGAGAAGCACCCATACTCTTGCTCGATGAGCCGACATCGGCCCTGGATGCCGAATCCGAAGCCCTGATCAAGAGTGCCTTGGCGGAGCTGTCGAGGTCCCGGACAACCCTGGTCATTGCTCATCGGTTGACGACCATCCTGGATTCAGACGTGATCATCGTCATGGACCGGGGGCAAGTTGTCGATACGGGGACTCACGAGGAATTACTGTTGAAATGCGATATTTATACCAATTTGTTCAATTTGCAATTCGGCCCGACAATTCGCCCGGGCCGCCGCCCGTGGCAAGCCGTTCTGCCTGGCCCGGAAGAAGTCAGCAAAGAGCCAAAGAGCGCATTGAGAAGACTGGTGAAGCTGGTCTGGAGATGAGGGCGCCGGGACGTGGCCGTGGATCAATCCCCCCGGTAAAACACCCTTAAGCGTTCAGGATCGCGGCCGAACAGGTACAGGACCAGGGTAGCGATATTGCGCGTTCCGCGGCGTAACCAGCCGTCGCGGACGTAACGGTCCGCACTGGTTACTGCCACGGCGGACAACCGGGTCAGTCTGCGGCCAAGCCGTCGACAGATCGCGACGTCTTCCATCAACGGTTGGTCAGGGTACCCTCCGACTGCTTCATAGAGGTCTCGATGAATCAAGAGGCCCTGGTCTCCATAGGGCATGCAAAAAAACCGGGAGCGAAGATTTGCCCAGGAAGCGACCATGGCCGGGAACGGACCAGTCTGATCGAAGCGAAGCCGGAAGTAGCCCGCCGCATCTCGGTTATGCAAATGAGCTTTCACGGCCATCGGCCAGGCACCTCCGAGTTCCGTGTCCGAGTGCAAGAAGAGATACCAGTCGCCCTTCGCGATTCTGGCACCTGCCTTTAACTGGCCTCCACGGCCAGCACGCGCGGTCTCGATCAGCCGGGCACCGGAGACCTCCGCGAGAGTGTGGATGTCATCCCGGGATCCTCCGTCCGCGAAGATCACTTCCCTGACGAGACCGGCGTGAACACCCGCCACGAGCGAAGCAAGTGTCGCTTCCATCGACGAGGCCGAGTCAAGTGTCGGAATAATGACGGATATCGGTGCCGGCATCGGTAAGTTGAAACATGGCCCCGGGACAATTGAAACCCGAAACCGACTGTGGTGTAGATGTGCTTGAAAAAATCGAGTGGAAAGCGCGCCCATGAGCGATTCTTCGACAGGACCGGATGAAAGGCGCGTCCTCAGGATAACCGGGGACGACGCGAAGGCGTTTCTGCAGGGGATTGTCACCAACGATGTCGACAAGCTGAAAGACGGCCTCGTTTACGCGGCGCTACTTTCTCCCCAGGGAAAGTACCTTTTCGATTTTTTCCTGTTCCTGCGCGACGGCGAAATACATCTCGACGCATCTGAGGCCCAGGCCGACGCATTGATGCAACGTCTTTCGATGTACAAGCTGCGCGCGCGTGTCGAGTTTGAAACCGTCGACCTGAAGGTCGAACGCGGAATTGATGAAACCCGGAGGCCGCGAGGTGCGTTTTCGGACCCGCGGCATGAAGAACTGGGCTGGCGTTTTTACAGTGGTGCCGGCGAACAGGACGGGCTCCCGGGATCAAATGACTCACCGCCGTCAAGACGGTTCGCGCCGGCAACCGGTCCGCAAACAGCGGATATCGACTGGACCGCGATCAGGGTCGCCAATTGCATTCCTGAAACGGGAATCGAGCTTGTTTCGAATTCGACATACATTCTGGAAGCGGGTTTTGAACGACTCAACGGCGTGGACTTCGCCAAGGGATGTTATGTCGGCCAGGAGGTTACCGCGCGCATGCGGCACAAGACCAGGCTCCGCAAGGGTCTGGCGGTCGTGAACGTTGACGGTGCAGTTCCGGTCGGAACCGAAATCCGAGCATCCGGCCGTGTCGCGGGCACGCTGTTTTCCCAGGCCAGGGGCAAGGGTATCGCCTACCTGCGATTTGATCGCATGTCCGGCGAAATGTCGGCGGATGGGGTCAAGGTAAGGCCGCCTGAGGCTTGAGCAAATTCCTGGCCGTCCCGGCTTCCCACCGTTTTCCGCCATTTTCGGGACAGGCAGGACTGATCAATTGCCTGAATTCCCGGTGTTGAATTCGAGCGTTACGGGTCATCCGGTGAGGCCCGAAAGGATCCGGCGGAACCGGAACGATCTTGGGCAGCGTGCCGCGTGCGAGGGTGGGCGAATTGCCGCTTTGCCTTGCCTGGTGCAGATCCGGTAGATGCGCCCCGAAGGGCTGAATCGGTCTTTCCGGCGCTTCAAGCCGACCAATCGTCCGCGACTTTCTGTCCGTCGTCCGCGTGCGCAGGCAGGAATCATGGTCCTGGCCTCTTCGAAACCACATGGTCCTGCCTTTTGCGGAACGCGCAGCTTCTCAGCGATCGTCGTCCAAGGTCGAAGCAGCGGGGCGAGTTTCACGCGCAATCTTGCACAATCTTGCAATTGGCCGGCGCGCGCACGTCCAGTTCGGCCCCCCACGGTCATCGTATCCCGTTGGGGCGGCGATGCTTCCCGCACTCCAGAACGGGGCCGAACCGCTCGCGTGATCATTTCCCTGTGCGACGGAATCCGGAGACATGAACGTATCAACAGACAGGAGCGACGATCATGTCGGTCATGAAAACAGGGAGCAGACAATGAGATTCATTCCGGACAGGTCACGGATACTGGCGGTTGCGGTTGTTGCAATTGCAGCCACGGCAACGACTGGCGCAGCCAACGCTGATCGATCCAGGGGAGCACGCGCCCTTCAGTTCGATGAGCTCGATGCCGACAGCGACGGTATTGTCACCATGGCTGAATTCGAGGCGCACGGAATCGCGAGATTCAATGAGTTTGATACCGATTCCGATGGCAGCCTCAGCAAGGCGGAAATTGCCGGTCTTTTCGGTGAGCGCCGGTCAAGGTCACGGAGGAATCGAGAAAGCGTCACTGAAGACCATGTGAATCGTTGGATTGACAGGCTTATCGAACGACACGACTCCGATGAAAACGGTAGCATCTCGATGGCCGAACTGAATGCGCACCGAATTGAACGGATGATGGAATTCCTCGACTCGGACGGGGACGGACAGCTGACGAAGGCGGAGTTCGATGAGCGATCGAAGAGACGCCGTCACGGCTGGCGGGGCAGGTTGAGACACTGAGAAATCATGGGTTGCATGCCGGACGGCCGTGCCGCAACTGGATCGGCATGCAATCATTCCAGGGGCGTGGCTGTGGACGCAACGACGGAACTCTCGGACGACGAACTCATGGCAAGATTTGCAGTCGGCGATACCCGGGCGGCGCGGTTGCTGGCAATCCGCCACACGCCGCGCGTGCTTTCCCTGTCGTACCGCGTCCTCGGCGATTACTCCGAAGCCGAGGATGTCGTCCAGGAAGCAATGCTTCGCTTGTGGCAGATTGCCGGAGACTGGCGTCCCGGCGTGGCGCGCGTTTCGACCTGGCTGTATCGCGTCGCGACGAACCTGTCTTTGGACAGGCTTCGTCAGCGAAAGCGGCAAATGGGTTATTCTTCTGGCGAGGACGCGAATGGCGCGACAGTCGATGTCAATGAAGTCAGGGATAGCGCGGCCGGTGCCGAACAGAAACTCCTGGACGCGGACCGGGCGAACGCGCTTCATGGGGCACTTGCGGCTCTGCCCGACCGAAGCAGGGTCGCGGTCACCCTGCGCCACCTTGAACAATTGTCCAACCCAGAGATCGCGGACATCATGGGTACGAGCGTCGAAGCGGTCGAAAGCCTGACGGCGCGAGGACGGAGAATTCTTGCAAAACGACTGTTGAAACAGAAAGAGGAAATTGGGTTTGTCTAGGGACCCCAACGCGATGAATAACAGAGATAGAACCGACGACACTGAACTGGCTTTGGAGGAGTATTTCGCCGAGGCAAGACGAGCATCGCCCGAACCGAGCGACGCGCTGATGAGCAGGATTCTTGCGGATGCATCGCTCAGGGCCACTGCAAGTCGTCGCGGCAAACCGTTAGCGCAAGCGCGCCCTCAACCGGCCCATGCGACTGGGCTCGGAAATTTCTGGTCATCACTTGAGAATCGACTTGTCGCAGGTGTGCTTGCCACAAGCGTGTGCGCCGGGTTTCTTGCTGGATTCCTGAATGTGCAGATGTCGTCCGAATTGGTCATGGCGATGATTCAAGACGCGGACGTTTACGATTTCGACTTTGTCGCGGTGCCGACGATCGAAGATCTGTTTCCGGAGGAATTGTCATGACCGTAGGGGAACGGTTCAGGCGTTTGCGCGAAAGCGGACGGCTCGGACGATACTGCCTGATCGTATCATTGGCGCTCAACTTGCTTGTCGTCGGGATCTTTGTCGGTGCGATTGCGGGGCACGACAGGCGGTCCCATGGCTGGAATCCAGCCGGACTATCCGTTCGACCTTTGATCAATGCTCTTCCGGATGCCGAGAGAACCGTTCTGATCGACCGTTTGCGCGAGGCGAGGAAAAGTGAAGCGGGCGACGCCGGAGCGGTCATCAGGCGCAACGTCGAATTGCTCGCATCTGCGATCGAGGCTGAACCGTACGAAGCAGAAGCCGTCCTGTCCGCGTTTCAGAACCAGCGAGAATCATTCGGCCGACTGGGGGCAAGGGGGCATTCAGCAATCGTTGACGTGATTTCGGAGCTTTCACTGGAAGACCGTATCGCGCTCGCGGAAGCATTTCGGGAAAACGCCTATTCCCGAAGGAAACACCGGTCGCCAGGAAATCGAAACGCGAATGGAAACTAGATCGTGAATCGGGACCCGTAGGGAGCCAGTGTCCATGAATATGAAACGGAGTCGCGAAGATGCCGAACTGATGGCGATTCGTGCGTTCGAATGGGTCGCGTCAGATAGTGCTCTGCTTGGGCGATTCCTGAACGAAACAGGTGCCAGTTTGTCGGAGGTTCGTGACGTGATGGATGACCGGGAATTCCTTGCCGCCGTTCTCGATTTCCTGATGACCGACGATCGCTACATCAAAAGGTTCAGTGATCATCTGGGGTTGAGCTACGATGAAATTGCCGAATTTCGTGCGTCGTTGCCGGGAGGAAACCTGCCGCACTGGACGTGATCGTATGTGACTGTTCGCAATTGAATCCCCGGTAATGACCATGTCGTTTCATGTCTGGTTTGGACCGGATTTCATTCCTGGGCGGCATGTCCGCCCCGAACTCGATGCCCGGGAAAAGGCAGTTGGACCGTTTCACGCGGGCAATCCGTGAAAGGACATCGACGGAAAACGCCTCCTGGGTCCCAATCCGGAAACGCGTGACGCAGGACCCGACGCATATCAATCGGCGATGGAATGGCCTCGAACCGGCGGTCCGCCCTGGAGAACCTCAACGAGGTCCGCGTCGCCCCCGTCGTTGACGGCAAGGGAAATCGAGGTGAACTCGCCGATATCGACATCGCCGGTCCAAACCGGTTCTCCGGGCACCCGGACACCAAGCATCGGCTCGTTGCACCGAAGTGCGACCGAACCCACGACGAGCGCCCGCAGGCGAAACGCGCCGGCCTCGGAAAGAACCGCGAGCACCTTTCCGTTCAATCCGTCCGGAACCTGCAGTCGCGCGGCGCGGAGGACCCGGACAATTTCGAGCCTGTCCTTGCGGTCGGCCACCAGTTCCGTCCGATCCCGTATTCGCTGGCGGGCGTTGGGAGATCCGGACCGAGATGCCTTGCCGAGGGCCGGATTCCTCCCCCTGTAGGGGCTGCCAATATCGGTGGTTGCGGTGTTTGCGCGCGCAATTGCGCAATTGTACAGCGTTCCGGCCGATGCCATCACCTCACGGAAGATGCCGGTCCAGGCCATGTCTGCCAGATCGGCAAAGAGCGTCTGACCCGAAACCGGCATTCTCTCAAGTGGATTCATCGCCATTAAAGAACCCCCCCGTGTTGTAGGCAAATATCAGTAATTGCCTTCAACGGAATTTTCATGCAGGCAACCTTTCCATGTTGAGAGACAGGGAAATCGCTCTTTCAAAATACCCTGGACACAGTGCGGGAATGGTATGGAAATCCAGGTGAATTAGTGGAAATCGGCGGTGAAATGATTCAGGTTACGATTCGGCCCCTTCGAAAGCAGGGAATTGACAGCGACTGACCGTGGGAACGGGGCAGGGCGTGCCATACGCGGGGTCCTCTTCGACAAGGATGGCACCCTGTTCGACTTTACCGACACCTGGGCAGAGTGGGTCAATCAGGTTTTGCTCGATCTCGCGCCCGATGACCTCTCGATGAGAGCGCGCCTTGGTGCGGCTGGAGGATTCGACATCACCACCGGGCGTTTCGCCGCTGAATCATTTCTCGTCAACGCAACGCCGGACGAAATGACCCGGATTTGGGCGAATTTGCACGGGAGTCTCGGATTTGACGAAATCAACGCGATCTGCCTCGATCGCCTCTCCGGCCTCATACCCAGACCCGTTCGCAATCTTTGCCGTGTTCTCGACCGGCTCCGATCAATGGGGCTCACACTTGGCGTTGCCACCAATGATTTCGTTGACGGTGCTGAAGGCCAGCTTGCCGCCGCTGGCGTGCGCGATCGGTTTGAATTCGTGTGCGGCTATGACAGCGGGTTCGGGGGTAAGCCGGGAACGGGAATGATCGAGGCTTTTTCGTCAAGCTGCGCAATTCCCCTTCAGGATATCGCGATGATCGGAGACAGCACCCACGACCTGATCGCGGGAAGGTCGGCAGGCGTCGGGCTCGTGATCGGCGTCCTGACTGGTCCGGCAACACGGCAACAACTGGAAACAGACGCCGACGTGGTTCTCGACGGAATCTGGTCTCTCCCGGACTGGCTGGCAGGAATTGTGGACAGCCGAAAGGAATAGTGACAGTGTTTGGCGCGAGGCGCGCACGCCTCGATGAAATCACGGGCTTTGGCGACGACGAATTTCGCATCGAACGCATCAGGGGAGATACAATGGCTGGAGAACGGCGACGTTCCGGAGGGCGCCGGGGAAATACCCGCAGAGCAGCCAGGTGTGCCATTGAGCAGATGCCCTGGAATCCACCGGTCAACCTGGATTCACCGACCGAACCGTTAAACGCGGAGGGCGTTCTGGCTATCCACAACGGAGCCATGAGAGTTCTCGAAGAGATAGGCATAGAATTCCTGAACGCGGAGTCCTGCGAAATCCTGAAGCAGGCCGGTTGCAGGGTCAGCGACGAAAACGTTCGAATGGACCGGGATTGGGTCATGGAGATGATCGGAAACTGTCCGTCCGAGTTCACCGTGACACCCAGGAATCCGGAACGGAGGATAACGATCGGCGGCCGCAACATGGTATTCGTGAACGTGTCGTCTCCACCGAACGCGTTGTGCCTCGACAAGGGTCGCCGCGTCGGAAATTTCGAAGACTTCGAAAACTTCCTCAAATTGACGCAGTACTTCAACTGCATCCATCTCGCCGGCGGGTATCCGGTTGAACCTGTCGACATTCACCCGTCCATTCGTCACCTCGATTGCGTTCACACGAAACTCCTGACCACAGACAAGGTGTGCCATGCCTATTCACTTGGTCGCGAACGTGTCGAAGACGTCATGGAGATGGTTCGGATTGCGGGCGGTTTGACGCACCAGGAATTCGAAGACGAATCCCGGATGTACACGAACATCAATTCGACCTCTCCACTGAAACATGATTATCCGATGCTGGATGGAGCAATGCGTTGCGCCCGTCGGGGACAAATGGTGGTTGTTTCACCGTTCACCTTGGCAGGCGCCATGGCTCCCGTCACCATGGTCGGGGCGGTTACACAATTTGTGGCCGAAGGTCTGGCCGCGATTGCACTCTTGCAGTGCATCAATCCCGGTACGCCGTGCGTCATCGGTTCGTTCACATCCAATGTGGACATGAAGTCGGGAGCGCCGGCTTTCGGGACGCCGGAATATGTGAGGGCTACCCAGATTTCAGGACAAATGGCGCGGTTTTACGGACTGCCGCTGAGGGCATCGAACGCCTGCGCAGCGAACGCCCCGGATGGACAGGCGGTGTGGGAAAGCATGAATTCCTTGTGGTCGGCCGTACAGGGGCATGTGAATATTGTCTACCATGCCGCGGGTTGGCTCGAAGGCGGTCTTATCGCAAGTTACGAAAAATTCGTCATGGACTGCGAAATCCTTCAGCAGTTCGAACGCTATATGGATTCGGCGCTCGTTTCGACGACCGACGACGATGTCGCCGTCGATGCAATCAGGGAGGTTGGACCGAGAGGTCACTTTTTTGGAGCCAGGCACACGCAGGACAGATATGAGACGGCATTCTACTCACCATTCCTGTCTGACTGGACCAACTTCGAGGCGTGGGAAAGGAATGGCGCGGTCTGGACGGCCCAGCGCGCGAACGGGATCTGGAAGAATATCCTCGCGGAATTCGAGCCGCCGCCAATGGATGAAGGCATCAGGGAAGAACTTGGCGAGTTCGTTGCGAAACGCAAGGAACAGGGTGGGGCGCCAACGGATTTCTGAAAGGGTCATCGGGCATGGCAACGACCGTGCCGGTTTCGGGCAGAAGTTACCGAGGTGCGAGCAGACCCTGATCATCGCGGGATGGTACCGACGCCCTGACTCGAACAGGGGACCCCTAGATCCACAATCTAGTCGGAACTTCATCGCGAAATTTTTGAATAATCCTTGATCGTCAGCGAGATAGCTGATTTCGGGCGGGACTCGACATGTAACAGCCCCGACGGGCCTGGTCACGAGAGGAATTTTGCGGGTTCGATCTCCAGAAGTTTTAAGGCCCGGCTCTGCAACGGCGTCGGCTGCGTAAACACCGGAAAATGGTGGTCGGGATTGGATGGAACCGTCGCCTCGTTCAAACTCAGCGTGGCCAGATCGGCGAGAAGCGTCGTCAGGCTGTGAACCGGCAGCCCGTCGGAGGTCAGTTTGG
>JAPOVX010000289.1 GCA_026707935.1 Paracoccaceae bacterium
AACTATACCTTGCTTCCGAACCCTGATAATGTAGCCGTTATTTCGTGACGAACCCATAGATGATCTGGATCGAGCTTGGCGGGATCAGGAGGCCCAGGGGCGCCGCGTTCGAGATCAGGGCGGCGCTGAAACCCTTCGGGTAATTGGCTTTCTCCAGCCGGGGCAGCATGACGCCGCCGATGCAGGTCAGGGTCGCGGCCGCGCTGCCCGAAATCGAGCCGAACACGGCACTCGCGAACACCGCGGAGGCCGAGAGTCCGCCCTTGATGCGCCCGAAAATGAGTGCAGCCATATCCACGAGCGGCTCCGCGATGCGGCCGCGGTTCATGATGCTTCCGGCGAGGATGAACAGGGGAATCGCCAGGAGGACGATGGAATTCATGCGCCAATGGCCACCGGAGAGGAACGTCGAGACTTCCGTGTCGGCAAAGTAGCCGAGATAGATCAGTGCGGCACCGAATGCGAAGGGTACCGGCAACCCGATGATCAGGCCGATGCAAAGAATCAGGAATACGGCCAGCAGCACCATGAGTTCACTCCCCGTTAACCGGCATGTCGCGCACAGCCCGGGTGTGACCATCGCGATAGGACCTGTAGAATTTGACTGCATGCAGCGCAGCATGGACGGTCATCAGGAAAAAACCGACCAGGATGAAGATCCGGGGCACCGCCAACGGAATCTTGTAGACAGGGGACGTCGGTATGTTCGGCCAGCGGACGAACTCGTTCATAACCATCAGCACCGCGTACCAGGTCAGGAACGCACCGATGATCGTCTCCAGGACCATCACGATGCACTGAAATCCGTCGCGTGACTTCTCCGAGCGGATGAGTTCGAGAACGATATCGGCCTTGATGTGCGCGTTTCCGGCAGTCGCTGCCGCGCCACCAAGGAAATAGAGCAGGAACGCGATCGTCAGGATCCACTCCTCGTATGCGAAAAGGTCGGATTGGAAACCGTAGCGGAGCAGGACGACGAGGCAGAACGTGAACGCGATGATGACGCTGCAGGCGAAAATGATGGCATGTTCGAGCTGGATGATCCGCTTCACGAAGATCATGGCGGGCCCGCATTCAACGCTCCGTCCCGATGCCGAACGGCACCGGGACGGAGTGCGCAAGGGTGGCCTCTGGTCGAAGGGACGAAGCCGGGGGCCACTCCCAAGACGTGCCGGCTATTGGACATCCGCCTTCATCTGGTCGATGATGTCCTTGCCGAGCTTGTCCTCCATGGCCGGCCATACCGTTTCCCGGACGTGGTCAGCGATGGCGCTGATTTCCATGTCGGAAACGGGGATGACCTGGATTCCGATTTCCGGAAGCCGCCGGATGTATTCCTCGTCCACACGCTCGCTGAGGGCGAAGGAATCCCTCGAAGCTTCAGCAAACGCCTCCGAGAGGACTGCCTGCTGCTCCGGAGTGAAGGAGTCCCACTTGGCCTGACCGATGTAGAAGGCCGTGTTTTCCACGAAGGCCTTGTACGGGATGAAGTATTTGACCGCGTCGCCGAAGACCGTGTAGTTCGATTCTGCGGTACCGCCGATCACGCCTTCGATGACGCCCTGCTGGATCGCAGGAATCACGTCTCCCCAGTTCATCGTGGTGGTCCGGAATCCCATTTCCTGGGCCGTGAGCCGGCCGACCTCGGCGCTCCAGACCCGGATGTTCAGGCCCTTGTCGCCGATTACCGTCGGATTCGTCGGTTCTTCGGACGTGCCCACGCCGATGAATCCTTCTGCGAAGACGCCGAGCAGTTTCAGACCCTGGTTGGCGAGGCTTTCTTCGTAGATCCGGTAGAAATTGGATCCCGGCGAGTAGACCTTCTGCATCTCTTCATACGTGCCGACGAGATAGGGCAGCGAATTGATCTCCAGGACCGGGTCATTGTGGCTGTAGATGAAGGTGTGGCCGATATCGATGACCCCCTGGGCCACGTCACCGAATACCTGCTCGCCGTTGCCGAGCTGGCCGGCAGGAAAGAGCCTGATCTCGATGTCAACACCTGCATCTTCGATCTTCTTGATCGTCTCCTTCAGCACCAGGGTGGCATTGTGATCAACCGGATGCTGTCCGGCGAGCCTCAGCTTTGTTGCAGCGGCGGACGGCGCGATGGATGCCCCGGCGAGCAGTACAGCAAGCGCCGCGGCCACCCCGAAACGGTAAACAGGTTGCATCTCCTATTCCTCCTATTCTCTTGGCGAGTTGATCGCAGGATGAAAACCACCGTCAGTTAATCCCGGTTTCTCCAGAAATTATTGAATGAATCGCGCAAAAACGTGTCGATTTTGGTCATGGCGGATTATTTCAGCGGGTGTCGGATGCCGGTTGCCCGACAGGCGCGCGACCCTGCCGGCATTTCCGGCCGATGCCGGCAAAATCCCGCGCCGGTATTGCAGGCACTCCCGGGTTCACGAGTTCAGCGGGGCGTGCCCTCTCCCCAGGTGTCGGACAGGGTGAATCCCAGCGGGTAGGGATCCAGCGGGTGGGCACCGAGCTTCATGCTCCCGTAGACCCAGGCCCTCCCGGACAACGCCGGCTCGACGGCCCGGCGGTGACCGCACCTTGCAAGCCCGTCGATCCGGGTCCTGAATTCGCTTCCGATGATGGACCTTGAGGAGACGACCTCGCTGATGCCGATCTCGCCCCTTGCGTACATCACGGCCATCCGGGCCGCGGTACCCGTCCCGCAGGGCGAGCGGTCCAGGCGGCCCGGGTAGATCACCGTGGCGTTGACGATCGATTGTTCCTGCCCGGCCACGAACATGGGATACTCGACGCGATCGAACGCCGGAATCGTCGGGTGATTCACGGCGACCTGCTCGACGGCGGCCCTCTTGATCCTGTTGCCCATGTCCACGAGGTCACGGGCTTCGTGCCGGGCAATCTCGAAACCGAGGGATCCTGCGTCGATCAGGGCGAAATAGCAGCCGCCGAATGCCACATCCACCGCGAGTGTTCCGACCCCGTCCACTTCCACCGGACAATCCAGGTGTTCGACGAAACTGGCGGGCATGGCGATCTCGACGCGTTCCACCTTGCCGTTCCGGCATCTTGCACGGGCGCGTACCAAACCGGCCGGCGTGTCGAGTACCACGACCGT
Source organism: Paracoccaceae bacterium (assembly GCA_026707935.1). GTDB lineage: Bacteria > Pseudomonadota > Alphaproteobacteria > Rhodobacterales > Rhodobacteraceae > JAPPHA01. Next base: position 3,101 of record JAPOVX010000289.1, read on the forward strand.
TTCCGGTTCCTGCATTGTCATGGCACCGGTCTCGAGAAGTGCGGTCGCCACGCACATGGCATTTGACCCCGACATTGCGTGTGCACCGTCCGCCTGCATGGGAATGAATCCCGTGTCGGCATGCTCCGACGTCGGCGGCACCAGCAGGTTGATGGTCATTTGAGAGGCGCCGCGCGGTTCGTAGAGCGCCAGGCGCAGGATCTCGTCATCCACGTTGTTGATGTAGTCCATTTTCTCGACCATCGTGGAGCCGGGTATCTCCGGCGCTCCCGACAGGATGACCCTTCCGATTTCTCCCTCCGCATGTACGCCGAGGACATCGAGTTCGCGAACAAAGTTCAATTCACCTTCTCCCATTCGAACGCGCAGGTTTCGCGATCACCTGAAGACGCGGTTTCCCCGGATTTTACGGAAGGGCGTCCTTGCAAACTTGTACGCAACAAGCAATTACCTGCATGATCCGTGCACGCGCCCCGTCGCCTCCAGCATTCGGAGTAAGCCGCATGACTGCGAAACCCGATCTCCAGTTCGCACTGACAATGCGGCCGACATTCGCGATTCTCGCGCTCAGCGGGTTTGTCGACACGCTTCGCCACGCGGCTGACGACAACAATCGAAACGGGCAGATCTACTGCGGCTGGAACATCGTGGGGCCCGGCTTCGAACCGGTGCCGTCGAGCGCCGGAATCAACGTGGAGCCCGATCTGCGGTTCGAAGACCTCCACGACTGCCTTCCCAACTACCTCGTCATTATCGGCGGCAACGTGATGTCGGAAATCGACGACACGCCAGCGCAAACACTTGCCTTCATCAGGGACTTCCATGCGGCGGGCGGTTCGGTGGTCGGGCTCTGCACCGGCAGCTTCGTCGTTGCCCAGGCCGGGCTGACCGAAGGCCGGCGGGTCGTCGTGCATCAACGCCACAGGCGGGATTTTCTCGAACGCTACCCCAACGTGGACATCACGAGCCGGGAGATCTTCGTCGAAGACGGGCGGGTCTTTACCAGCCCGGGAGGAACTGCGTCGATCGATCTCGCGATCGAGCTGTTGTCACGCCATCTCGGCCGGGCGCGCGCCCTCAAGGGCCTCACGGAAATGAGCGTGGACCAGCACCGGAGTTCCTTCCACATGCCGCGAACCCCCGGGGATGACCTCGACAACTGCGGTGACTGGCGGGTCGAGGCGGCGGTCCAGCTGATGCGGGAGCGGTTGCCGAACTCGACAACGATTGCCGCGCTTGCGGACACGATCGGCATCAGTGTCTCGCAGCTCAACCGGCTGTTCATGCGCCACGCGAAACAGCCGCCCCTGGCATTCTGGATCAATCTGCGACTGGATCACGCGCGATGGCAGTTGCTCAACACCAAGAAGGCAATCACCCAGGTCGCCTTCGAGTGCGGCTTTTCGGACGCGGCCCATTTCAGCCGCCGTTTCAAGCAGAGGTTCGGGAAATCACCGAGAGCATTCAAGGCCGGAATCATTCCCGACGAGCAGTCGAATTTCGACAGTTCGACGTATCGGCGAATCAGGTAGTCCCCCGAACTGCCAGGGCCGAAGACCGAGCGATCGAATCATGCAGGCAATTGTGGGGCCACTCCCGTTCCGGCACTGCCGTCAAGACCGCGGTCAACCGGGTGGCCGGGATCATGCCTGCACATCACCGTTGCGCGCGGCCCGTTGAACGGGATTTCGAGGAACTGCGGACGATCTGCCCGGGTGAAGCCCGCCAGCCAGCATACGATGCAGCCATTGACGCAATTCGGGACTTGCGATCCTCGGCCCGACTTCGATCTCCGGGGCGACGACCTCCGGGCCATGGCGAAACGGTCTTCCGGAAACGCTGTCCTGGAATCGGCGGAAGTGCGACAAGGTATTCGCGTCGCCGTCGAAACCGTTGGAAAACGTAATGGAATCAAGACTGAAGTCCGCGAGCGAGCGGGTGTGGCCGACGCGCGGTAAGCGGATTTTGCGGGCCGGGCATTTCCTGTCGTTCGAATGGTGCGGCCCCCCGATGCCGGACGCATCGTTCAGGCGGGCAGGTATCCAGGGAATGTGGCACTGAAATCTTTTTCTTGATTGAAAATATTTTCAGTGTCATCATTCTTTCTGCGCACGGCACCGGCGGCAGCGTGGCGACCGGGTCGTCTATCAAACGGAGGGGAAAGATGATTAACACCTTGACCAGGCACCAGGGATGGCGCCGAATCGCGGGCGGGCTCCTGCTGGCGCTCGGCGCGATGTCCATCGTGTCTCCGTCCCACGCGGCGGGGGAAAGCGTCGTCCTCGTCGCCACCCAGAAGGCCGGTGACCGGGGACCGATTGACGGCTTGATCGACGGCCTCGAACAGGCCGAGGCGGAGTTCGGTGTCACAACCCGGTTCATCGAAGCGCTCGATCCGGCGACCTATGAAACGACCCTGCGCACCCTTGCAAATCGCGGGACCGACGTCGTGATCACGACCTTCTTTGCCATGGGGGCGGCAGTGCAGAGCCTGGCTCCGGAATTCCCGGATACCAGGTTCGTGGTCATCGTTGCGGCGCCCCACGACCCGCCCGTGGCGAATGCACGTGTGGTCGGCTACAAGACACAGGAAAACGCGTACCTGAGCGGCACGTTCGCCGCACACATGTCCGAGACGGGCAAGATCGCCCTCATGGCAGGGGTGCCGCTGCCCTACGTCTGGGCGGACTACAATGCCTTCATCGATGCCGCGAGTTCCGTGAATCCCGAGATCGAAACCAGCGTGGCGTTCGTGCAGTCCTTCGAGGACCCGGTAAAGGGACGCGAGATCGCTGCCGGGCTGTATTCCCAGGCGGTTGACGCCATCTATACCGGGGCGGCGGCCAGCGACATCGGCGTCGTCGATGCGGCCATGGAATCGGGCAACCTCGTCATCGCGGCGTCACCGCCGCTCATAGACCAGGCACCTGAGCACGTCGGCTTCATCGCGTCGTTCGAATGGGCAAGGACCCTGATGATCGAGGCGGAAAATGCACTTTCGCTGGACTTCCAGAGCGGGTTCAGGCTTGGAGGCGTGGACAGTGGAGAGATCGTCATGACCTTCCCCGAGACATTTGCCGGTGACGCGGCGCGCCGTGCGGCTGCCGTCGAGGCGACCACGGCAGCGTATGATGCCATGGCGAACGGTGAACTGGTCGTTCCCTACGACACCACGGAGCCCAATTGACACGCTCCTGACCGGCCGGGAGAAATCCGTGAAGCCCGACATGACTGCGGTTGCCGGAACCCGATGACGCCAGCGCTTTCCTGTGAAGGGGTCAGCGTCCGCTACGGAACGGTGGAGGCACTGAGAAACGTGTCGATCCGTTTCGAACCCGGAAAGATACATGCGCTTCTCGGGCAGAACGGTGCCGGCAAGACCACTCTGGCGCGATTTTGTGCGGGCCTGGTCAGGGCCGACGCCGGGCGCCTTGCGATCGATGGCGACAGGATCGCGCCCGGAGATGTCTCGGAAGTGCGGTCGCGGGGACTGGACATCGTCCACCAGCGACTGACGCTTCCACCCGGGTTTACCGTTGCCGATGCGCTGGAGTTCAGCGCCACGAAAAAGAAGGGTCGGGCGATCTTCTCGACCTCCGCCATCGCCCGGGCGTGGGGCGATGAAATCCGGCAGGCCGGAGTCAATGCATCTCCCTTCGCAAGGATCGGGACCCTTCCGATCGAGACGGTACAGTCGCTCGAGATACTTCGGGCCCTGTCCGGGCACGCGCGTATCCTCATTCTCGACGAGCCGACCGCGCTGCTGGCGCCGGGAGCGATCACCGCGCTCTTCGAACGGCTGCGCCGGCTGCGCGATACCGGCGTCTCCCTGGTGGTGATCCTGCACAAGCTGCAGGAAGTGCTGGAGGTCGCCGACACCGTCTCGGTCCTTCGCGAGGGCCGGTTGGTGGCAGGGCCGACGCCGGTCGCGGAAACCACGTCGGCCGGATTGAGCGATCTGATGATCGGCAGCAGCGGCAGGCAGTCCAGTGGGCGGGACGCCCGGCGGGCGGTCACGACCGGAGCGCCGCGCCTGGAATTCGACGGGGTCACGACCGTGACCCGCAAGGCCGGCGAACCGGGGCTCCGGGACGTGTCGTTCCAGGTCGGCGCTTCCGAAATCCTCGGCGTCGCCGGAATAGAGGGCAACGGGCAGCGGCAGCTCGCCGACGTGACGTGCGGATTCGCCAGGCTGGCTTCCGGGCGAATCACCCTGGATGGCCAGGACCTGTCGGTGCTGAGTGCAGAAGAACGGCGCCGGGCCGGCATGCGCGCTGTTCCATTCGATCGCATGAGCGAGGGCGCCAGCCTGGAAACGTCGCTTTGGGAAAACGTCACGACGTGGAGCGCGGAGACGTTTCGCATCCCCCGTTCACCGTTCCTGTCCGTTCGCGCGATGCGGGACAGGGCGCGCCATCTCCTGAACGGGCTCGGCGTCCGGTTCAGCAACGTCGATCAGCTGGCGATTTCGCTTTCGGGGGGCAACCTCCAGCGGCTGATCCTGTCGCGGGAACTGGCCGGCGGCGCGGCCCTGCTGGTCGCCGCCCAACCGACCCGGGGGCTGGATTTCAGCGCCGCGGAATTCGTCCTGGACTGCCTGGGACGGCTGCGGGACGATGGTTCCGCCATCATCATGATGTCGTCGGACCTCGACGAGCTCTTCGAGGTCAGCGACAGGTTGATCGTGCTCAGGGCAGGACGCATCTCCGGGGAATTCACGGCGCCTTTTGACCGCCGATCCGTGGGTGACGCGATGGTGGGGGCGTCCCGGTGAAGGCGGCCGGCCACGGCATGGTGCGGATCGGTGCGCCGGTCGTCGCGTCGTTCGCCATATGCTGCCTGTTCTTCTGGGTTGCCGGGTACGACGTGAGCGGGGCGATCCTCGGGATCCTCGAGGGTGCGGTGACCGGGCCGGGATCGTTCCGCCAGACGCTGCGCTGGTCGATTCCGATGCTCCTGATCGCCCTCGGCTTCATGATCTCGTTCCGGACCGGTGAATTCAACATTGGCGGACAGGGGCAGCTGATGCTTGGCGGGCTCGGCGCCGTGGCCATCGCGCTTCTCGTCCCCGGACCGCCCGCCCTGATCCTCCCGCTGGCCATCGCCGCCGGGATCATTGCCGGGGCGTTATGGTCGGCGATCGCGGGCCTGCTCAAGCTGCTCTACGGCGCCGACGAGGTGATCACCACGCTCATGCTGAATTTCATTGCGGTGCTGTTCATCCAGTGGGTCACGGTCGGGCCGCTGAAGGACGCCGCGGTTCGCGGGGAGACCGCATCGACGCGGAAGGTGGACACGGCGCTTCGCCTGACCGGGGGTGACGGGGTATCCCCTGCCATGCTTGCCGTCGTCGGGTTCGCGATCGTTGCCGCCTGGCTGATCTCGGAGCGGACATCCTTGGGTCTCAAGTGCCGGTTGATCGGTGCCAATCCGGTGGCCGCGATGTGGCAGGGAATCCCTGTTCGCCGCCTGCGCTTCGGCGCCTACCTGCTTGCCGGCGGCTTTGCGGGGCTCGCCGGCGCACTGGAAGTGCTCGGACCCAACGGCAGGCTCGTCACTGATGCCACGCCGACCATCGGCTTCACCGCGATCGTGGTCGCGATCGTCGGAATGTCCAACGTGCCCGGTATCGTTCTGGCGGCGCTCCTCTTCGGCGGTCTGCAGGCCGCGATCCTGTTCCTTCCGATCGTGAGCGATCTTCCGAGTTCGGGCCTGCGGATCGTCGAAGGGCTTGTCGCGGCAATTGTGACCTCGCGGTTTGTCCATCTGAGATGGAAGGCGCGTTCGCCGGCGCCGGCCGGGGGGACGGGCTGATGGAGGTCCTGGACCAGTTCGTCGTCACCATGCTGCGTTCTTCCACGCCGATCATCCTTGCCGCGGTGGCGGGACTGTTTGCCATTCGCGCCGGCGTTTTCCACCTCGGGATGGAAGGCCTCATGCTGGCCGCCGCCTTTACCGCGGTGGCGGCAGGGACGGTGACCGGGTCGGTATGGGCCGGCCTGACCTGCGCAGTCCTGGCCTGCCTGGGGCTCTCCCTGCTCTACTGGGTCCTGGTCGACAGGCTCCGGGCAGACACGGTGATCGCCGGGCTGGGGCTGACCGCGGTCTGCGTCGGCGGCACGGCTTTCCTGATGCAGGCGATCTTCGGCCAGCGCGGTTCGATGCAGTCCCCGGTGCGCCTCCCCCGACCTGTCACGGGGGCGCAGGAGGGAATTCTTGCATTCGTGTCGGAACTCTCGGTCATGACCTGGTGCCTGCCCCTACTCGTACTCGCTGGCTGGGTCCTCCTGACACGATCACGGCTCGGCCTGCAGATCGCGGCAGTCGGATCCTATCCCTACGGAGCGGAAGCGGCAGGCGTGAACCAGTCCCGTGTCCGCCTCCATGCCATCCTGATAACCGGTGTGGGCTGTGCTCTCGCCGGGGCGCAACTGTCGGTCGGAGATCTCAGCAGTTTTTCCGAGAACATGACCAACGGGCGCGGGTTCATCGCGCTTGCCGCCATGCTGTTCGGTGCGCGCTCACCCCTGCTCACCGCTCTCGCGGGGCTGTTCTTCGGTTTCGCCGACGCATTCGGGATTCTCATTCAGATCAACGCGGACGGCACCGTCCCGAGACAGTTCGTGCTGATGGTACCGTTCGTGGTGACCATCGTCATCGTTGCGCTCAGCAGTTCCCTTGGCAAACGCCGCAGGCAGGACTAGGACACAGGCCATGGCAAGCCCCCAAGCGAAGGCAATCGAGAACCAGTTCCGGCTGATGCGCAGCCTGTCCGAGACGGTGTTCGACCTCGACCAGGAACGCGAGAACACGTGCGACGCCCATGAACTGACCGGTCAGCCCGATGGCGTACGCTATGAACGGGATGAACTGGCGGGCATTTCGGTGCTGCGGGCGATCCCCGAACGGGACCTCGGACGGTACAGCGTGGTCTTCCTGCACGGTGGTGCGTTCTGCCTGATGAGTTCCCGCACCCATCATCGCCTTGCCGGTCACGTTGCCTCGGCCTGCAAGGCACGGGTCATCCTGCCCGATTACGCGCTGGCGCCGGAGCGGCCGTTTCCCGCGGCCCTCCAGGAATGCGTCGCCGTACTCGGTGCGGCACAGGACGAACGATCGGACGGGATGGCTGCCCTCATGGGGGATTCAGCCGGCGGCGGCCTTGCCCTCTCGGTGTTGCTGCAGATCCGCGATCAGGGAGCCACGCCGCCGTTCGCGGCCGTGCTGATGGCGCCCTGGCTGGACCTGACCCTCTCGTCGCCTTCCGTCAGGTCCGCGGCGGGATCGGACGTGATCCTGGCCGAAGACAACCTCAGGAGGATGGCCGAGCTTTACCTCAACGGCGCGAACCCGGATGATCCCCTTGCCTCGCCCCTCTTCGGATGTTTCAGGGACCTTCCGCCCCTCTACGTGCAGGCATCCGGCCGGGATCTCCTGCGAGACGATTGCACGCGCCTTCGGGACGCCTTCACGGAACAGGGGCTTGCCCTTGAATTCGAACTCTTTGCCGACATGCTGCACAGTTTCCAGTTCTTTGCCGGGAACATGCCGGAGGCGGAAGACGCCATCAGCAGGGCCGCGGCATTCCTGGAATGCAGGTACAGCGCGCGTCGGCATGAAAACACGGAAGTAGGCTGATCATGGGCGTCTCGCCACTGGGAAAGGACAGCGTCTGGGAAATCAATCTCGCCGCGCGGGTCGCCTGGATGTCCTTTCTCGGCGACCTCACGCAAAGCGAAATCGGAAAGCGCCTGGGCCTGTCTCCGGCACGTGTCCACCGGCTGATCCTGCTGGCACGGGAAAAGGGGCTGGTCCGGATTTCGATCGAGGGTCGCCCGGCCGAGTGCCTGGACATGGAGGCCGAACTTGCCACGCGCTTCGGGCTGCGCAGCTGCACGGTCTCCCCGTACCTGCGCGAGACCACCACCAACGAGGATATCGCGATCGCGTCGGTCGGCCAGACAGCCGGGCAGCTCCTCGGCCAGCACCTCCTGATGCACTCGACGCGGTCGATCGCGGTGGGTACGGGGCGCACGATGCTCGCGGCAGTGACCGCGATGCCCAAGGTGCCGCGCCCGGATCTTGCCATATATGCCCTGAACGGCAGCCTTGCGGACCGGCTGGCGATCAATCTCTACGACGTCGTGACGAAATTCGCGGAACGGACCGGGGGCAAGGCATACCTGCTACCGATCCCCTATTTCGCCCGGTCTGCGGACGAGGAGGCGCTTTACCTCGAACAGCCGTCCGTCGCCGCAGTCCGCGATGCCGCGGCGCGGGCAGACATCTTCATTTCGGGAGTGGGAGCCTTGGGAGCCGATGACGGCGTGCTGGTGACGGAACTCCTGTCAAACTCGGAAGCGGAACGGCTTGCAGCACGCGGCGCGGTCGCCGAATTCGCCGGCCGTTTCCTCGACGAGTCAGGAGGGGATGTGGCCCAGGAAGTGGTATTCCCGTTGAGCGTTCGCACCGAACCTGGGTCCCGGTCAGGACCGGGGCCTTCGCCGCGTTTCTTCGCGCTTGCAGCCGGAAAACGAAAACTCTCCGCGACCCTTGCCGTTCTTCGTTCGGGTGCGGCAAGCGACCTGGTGGTCGACGAAACACTCGCAGAGGTCCTGAGCGCTGCCGCCCGATGACCGGGATCACGAATTGGCGTCACATCTGCACGTACGCCCTTTGACCTACATGCGCAGTGTTCACCCTGCCCGGCGTGCGTTCCACTCATCCTTCTCGTCCTTCACACCTGCGCCGGATCGTGTCGAGCCAGGGCTACCCGGCGCGGGGACGGCCGGGCGGGCAGTAGTCGTGGCAAAGCTCGATGAAACCCGCGCCGATGGCGATGGCGCGCCAGGTTTCGAGATCACGGAAACAGCCGTAGCGGCTGCGGCCCAACCTACCTCGTTCCTGCGTCGCGGATTGGAAGAAAAGAGCTGTCGACGGTCATTTGCAAGCGCAAATTTCTGGCGATTCACCACGCTTCGGATTGGACGTGGTGGAGATTTGGCATGACAAACTGAATCGTGAACCATCACCGCCTGTCCCTGTACTTTCCGCAATTCCTGATCCTGATAGGCTACCAGTTCCGGAACCAACTGAGTTCACCCCATGAGCCTGTCCGACAGTTTCTCGGCTACCATCATTGTTGGACAATGCAGGTTTCCGCTGGTCATCGTTGGAAAGACAGAGGTGTCGACAACCCGAAGGCCCTCAAGTTCATGCACCCGACCATCGACGTCGACGACAGAGGTGTCGTCCTTGCCCATCTTGCAAGTTGCGCTCGGATGGTATTGCGTTCCAATGTGGGCGTTCATCCACGCGCTCAGGTCGTCATCGGTCATATCACGCAGCCCGGGAACAACCGCTTCCCCCCGCATGTCGTCCCATGCCATTTGCTGCACAAACTCGTCTGTGTGTCGGGTTCGCGGCTTATTGTCGAAGCAGAGTTCGAAGCCAGGCTAATCGAAGAGCTTTCCCGCGTAAGAATCGGAGATCCTTTGGACCCTGACACGCAGATGGGCGCAATTGTGTCGGCACAGCGCCATGACAAGATCCTGGGTTACATCGAACCAGGCAAGTCGGACGGCGCCGTGCTGGATGCCGGTGGGGATACGGTTTCCCCGCCTGATGGTGTATTCATCGTTCCAACGGAATTTTTCGGCGTCAGCCGTGACATGGCCATTGCGCAGGACAAGAATTTTGGACCGGTCGATTCTATCATGGCATTCGAGACCGCCGAAGAGGCGATCTCGATGGCAGTCGATACGGACTACGGCTGATTCTGTTTGGAGCAAGAATATCGGCAAGGCTCTGGGTGTGATCCGCAAGATACGCGCCGGGCGATGTTGGAAAAATGCGACAATTGTTGGCAGGCCGGAACAACCAATGGGCGATTTAAAGCGGTCTGGCACTGGCAGCGAATGTGGAAAGATGGGCGTCGACGAGCATATGGAAACCAAGTCCATTCATGTCGCCTTGGGCGATCGCAAACAGGTTGGTTGAAATGACACAAACAAATTTGAGCGAAACTGACGGCGTATTCGTAGGTCGAGTCTGGGTGCCGGACACGGGACCGGTTCTGGTTAAACTTTGCGACGGGGACCTAATCGATATAACCTCGCGAGACATCCCAACCATGCGGGACCTGCTGGAACTGGAAAATCCGGCGGGCCATATAGCGAATATTTCGGGTCGTCGGATTGCAACGCTGGCTGATCTTGAATCCGACAGTTTGAATGCGCAGTCTGATCCAAACAAGCGACATTTCCTCGCCCCAAATGATCTGCAATCGGTCAAGGCCGCGGGTGTGACATTTGCCCGGTCAATGGTCGAGCGCGTGATAGAAGAGCGCGCTGCGGGCGATCCACAGGCGGCCGAAGCGATACGTGCGCGAATAGGTGACAAGATCGGCGCCAGCCTTTCAGACATAGTGCCCGGTTCGGCCAAATCGGAACAGGTCAAAGAGGCGCTGATCGCAGAAGGTCTGTGGTCGCAATATCTGGAAGTCGGAATCGGCCCTGATGCCGAAGTGTTTTCCAAGGCTCAGGCGCTTTCCGCCGTCGGTTGGGGCACGCCGGTCGGCCTGCATCCCAAATCTGTATGGAACAACCCGGAACCCGAGATCGTCCTTGCAGTTAACAGCAAAGGCGAAATCCAGGGATCGACGATCGGTAACGATGTGAACTTACGGGATTTCGAAGGCCGTTCGGCACTTCTTCTATCCAAAGCAAAGGACAACAACGCCTCGGCGTCGATAGGCCCCTTCATCCGTTTGTTTGATGCGGATTATGGAATGGATGACGTTCGCAACGCGGAACTAACAATGACCGTGACAGGTCTCGATGGTTATTTTCTGAAAGGTAATTCAGCCATGGCCGAAATCAGCCGGGATCCTGCCGACATCGTTTCCCAGACGATCAACGAAAACCACCAATATCCCGATGGATTCATGCTCTATTTGGGAACGCTGTTCGCGCCCACAGAAGATCGCGATGTGCCCGGCGAAGGATTTACCCACAAGGCAGGCGATATGGTGGAGATAACGGCGACCGGGTTGGGCACCTTGACTAATTTTGTCCGCAAGAGCGGCGAGTGCCCGCCGTGGACTTACGGATTGTCCGCTTTCATGCGTAATCTGGTCCAACGCCAACTGATTTAAGGAATGGGTTTTGTTTGCCGGCCAAAATTGTATCGCAGGTGAATGGGTTGAAAGCGACGGAAATTTCTCCTCACAACCTGTCACGGGAAAGGCCGGGACTTTCCAACGCTGTTTTTTCGGGATGAATTGGCGGTCTTCGGCCAGCGGATGGGGGAAATACGGGCGGATGTCCACGTCGTCTGGCCCGCCCGGGCAGGGCAATGGTCGAAAGAGGTGGTCGTTTGCTCGATCGAGGCGGCGATTTCGCAAGGTTATGATGGGATCGTGGTGTGTCCCGTGTTTGACGGAACTGCAGGCATCATTGACGATGCCGTGGGCACCGGTATCCCGGTCATCATGATGATCGCGGAAGGTCAGGCACCGTCCAAACGGATGACTTATGTTGGCCAGAACAACTGCGCTGCCAGCGGTGAGCTTGGCAAACTGGTGGCTCAAATGTGTGCGGCTCGGGCAAGTTGGGCGTTAATCACGGGTTACTTCGGTGCTGGCCAGCACGAGGGACGCATGGGTGGTACGGTCGGCAATCTGAAAGACAACCACCCGGATATAGAGATCATCGGCCCGTTCGAGAACAAGGACACCGGTGAACAGGCATTCTCGCTTACGCAAGACATGCTGACCCGCCATCTCGATCTGGGCGCCGCGTACGTTGTCGCGGGTGTTCCCTCCGGTGCCGCGCAGGCCGTCCAGGATCAACGCTTGACTGGTGAAGTCGGAGTTGTTGCCTTCGATCATACTCCGGAAAATCCAGCAACCAGCACTTCGTAATCCGTTCCCCAGCGGTTACATGCACACGCGGAGTTCTCTGGTATCACCTTCGTTGCTGTAGAAGAAAAACTGGTAAGTGTGTTCTTCCAAGAGCATCGGCAACGGGTTCTCCACGTTCCGGATGCACAGATGTCGGGCACTGCCTTCGGCACGATCGTCCTCCAAGTTTCTCACGAAGCGGCCGTCGGTGGCATGCTGGCTCTGTTGCAAACCGGCGACCGGATCCGGCTTTCAGTCCGCGACAGGAAGATGGAGCTTCTGGTCGATGGCGCCGAGCTTGAGCACCGCAGGGCCGCGTGGTCTTCAACCTTCGTCGCGGCCCAGAACATCGCGGCTATGGCCGTCTCTATGCCGCTGAAGTCACGCAGGCCGACGAGGGCTGCGAATTCGAGATGTTGAAACCATTCCGGATGAACGATGAACCCCTTGAAATCCCGGCCCCAGGTGTTCACGGTCCATAGGAGAGGAAGCAGGGCCCTTGGAACGCATGGTTTACGAACAATCGGAACATCCCGGTGTTGTGCTGGTTCGGGACCTTGTGACGAGGCAAGTACCAAACATCGACGCAAACTTGCCGGGTGTGCGGCGGATTCGGTCCCGCATCCGGCAAGTCCTGCGCCCAGGAATCGAGGGAATAGTATGAGCAAGATTCGTTACGCCATTGTCGGGGCAGGCTGGATTTCGCAGGAGGCCTTCATGCCTGCGGTCGCCCAGACCGGCAATTCGGCTATCTCCGCCATTGTAACCGGTAACAAGGAAGCCGCGTCAAGACTCGCGGCCTTCCACGGCGTGGAACATGTCTTCGGCTATGATGACTACGACACGGCCCTGCGGTCCGGTCTGTTCGACGCGGTCTATATCGCACTGCCCAACTCGCTGCATGCCGACTTCACGATCCGCGCTGCGCGGGCAGGCATTCATGCGCTGGTGGAAAAACCGCTTGCGGTGAGTGTGGCCGAGTGCGAAGCGATGATCGCAGCGGCGCGGGAAAACGGTTCGATGTTAATGACCGCCTACCGCCTGCATTGCGAGCAGGGTACGGTCGAGGCCGTCCGCCTCATCCGCGACGGCGCAATCGGCAGGCCTCGCTATTTCACGGCCGCCTTTTCCTCCCAGATCAACGACGACAACCATCGATTGAAAGCCGGTCATTGGGGCGGCCCACTGCAGGATATCGGTGTCTATTGCCTGAATGCCGCACGTCATTGCCTGGGCTCGGAACCTACCGATGTCATTGCCATGAAAGGGCACAGCGACGACCCCCGCTTTGCCGAGGTCGAGGAAACGATTTCGGCGACCATGCGCTTTCCCGGCGACGCCATTGCGACCTTCACCGTCAGCTTCAACGCAGAGGAGATCGACGCCTACCAGGTCGTCGGGACCAAAGGGATCATCGAGATGAACCCGGGTTTCCGTTTTGAGACCCCGACAAGAATGCGCCTCATCCGCAATGGCGGGGTGACGGAAAAAGCTTTCCCGGACATCGACCATTTCGGCGCACAGACCGCCTATTTCTCAGATTGCATCCGGAACGATGTCCAGCCCGAACCCGACGGAGCCGAGGGCCTTGCGGATGTCCGTGCGCTGCTTGCGATCGAGGCAGCAGCGAAGACCGGAGAGTTACAGAAAATCAGCTCACCGCCGCGCGACCGATTCCCAAGCGAAGATATGGTAAGACTGATCGACCGGACCGATCGCCGGCTGGTGCTGTGATCCGCTGAGCGATATTTCCAGTTCGTTGTTGCGGACACCGCCGTCTTTGGCCGTGCAGCAAGGGCTACGGCCAATGCTCGTCTCTACTCGCCGACACCACCGGTATCCGGTGACTCCTCACCGTTGGCCGCTATAGATCAGCCCGAGCGAGGGCGTTCGACGACGGTCATGGCGCCATCCATCGGCCCCGAGACCGCGCTCGAAATCCGTCGGCGTTGCCCGGTTGCACGGACCGGGCCACCTCATCTACGATGCCGGATGATCGTCGTTCTCCGGTCAATCTGATCCTGTTCGACAAGGATGGGTCCATCGTTGTGTGGGTTGGTCCAAGCAACCACGCGCAATGATTTAAGGGAGGCGACTGTCGAATATTTGATTGGCCCAATGAGCGCGCGCAAAAAAACGACCGTGCCACCGGTCGAAATACCGAGGTTCCCAAGGGGCTGGCGTGGCGAGATCAAGGGGAACATTTAGGTCAAACCGTCAACTGGCACCTTTAGCGGGTTGTGGTCGAAAAGAGATTCCGAGACCGAGCGCCTTGGCAGCTTTGAGGACGGTGGCGAGAGTGGGATTTTCTTCTCCCGACAGAGCCTTGTTCAAGCCGACGCGGCTCATTCCGACTTCGCGGGCGAGTGCCGTCATGTTCCTTGCCCGTGCCACGGATCCAAGGGCGCGGGCAACAGGTGTCAAGTCCAATTCAAAACTGACACGGGAATCGCGTTCAAAATTGACCCACCTGCAGGTCCTTCTTTTTCCAGGAGAATCTCTTCTGCCGGGCATTCCGCTCCGGTGTTCGGGTTCCGCTCGATGCAACGCGGCAACCAAGGTGGCAGTCTGGTGTGAGGGGGTTGGTCCGGCGGCCGTCGTTCCCGGTTTCGATGATATCGCAGTGATGGGTGAGGCGGTCGAGCAGG